>CAYFRA010000005.1:20124-52052 GCA_964345395.1 uncultured Paludibacter sp. | reverse complement strand
TTCCCAAACAATATTTTCTATGCATTAAAACAGCTTTCTATTCTTATTGAACATAAATATTGTATCTTTGTGAAATTGAAATTACGAAAGATATGAAACAGTATTTAGATTTACTACAACGCATTCTTGATGAAGGAATAGAGAAAGAAGACCGTACTGGAACAGGTACTATCAGTCTTTTTGGGCATCAAATGCGATTTAATTTAGAGGATGGTTTTCCTGTGTTAACAACAAAAAAGCTGCATTTAAAGTCAATTATTCATGAGCTGCTTTGGTTTTTGGCAGGTGACACCAACACCAAATATTTAACTGAAAATGGGGTTCGGATTTGGAATGAATGGGCTGACGAGAATGGTGATCTGGGTCATATTTATGGCTATCAATGGCGTTCGTGGCCTGATTATAACGGAGGACATATTGACCAAATAAAACAAGCTGTCGATGCAATAAAAAACAATCCCGACTCTCGGCGGATAATTGTGAGTGCGTGGAATGTTGCCGACCTATCAAATATGAACCTCCCTCCTTGTCATGCTTTTTTTCAATTTTATGTTGCTGATGGCAAATTGAGTCTGCAACTTTATCAACGCAGTGCTGATGTCTTTTTAGGTGTACCTTTTAATATTGCTTCGTATGCTTTACTATTGAAAATGATGGCACAAGTAACCGGGTTGAAGGCTGGTGATTTTGTACATACGATGGGTGATGTACATATCTACTCCAATCATATTGAGCAGGTTAAACTACAACTTACTCGTGATGTAAGACAGCTACCCGAAATGAAAATAAACCCTGATATTAAATCTATTTTTGATTTTCAGTATTCGGACTTTGAACTAACAAACTACAATCCTCATCCGCATATCAAGGGTGAAGTTGCCATTTAGATAAACAGTATTATGCCAGAAATTTCTTTGATTGTTGCTATTGCACAAGATTATGCTATCGGTAAAGATGGTGTGATGCCTTGGCATCTGCCTGCCGATTTGAAGTATTTTAAGAATATTACGCTTGGTCATCCAGTTATTATGGGAAGAGTTACTTATGATGGTTTGCCAATCAGACCATTACCAAATCGTAAAAATATCGTACTAACTCGAAAAGCCAATAAAAATATAGAGTCGCATATCGAAGTGAACTCATTAAAAAAAGCAATTGAGCTCTGCAAAAACGAAAAAAAGGTTTTTATTATGGGGGGAGCATCTATCTACAAACAAGCTTTAGAGTCAAACCTGTTAGACAAACTTTATATCACTTGGGTTCACTCCGAATTTGAAGCTGATACTTACTTCCCTGATTGGGAAGATGATAAGTGGCAACTTGTGAGCTGTGAAGATCACAATCCTGATGAAAAAAACAAGTATCCTTACTCATTTTGTATCTACGAGAGAATCAAATAGAATATATTCAGATAAAACTCACATTGATTTCATTGATAAAAATATCAATAAAAACAAGATTAAGCTAAAAAAAATAGTTAGCTTTGTAAATTCAAAACTTGTATAACTTAGAAAATAATAATTATGACACAAAAAATCGGACACACACTACGCGACTCAAAATGGGTTCGTTGGGTAGTACTTCTTCTCTTATCGAGTACCATGTTTTTTGCCTATATGTTTATCGATGTACTCGCACCATTAAGTTCATTGTTAGAAAGAAATTTAAACTGGTCGCCCGAAACATTTGGAGCTGTAGCAGGTTCTGAATACTTCTTAAATGTATTTGTATTCTTTTTGATCTTTGCGGGTATTATTTTAGATAAAATAGGTGTTAGATATACCGCCATTTTATCTGGTTTTATTATGCTACTCGGAGCCTCTATCAAGCTATATGGTATTAGCGATTTATTTAACAATGGTGGTTTTGGTTACAATTTCTTCAATTCTTTCTTGACTCAATTTCAACCGTCGGCAAAAGTGGCAAGTATAGGTTTTGCTATTTTTGGTTGTGGTGTCGAAATGGCTGGAATCACCGTATCTAAAGGTATTGTTAAGTGGTTTACTGGCAAAGAGTTGGCTTTGGCTATGGGTCTTGAAATGGCTATTGCCAGATTGGGTGTGTTTGCCGTATTCCGTTTGTCACCCTATTTAGCAGAGACTGGGTCTATCACGCTATCTGTAGGTGTCGGCACTTTATTATTGCTTATTGGCCTGCTGACCTTCTCTGTCTATTTCTTCTTTGATAGAAAATTAGATCAACAAGATTTAGCATCACAAGGCAGTCAATCAGAAGATGAGGAGTTTAAAGTTAGCGATTTGAAAGCAATTTTTACATCAAAAACATTTTTAATCGTAGCAGGACTTTGCGTATTATTCTACTCTGCAATTTTCCCATTCCAAAAGTTTGCAACAGGAATGTTGGAGAGCCGATTAGATATGACAACCGCCGAGGCTGGCAATCTATTTTCTTACTTCCCTATCGGTGCTATGATACTCACTCCGCTATTGGGATGGTTTATCGATAACAAAGGGCTTGGAGCAACGATGTTGATGTTGGGTTCGTTATTAGTAATTATATGTCATTTAATTTTTGCACTTGTACCAGCTGAACAGTTTACATTTGGAGTAGCATTAACTGCTATCATTATTTTGGGAGTATCGTTCTCTTTGGTTCCGGCTTCTTTGTGGCCAAGTGTTCCAAAATTAGTGGACAATAAAGTGCTCGGTTCGGCTTATTCTATTATTTTCTGGATTCAAAATATTGGTCTTATGCTTACCCCAATTCTTATTGGTTGGGCATTGAAAGCGAGCAATCCAGGAGTTAGTGAGGCCATCAAACAGGGTGCCGATTTGAAATACAATTATACTCTCCCAATGATTATCTTTGCATCATTTGGAGTGTTGGCACTCATACTTAGTTTCTGGCTAAAAGCTGAAGATAAGAAAAAAGGATATGGTTTGGAATTACCAAATATTAAAAAGTAGTTTACAAAGTTTTTTTAGATATGGATAATAAAGAGTTATTAAAAGAAGTAATGGTCAAAGCACAGTCTTGGTTGGATGGCAACTATGACGAGGAGACAAAAGCCGATGTAAGATTGATGTTAGAGGCCGATGATCAAACTGAACTTATAGAGTCTTTCTACAAAGATCTTGAGTTTGGCACGGGAGGATTGCGAGGCATTATGGGTACTGGCTCAAACCGAATGAATAAATATACAGTAGGTGCAGCAACTCAGGGATTAAGCAATTATCTCAATGCTCAATTTGCTGATTTAAAACAAATTAGCGTTGTGGTAGGACACGATGTTCGTAACAATAGCCGTAAGTTTTCTGAAATTGTAGCTAATATTTTTTCAGCAAATGGTATCAAAGTTTACCTATGGGAAGATTTACGTCCAACACCTGAAACATCATTTGCAATACGTCATTTGGGTTGTCAAAGCGGTGTTATCATCACAGCATCACACAATCCTAAAGAATATAATGGCTATAAAGCTTATTGGGATGATGGTGCACAAATGATTGGTCCACACGATGTGAACGTAATCAACGAAGTGGATAAAATCAAAGATGTCAACGATATTAAGTTTGAAGGCAACCCGGATCTTATTGAAATTATTGGTAAAGAGATGGATCAAATATTCATCGAAAAAGTGAAATCATTGGTACTCAACCCAGCTGCTATTGAGGCGAACAAAGATTTGAAAATAGTTTATACCCCTATACACGGAACGGGTATTAAGCTGATTCCAGATGCCTTGAGAGCTATCGGATTTACTAATATCATCGATGTGCCGGAGCAAAATGTTTTGAGTGGAGAATTTCCTACCGTTATCTCCCCTAATCCTGAAGAGCCTGCAGCTTTAGAATTGGCTGTAGCTAAAGCCAAAGAGTTAGATGCTGATATCGTAATGGGAACTGACCCTGACGCCGATCGTATAGGAGTAGCTGTGAAGGATAACAATGGCGAATGGATACTGCTCAATGGTAATCAGATACTTGTTATATACATCTACTATATGCTTATGCAATGGAAGCGTTTGGGTAGATTGACTGGTAAGGAGTATGTGGTTAAAACCATTGTTTCGACCGAAGTGTTTGCTGATATTGCTCGCAAATACAATGTTGAGTATTACGACACTTATACCGGATTCAAATGGATTGCACAAGTGATGCGCGAAACTGAAGGTGTAAAAACTTATATCGGTGGTGGCGAAGAGAGTTATGGCTTTTTGGGTGAAGATTTTGCTCGCGATAAAGATGCTGTATCAGCTTGTACTTTGATGGCTGAAATTGCAGCTTGGGCAAAAGGCGAAAACATGACACTGTTTGAGGTTTTACAAAATATCTACTTGGAGTTTGGCTATGGATTAGAAAAAGGAATTTCTGTAGTTAGACCTGGTAAAACTGGTGCTGATGAGATCAAACAGATGATGGTAAACTATCGTAACAATCCACCAAAAACGATTGCGGGGTCGCCTGTAGTTCTGATTAAAGATTACGAACTACTGAAAGAAACAAATTTTGTATCAGCAACGAGTGAAAAGATTGAAATGGATACAACATCAAATGTATTGCAATTTTTTACTGAAGATGGCACCAAAATTTCAGTTCGTCCATCAGGCACAGAGCCTAAAATCAAATTTTATATTGAAGTGCGTGGTGATTTGAAATCTTTGGATCAATACAACGAGGTAGAATCTGCTGCCAATAAAAAAATTGAAGCTGTAAGGGCTGATATGGGTGTATAAAAACAGTATTTTAGAATTAAATCACAGTTTATAGAGAACATTACAGCTATAAACTTGTTTCAATTATAATCAAAAAAAAGAAGTGGGTAGGTCAAAAAAACTATACCCACTCTTTTTAATATAGTCAACGAGCTAATAAATTTTTAATGAAACAAAGATATCTCAACTACAACAATGTTCTCAAACAGGAGTTTGATGAGCGTGTTCAAAAAATCTCTATCAACGCTGGTTTTACTTGTCCCAATCGGGATGGAAGTAAAGGCGTAGGTGGATGCACTTATTGTAATAATCTTACTTTCAGCCCTGAATATGCCAAACCCAGCAAGAGTGTAGCACAACAAGTGCAAGAGGGAATTGATTTTTTTCATCACAAATATGAAGCTCAAAATTATTTGGCTTATTTTCAAACCTACACCAACACTTATGATAGACTTGAAAATTTAGCGAAGACTTATGAAGAAGCACTTGAAAACCCCAAGGTTGCAGGTATAGTCATAGGCACCCGCCCTGATTGTGTCAATGACGCCCTACTCGATTACTTTGCGGAATTGAATAAATCTTATTACGTGATGATTGAATATGGGATTGAAAGTACAAATGACGAAACACTTGATTTTATCAATCGTGGACACAACTACCAGAGTGCTGTAGAAGCGATCCACAACACCCATCAACGCGGAATCCGTACAGGAGCTCATCTTATTCTTGGGCTACCCAAAGAGAGTCGTGAGGATATTCTTACCCATGCAAAAAGAGTTTCCAAATTGCCTCTCAATGCACTAAAACTTCATCAATTACAATTGGTAAAAGGCACAAAAATGGCACGTCAATATCTAAGCAATCCAGAATGGTTTAATTTGTTTACGCCCGACGAATATGTAAATTTGGTAGTTGATTTTTTAGAAATACTCAATCCTAACATAGCCATTGAAAGGTTTGTTTCTCAATCTCCAGGACAATACTTAATTGCCCCGCAATGGGGATTAAAAAATTTCGAGTTTGTTCATAAAATTGAGAAAAAATTAGAAGAGCGAGAGACCTGGCAAGGAAGGCTTTACGACTCTGCTGAAGGTTAATTTATTATAGACCAAGTAGCTCCTTAGCATTAAGAATAGCCGCTTCAGAACTTTTATTACCACTCAACATCAGTGCCAACTCATCAATTCTATTTGGTTCGTCTAATAACTCAATAAATGTTTCGGCAGTATCATTGGGACTCTCTTTGTAAACTCGATAGTGATGATGAGCTTTTGCTGCAATTTGAGGTAAATGCGTAATTACTATAATCTGACTTGACTTACCCATCAATTGCATAATCTTAGCTACTTTCACCGCCACTTCACCCGATACGCCTGTATCTATTTCATCAAAAATTATGGTTGGTATCGAAGATTTCTTAGCTAATAATGATTTGATAGCCAACATAAATCTTGACATTTCACCACCTGAAGCTATTTCAGCCAACGCTTGTAAATCGTGATTTTTATTAGCTGTAAATAGATAACTAACACGATCTTTGCCACTCTCTGTAAAGTCCTCTCCCTCTTGCATAGCCACTTCAACTTGTACATCAACCATTCCCAACTGTTGCAATTGATCTACCAAATAGGACTCTATAGTTGGCTTAGCTAAAGTTCGCGATTGTGTAAGTTTGTCTGAAGCTTTTGTCAATATTTCAAATTTCAAATCGACCTGTTTTCTTGCAGCCTCTATTTTATCGTCAAAACCCTCAATCTCATCTAATTGTTTTCTTAAAGATTCGCGTATATCAATCAGCTCCAATACGCTATTAACTTGAAATTTCTTTTGCAAGCTATAAAGCAAATCCAATCTACTATTGATGTGTTCAAGCTGCACCGGGTCATAATCCAACTGACCTTGAGATGATGAAATCTCATTGGCAATATCTCTCAACTCAATATATATAGAACTTAAACGCTCATACCAATCATTTGATTTTGGATAGTAGTCTGTAATCTGAGATAATAAACTTAAAGAGTCTTTATTCAAATTGATAATATTATTATCTCCTTCATCAAAATTTGCTCCTAAGCTTTGAAGCGTAGTTTTAATCTCTTCTACATGACTCAATATCTCTTGCTCGCTCTCCAACTCTTCTTGATCTATTGTGTTCAATTGAGCTTCGTCCAACTGTTGATATTGGAATTGAAGATAATCTATGTCAGATTTTTGATTTTGTGCCTTTTTAATTAGCTCACTCAACTCATTTTTCTTCTCTTTCCAATGAAGAAAAGCCATTTTATATGCAGCAATTTCATCTTCATTTTGTGCAATGGCATCCAAAACTTGCAACTGATAATCTTCTTTGATTAGAAGTAAGTTTTCGTGTTGCGAATGGATATCAATCAATTGAAGCGACAATTCTCGAAGAATATGAAGTGAAACAGGAGTATCATTGATGAATGCACGCGACTTGCCACTCACAGATAGCTCTCTTCGGATGATACACTCGCTACTGTAGTCGAGTTCGTTCTCTTCAAAAAAATCTTGTAAAGCGTATGATTCGATAAAAAAAACTGCTTCCACAACTGCTTTCTCTTCCTGTTTTCTAATTACCCGTAAATCGGCACGTTGTCCTTGTATTAGCGACAAAGCTGCTAAAATAATCGATTTACCTGCACCAGTTTCACCCGTAATGACAGACATACCATTGCTAAAATCAATAGTCAATTTTGAAATGAGGGCATAGTTAGATATGGAAAGTGATTTCAGCATATTTCAATTGATATCTTTATTTAGAATTACAAAGATAAATGTTCTAAATTATTTAATCGAAATTGTAGTTGAATAATTTGAATTATTTTTGGTTAATTTGTTCATACCTATTGGTCATAGCAGGATTGATAGCAGTCAAATTTTCAATCATCTTTTCTTTTTCTTCTCTGCTTCCTTGTTTGAATATATTTATCAGCTCATCATTTTTTGCATCTAAAAACATAGTTATAATCACTGCATTGGGGCGAGCTCGGTTGGCTTCTCTAAGAAGTTCAAAACCATTTGCTATTTTTGCTCGTCCGTTTGTTGCATTAAAACTCATTTCATCGAGACCTAAGCGATGATACTGATAGTTATATTCTCGAAATTTTCGAAAAGCTTCATCCATCAAATTACTAACAACGGCATATCGATTACGATTATTATCAAACGCTCTCCATCCCGACCAACTTGTACTTTGAGCCTGGGTTACAATACTTTCTGCAGCTTGAAAATAGGGCGTTCCACCCCATCTCGAAAATGTATCCATATCATAACCGATAATCAAATAGGCGTAATAAGCCAATATAGCTGTAAGATTTGAAGAAAGATTGCTGGGAGTAAATTCCAACTGATCAAATTCATTGTATGTGAAATTTATACCATTGTCTTTAAAATTTATCAACGTAGTTGGATAATTAGAGTTGAAAACTGGACGTCGTGACTGCACCAACAACTCTCCGCTAAAATCATTACCATCTACACTGTTGATGATCAAATTGATGCTACACTCAATACGCTCTTCCTCTTCAAACACCAAGTCAGTCCATTTTCGCTCATTGATAAACTGCGTAATGTTTTGCTGTAAATCTTTGAACACCGACTTGTTGGTTCCTTGTATCTTGTCTGAGTTGATTTGAACATTACACTTCAACTCTTGAGCATTAGCCCAAATGATCGAACTCAAAAAAAGTAGAATAAAGAATTTAAGTTTCATCGCAAATGGGTGTTTGATTAATCAAAATACAAACGTAATATTATCTATTTTCGTATGATAAAATTAGTTGCAAATATAACAGAATTTAAAATAGAAACTTCTTGTTCTGTCTCAAATATGAACGAACAAGAAGAGTATTTATATTTTCAAACCAATAAAGTTTTGGAACTAATCGTGTCTATTTTAGCTTATCTTTTAGTGGATTACGATAAAAGATTTTATCTTCTTGGAACTCCTGGATAGCAAAAAGAGTAGCTTTAGGCAACTTTTCGTAGTAACGTGAAATTTCAATTTGCTCACGGTTTTCAAATACTTCCTCAATAGCGTCAGACGAGGTGGTAAAATCTTGCAATTTTCTATCCAACTCAGCTTTCAGCTCTTGTTCAATCTGATTTGCTCTCTTAGCAATAATCACAACAGTTTCATAAGCATTACCTACAGCATCACTCAATTTATTGATATCAAGCGTTGTTGTATTGGTAGGAGCATTAATTTTTTTGTATTCCATATTCTATTTGAAATTAAATAAATTCTTTTTATAAATTATTTTAGATATGTCTGTTCCAAATCAATCCTGATTGTCAGGCATATTTTTTTCCATTTTTGCCAAAATATCTTTAGCTTGTGAGAAGTATTTCCCATTAGGAAATTCATTCATATAGGTATAAGCCTCATCAATGGTTGATTGATATCGATCAACAATCAAGGCCGCATCACTATAAATTGCTTGCTGATATTTTGCTTTAAGTATCACAATCATCAAATCTTCACGATGTGATGTTGATGGAAATACCTTCAAAGCATTTTCAGCACAAATCACAGCCGAAAGGTAGTTATTTCCCATATAAGTTCCCAAATCGTAATATAACTTTGCATTTAACAGTTCTTTTTGTGCCAACTTGTCATTCAATTCTCTAATGAAATTATCAGCTTCAGATGCTTTAGTTGAGTTTGGAAACAAATCAATAAATTCTTGAAATGCTGCAATAGCTCTATACGTAGCGGCTTGGTCTAACTTTACATCGGGTGAATCTTTGTAAAAACAAAAAGCGTTTTTGAAACGAGCCTCTTCTATAAATCTACCTCTTGGATATGCGTTGATGTAGGTTTGAAAATATTCGCTTGCTGTATAGTAATCTTTTCTTGCAATATATGAATTAGCCAAATAGTTGATAATCATTTCAGCTCTATCGGTATTTCTATAGTAAGTTGAAATATCATCAAAAAGAGAGATGGCTTTATCATATTTTTTTTGATGATAATACTCTACGGCTTTGTCGTATTTAACCTCTGGATCTGTGGATTTTAGCACCTTTTGATACTCTCCACAAGATACAAAGAACAAAACACTTAGAAATAGGATAGTTATTTTTTCTTTCATTTATTTTGTTAGTTAAAGCAACTATTTGAGTTTAAGAATTTAAGAATGCAAAAATAGTAAATTTATATCAACTTATAAACTAAATTCAAAATTTTTAATGAATTGAGATCGATTAATCCCCTTGAATCAAGTATTGTTTGAAGCCATCAGACATTATAGTTTGAATCGTTTCATTCGCATCCGAGAAAATTAAAAAACACTCCAAATCTTTCTGCTCATTTACCAACTGCATACTCTCCTCAACTCCCAACACCATAAAGGCAGTTGCATAAGCATCGGCAACCATACAACTTGGTGCCAATACAGTAGCACTTAGCAAGTTATGATCAACAGGATAACCAGTTCGGGGGTCGATAGTGTGGGCATAACGTTTACCATCTTTCACATAAAACTGACGGTAGTTGCCCGAAGTTGCCATCCCCATATCTGAAATAGCAATAATTGCCTGAAAATCACCATCAATTTCAAAAGAATTGAAAGCGGGGCGATCAATTCCAATATGCCATTTTTCACCATTTTGATTGATTCCTTGACAAAATATTTCACCTCCTATCTCAACCATAAAGTTTCGGCAACCCTCTTTCTCTAACA
This sequence comes from uncultured Paludibacter sp., assembly GCA_964345395.1. Classification (GTDB taxonomy): domain Bacteria; phylum Bacteroidota; class Bacteroidia; order Bacteroidales; family Paludibacteraceae; genus UPXZ01. The sequence continues at coordinate 41,672 of CAYFRA010000005.1, read as the reverse complement.
CCCTTCCTATCACATCACAAGCTTGTCCTTTGGCTATTGCACTTGCATCAAGTAAAGTTCTGCTATCTTCTTTGATTATTTTATAATCGACTAAATTCACCTTTTGATACCCAACAAAATCGAGAATAGAATCGACATTAAATTTGTTTTTGGGAAGTTCAGATGCAGTGCCAAAACCCCAAGCATTAACCAAAGGAGCTACAGTTATATCAAAAGCACCATGGCTCACTTCCGAAATTTGCATAGCTGAAACAAACATCTCATTGAAATAGTCGTCTGTCAACACTGTTTTGTCATTTTGATTGATTCGAGAAATGATTGATGTGGGTGAAAATGTTGATAGTGAATTATTAAACTCCTCAAAACTTGAGTTGATAAGCTCTTGTAAATTCTTAGCCTTAGGATGTTCGTAAGTTATTTTATAATAAGTTCCAAACACCTTACCCTGGTTGGTTATATAGGCTTTGTTCTCTTGATTGCAAGAACTTAACAGCAGAGCTGATATAAAAAAAACAAAAAGTTTTAATTGTTTTTTCAATTTCATTTTAGCAACTAATTATTTGATAATTATTTTTTTAAAGCGAGGTTTCGATTGGATTTTCAATTTTGTTAAAATTTAATCTCATCCCTCTTGGAGTTTTGTCAATCGAGCCATTATCATAAACCAAATGACCATTGACAAAGGTTTTTTCTACTTTTGCCTCAAACATTTCTCCTTCAAATGGAGACCAAGCACACTTATATAAAAGATTTTGAGCATTAACTTCATTGGGCGAGTTTGGATTTACAAGAACCAAGTCGGCATAGTAATTTTTTCTTATATAACCCCTTTTGTCAATACGAAACAGATCAGCTGGAGCATGACACATTTTTTCAACCACTTTTTCCACAGTTATATAGCCTTGTTTGGCTAATTGTATCATTACTATCAGAGCATGTTGCACCAAAGGACCACCTGATGGACTTTCAAAGTATTTTTTCATTTTTTCCTCTAATGTGTGAGGCGCATGGTCTGTTGCCACAACATCCAAATGATTGCTATTCAATGCTTCTAACAAAGCCAATCGATCACTCTCAGTTTTCACTGCCGGATTCCATTTGATCTTTGCACCTTTATGGTCATAGTCTGAATCCGAAAACCACAGATGATGAACACAGGCTTCAGCGGTAATCATTTTTTCGGATAATGGAATATCGTTTTGAAATAGCGACAGCTCTTTTTCTGTAGAAACATGCAAAAGATGCAGTCGGGTGTTGTAACGCTTTGCCAACTCTACCGCCAATGAAGAAGACTTATAACAAGCCTCTTCAGAACGGATAAAGGGATGGTGTTTACATTCAATATCATCGCCATATAGCTCTCTGTAATGGGCAAGATTATGTTGAATTATCGCTTCGTCTTCGCAATGAACCGCAATTAAACTTGGAGCTTCACTGAATATACGTTGAAGAGTTTCAACATTATTTACGAGCATATCACCTGTAGATGATCCCATAAACACCTTGATACCACAAACATTTTTGGGGTTTACTTTGAGTAGTTCCTCTATATTATCGTTGGTAGCGCCTAAGTAAAACGAGTAATTGGCATAAGAGTTTCTTTCAGCAATACTGTATTTTTCTTCAAGTAAATCAATTGTTGTAGTTTGTGGGATGGTATTGGGCATTTCCATAAATGAGGTAATCCCTCCTGCTACGGCAGCCCGACTTTCACTTTGTATATCAGCTTTATGTGTTAGTCCTGGTTCTCTAAAGTGTACTTGGTCGTCAATAGCACCTGGCAATAACCACAATCCTTCGGCATCAATAATTTCATCTGCATCAACTTCTTCAACACTTTCATTTTCGTAATAAATCTTTGCAATCCACTCATTATCAATCAACAAAGAACCCTTAAAACTAATTCCTTCATTGATAATAAAAGCGTTTTTGATTAATATTTTCATTCTTAATAATCTTAATTCGACTTCTGGGGGTATTTTCGGGTCAAGCTACTTAAACGCATTTGGATAACACCAAAGAAAGCTTCTCCAAAAATACTACTATTCATTTTTGATGTGCCCAATTGACGGTTAACAAAAATAATAGGCACCTCTGTAACTTTAAAACCGCATTGATAAGCCGTAAATTTCATCTCAACCTGAAATGCATATCCTTTGAATTTAATTTTATCTAATTCAATGGTTTCTAAAACTTCACGGCGATAGCATTTGAATCCTGCCGTAGTATCTTTAATTTTCAGACCAGTAATTATGCGAACATACTTAGATGCAAAATAGGACATCAGCACCCTTCCCATTGGCCAGTTCACAACATTTACTCCACTCACATAGCGTGACCCAATTGCAACATCTGCACCTTCAATTTCGCAAGCCTCATACAGTTTGATTAAATCATTGGGATTGTGTGAAAAATCTGCATCCATCTCAAATATATAATCATATTTTTTCTCAATACCCCATTTGAAACCTGCTATATAGGCAGTACCTAATCCCAATTTTCCTTCACGCTCCAAAATAAAAAGCTGAGCTGGAAACTCCTCCATCAATCTTTTTACAATAGCAGCAGTTCCGTCAGGTGAATTATCATCAATTACCAAAATATGAAAATTACCTTCCAAATCAAAAACAGTACGAATGATGTTTTCGATATTTTCTTTTTCATTGTAAGTTGGAATAAGCACTAATTTTGATTTCATTTCTTATCTGATTTTTACCGTTAAAGTATTCTTTATAAAACAAAAACATCTGACATTTCTAAGCGTTCAAGCGGAATGATAGCTGTCTGATCTTTGTGTTGGTGCCCTCGCTCTTTCAAAGCATTTTCGATCTCCTCTACAACCAAATTGGGTTTATTGTTATCTTTGCTCAAATGGCAAAGAAAAATATATTTCCATTTGTTTGTATAGTTATTACTGATAAAATCAGCTGCTTGCCTATTTGACAAATGTCCCGTTTGAGCTACAATTCTCTCTTTTAGATAGTAAGGATATGTTCCGTTCATCAACATCTCCTCATCATGATTAGATTCCAAAACAATCATATCTGAACTGAGTAAATTCACTTCGGCCTCCTCATTGATATAACCTAAGTCTGTAGCCACAGTCAATTTCTTATCTCTGTAATTGATGCTATATCCTACTGACTCAGATGCATCGTGAGATACAGGAAACGATTTGACTAAAAACTCACCTATCTGTACTGTTTCACCTATTTCAATCATCCTTACGGAAGAAGATAACTTTTGCGTAACCATATAATTACGATTGATTCCTTCATGTACTTTTTGAGTAGCATAAATAGGGATATGGTGTTTTTCACCCAATATACCTACTGCTTTGATGTGGTCTGTATGATCATGAGTTACAAACACTCCCCAAATATGATGAAAATCGAGCCCCATAGAACGAAGAAATCTGCGTGTTTTACGCACACCTACACCTGCATCTATCAATATGCCAAAAGAGTGGTTACCAATAAAATAACTGTTACCACTACTTCCACTACCAAAACTTGCAAAACGCAATTTATCCATTCAATGTTTCCTATGCTCTTTTATCTAAAATACAAAAATATAATAAAAATGATGATTTTCCTATTTTGTGACCAAATCTTATGAAATTAAAGCAAGCATTAAAAAAAACGATTTGCCACTATAGATTGACAAATCGTTTTCATTACTAAAAAAATCAAATCACTAATTTTTTTCTACTTTTCCACAATTGATTTTACAATTTCGAGAGACTCTTTGTAAACATCATTCATTACGTTTTTCATCTTTTCATCAAGTTGTGAAGCTAATTCACCAGCATTCATCAATGAAAGATAGGTGTTACCATCCGTTTTTTCATAAACAGAAATGCGGCAAGGCATCAAATTTGAATACAAACGCAATTCATCAATCGATAGAACTTTATTTGCTAAATGTGGATTACAAAGCTCGATTACTTTGATCGGTTTTACTTCATAATCAAAGTTTTTCAGAGATTGTTGAAGATTATGAGTTGCCAAGAGTTTCCAGCCTGCTTCATCTATTTTTTCTGTAACAAGCTCAACACTCTTCTCCCAATCATACTTACTTAATAATTCTACAAACATAATATTTTATCAAGCTACTAAGATTATTTCAATAAAAAATCGTTCACGTTTTGCATTATTTCTTCCTTCTGTATCAAACCAATTGAAGGTTTGGGATCTCCAGTCAAAGGCACAAACAATAGGGTTGGAATGCTTTGAATACCATAAACGTGCCCTAAGGTTGTTTCGGCATCAACATCAACTTTATATACATAAACTTGACCTGCATACTCTTTAGCAACCTCATCTAAAATTGGAGCGATAGCACGACAAGGAGCACACCACTCAGCCCAAAAATCAATGATACAAGGCTTATCTCCTTCATAAACCCACTCACTTGGGTTTTTATCAAAGTTGTGTACCAACTGCTTGAACTCTTCTGTTGTGATGTGTATTGGTTCTGAAATCACCTCATTAGAAGATAATAAACTGCTTTTAGCTTCAGTAATTTCTTCTGTTTGGGGTGTATTTTCTTCTGTTTCACTTTTAGACTCCTTTGCTGAATTACAAGAAGCAAAAGTAAAAATTGCAAAAGTCGCAATTAGAAATAAAATACTTTTAGCTTTCATGTTAGTTTTCTTTAGTTTTATCTTTCAATAACACATTATGTATAGCATCTTTCAATGCATGCTTTGGTAGTGCACCTGCTGCCATTTGAGGCGCTTCATCCATTGGCACGAACAATATAGATGGAATACTTCTGATACCAAATGCAGCTGCCAATTCCTGCTCACTTTCTGTATCAACTTTGTAGATATAGATGTCGTCTCCATATTCTACTGCCAATTCTTCTAAAATAGGTGCAACCATTTTGCAAGGACCACACCAATCGGCATAAAAGTCAATGATACAAGGTTTGTCACCTAGATATTTCCACTCTGTAGGATTATTTTCGTAATCAACTACTTTTTCTAAAAAATCTGCTTTTGTTAAATGTACTGTTCCCATTTGTTTTTTTGTTGTTTTATTGTTTTCTAATTTATTGTTTATTTCTGATTGAATATCTTGTCTCTTTTCGGCATATAAATATATCGATCCAATTGAAACAAGTATTATTGTAATTATTAAAAAAATCTTTTTCATACTGATTATTTTATTTGAAAATTCAACTAATTATTGTCTTTATCAAGCTTGTTAAACTTATAAGTTGTTGTTTTTTCCTGACTACTACCGGTAGCACAACTACTACCACATCCAATATTCATTATCGCTTGAACCAAGAAAAAGATAGCTAAACCCATATAAAGCGTTTCACCCTCAGCCAAATAAGCAATGGTAAGGATAAGCCCAATAATTAATCTCAAAACTCTTGAACTATCCCATTTTCTAAAATACGCTTTAAGCTTGCTCATTTTTTTTCTCTTTTTTCTTAAACAAATCAAACAGCAAGTACCCTATCAAAGCCCCATAAAGTGTGGTGATGTAGGGGTTTGATGTTAGAGGACAAGCTCCCGATGCACAGCCTATATAATAGTAATACGCATATCCACCAATAGAACCTACCACAACTCCTATCAATGCTAAACTATATTTTTTGAAAATACTTTTCATCTGTTCATTTATTAATTAAAATTTAACAAGTTTGAATACAGTCAAAGACCTTAGCAATTTGTTTAATTTTCAGTGAATAATAGCAATTTTTCCCTTCTTTTCTGCAATTCAAAATCCCCTTTGCACGCATATCTGTTAGATGATGTGAAAGCAGTGATTGTTCGCATTTGATAATCCCTACCAATTGAGAAACATTCAACTCTTCTGTTTCGCTAAGCTCTCTTATCACCTTCAAACGAGTCTCGTGAGATATTGCTTTCAATATATATGCTGCATCTGTCATTTCCATAAATTCCGTATATTAAATTCGACTGCAAAGATAACACAATTATATGAACAATTGTTCATTTGTTTAAAAACAAGTTCTAATAAACACCTCTATTTGAGTATTGAAAATTCTTATAGATTTACATCTTCACAAAAAACATATTTCTTGAAAAAAAAAGCTGCGTATCATTTATACTCGAAGATGATTTATTCTATATTTAAATAAAAAAGTGCGAGTAAAAAAAAATTACCCGCACCATCTTTATCTCTGTTTTTAACCAATTAGTATTGATTCCAACTTTTTGTTTTTAACTTACTCATATCCAACTCACAAAAAGCCTGAATAAAGGCAGATGCAAGCCTTGAATTTGTAATAAGTGGTATATTATAATCTACCGCTGAACGGCGAATGTTGTAACCATTTGTCAATTCGCGTTTGCTCACATTCTTGGGGATATTGATGATCAGATCGTATTTTTTATCGGCAATCATCGACAAAATGTTGTTGTCGCCATCTTCATCAGGCCAATTCACATCAATTGCATTCACACCATTATCTGACAGAAATTTCTGTGTACCGTGACTGGCATAAATATGGAAACCCTTTTCATCAAGCAATTTACAAGCATCCAACAAGTCAACTTTTGATTTGGCTTCACCAGACGAAATCAAAACAGATTTTTTGGGAATATCATAACCCACTGATAGCATCGCTTTCAATAATGCTTCAGAAAAATCATCGCCAATGCAGCCTACCTCTCCTGTCGATGACATATCTACACCCAAGATTGGATCGAAATTGTGTAAACGTGAAAACGAAAACTGAGAAGCTTTTACACCTACATAATCCAAGTCAAAAACCGATTTATCGGGCAAATCATAGGGTGCGTCCAACATAATCTTTGTTGCTGTTTCGATAAAGTTTCTTTTCAATACTTTAGAAACAAAGGGAAAAGAACGTGACGCTCTAAGATTACATTCAATCACTTTCAGTTCATTGTTTTTAGCTAAATATTGGATGTTGAATGGACCTGATATTTGTAACTCTTTCGCAATTTGTTTAGATATTTTCTTAACACGCCTCATAGTCTCAAAATAAATTTTTTGAGCAGGAAACACCAAAGTTGCATCACCAGAGTGAACACCCGCAAATTCGACATGCTCAGAAATGGCGTATTCTACAACTTCACCATTTTTTGCAACCGCATCAAATTCTATCTCTTTGGCATTTTGTAAAAATTGAGATACCACCACAGGAAATTCTTTTGAAACATTTGCAGCCATCTGCAAGAAAGTGTACATCTGCTCTTGGTTGTAGCAAACATTCATAGCAGCCCCCGAAAGCACATAAGATGGTCGAATCAACACGGGAAAACCAACCTCTGCGACAAAATTATCAATCTCATCAAAATTAGTAAGCTCTTTCCAGCGAGGCTGATCGATGCCCAATTGGTCGAGCATAGCTGAAAATTTATGTCGATTTTCGGCACGGTCTATTGAAATTGCTGATGTTCCCAAGATTGGTATATCTTGGCGATGCAGCTTGATTGCTAAATTATTTGGTATTTGTCCACCAACAGAAACAATCACCCCTTTTGGGTTTTCAACATCAGAGATATCCAATACACGTTCAAAAGTAAGTTCATCAAAATAGAGTCGATCGCACATATCATAATCAGTAGAAACTGTTTCGGGATTATAATTAATCATTACCGATTGGTAGTTGAGGTTTCGAGCAGTTTGCACAGCATTCACAGAACACCAATCAAACTCAACTGACGAGCCGATACGATACGCTCCAGAACCCAAAACAATAACAGTTTCGCCTCCCTCTTTTTGGGGTTCATAGCTGCGGTCAGCACCATAGGTCATATATAAATAATTGGTTTTATCTGGATTTGCCGACGCCACAGTATTGATACGCCCCACAGCTGGTTTAATGCCTAATGACTTGCGATAATTCCGGACACGAAGCAAATCATTATCTAAAGTTCCATCTGGATTTTCAACAAAGCGGGCTATCTGAAAATCACTAAAACCGAGTATCTTAGCTTTTTCAAGCATTTCTTTTGGCAGTTGCTCTATTTTATCATACTCACCTAATTTCCTACTAAACAGAAATATATTTTCTAACTTCTCTAAAAACCAACTATCAATCTTTGTCAAATCTCTGATTTGCTCAACACTATATCCTTTTTCAAACGCATCAGCGATAGCAAATATTCTCAAGTCTGTAGGGTTTGAAAGTGCATCTTCGATATCTTCAAATACCATCTCTTTATTTCCTACAAAACCGTGCATCCCCTGCCCTATCATCCGCAAACCTTTTTGGATAATTTCCTCAAAAGATTTCCCAACACTCATAATTTCACCTACCGACTTCATCGACGAGCCAATTTGTCGGCTGACACCTTCAAATTTAGTCAAATCCCAACGAGGAATTTTTACAATAGAATAATCCAACTGAGGTGCCACGTAGGCTGAATTTGAAGTACCCATTTCACCAATTTGGTCTAATGAATAACCTAAAGCCAATTTAGTAGCTACAAAGGCCAAAGGATAGCCAGAAGCTTTAGAAGCCAAAGCTGAAGATCGGCTCAATCGGGCATTCACTTCAATTATACGATAATCATTTGTTTCAGCATTGAATGCATATTGGATATTACATTCGCCAACAATGCCAATATGCCTGATCACACGCCGTGCTACATCTTCTAACAACTCAATTTGTTCACTATTTAGCGTTACAATAGGTGCAACAACAATGCTTTCGCCTGTATGAATGCCAAGAGGATCGAAGTTTTCCATTGGCACTACTGTAAAGCAATGATCATTTTTATCTCTAATCACCTCAAACTCAATCTCTTTCCACCCTTTAAGACTCTCTTCTACCAAAATCTGATTTGAAAATGACAAAGCACTTTTACACAACTCAATAAACTCCTCCTCTGTATCGCAAACTCCCGAACCCAAACCACCTAAAGCATAAGCAGAACGCACCATCACAGGGTATGAAATTTGTTTAGCTGCTTCTATTGCAGCCTCTAAATCGTTCACAGCTTTCGAAAGAGGGGTTTTAGCATTGATTTCATCTAAATGCTTAACAAACAAATCTCTATCTTCTGTTATCATAATGGCATCAACCGAAGTTCCTAAAACTGCAACATTATGTTTTTGCAAAACTCCATTTTGATAAAGTTCGACTCCACAATTCAATGCAGTTTGTCCTCCAAAAGCAAGTAAAATCCCATCAGGCTTCTCTTTCTCTATCAGCTTTTCTACAAAATAGGGTGTGATAGGCAAGAAATAGACCTTATCTGCTACTCCCTCTGAGGTCTGAATTGTTGCGATATTGGGATTAATAAGGATACTTTCAATACCCTCTTCACGCAACGCTTTCAAGGCTTGAGCACCTGAATAATCAAACTCACCAGCTTGTCCAATTTTTAATGCTCCGGAACCTAATAAAATTACTTTTTTAATTGATTTGCTCATTATGTTTAAATGTTTAATTGATGTATCTATATACAAAAATCGGAAAAAAGGAGATAACTCACTTTTTTCCGATTATATTTATTGAAAAGCTGATTGTTGATTTCTTTTTTTTCGTGAAAAGAAAACTCGCAATTAAAATTGAACTCAAACAACCAAATGCTCATTTATCTATATGAATATTTTTGATAAAACTTCCATTCAAATTGTGTGCAAAGTTAAATTAATAAATTGATTTAGGCAAACAATATTTGCTTTTGTAGCATAAGTTTTAAATTTTATGTTTGATGAAAGTTCCATCATCCAACTCATCAAAAGCCAAATCTAACTCCTCTCTTGTATTCATCACTATTGGGCCACCCCATACAACAGGTTCGTCAAGTGGTTTGGCAGCTAATAAGATAAAACGTGCTCCATTTTCACCAGCAAATACTTGCACTTGATCGTTTGCCTCATTAGCATCACTGTTAGATCCAAATAACATAGCACAAGCTTTTTCTTCATAAACAGTCGGTGCGTCACTGTGAGCCAATGTGCCCTCGATGAGGTAAATAAAAAGCGTTTCATCATTGGGAGTTTCGTTATAGATCCAACTTGCATTTGGCTGTAGCGTAACTTCAATATATTGAACCTTTACATAATCACCTGTGAAAGCCCCTTTGTGCCCTTTATATTGTCCTGAAATGATACGAATCAAAGCATTTTCTTCTTCTATCACCACCAAATCATTGTGGGTAATATCCCTATAGGCTGGTTCTGTCATCTTATCTTTTGCTGGTAGATTTACCCACAACTGACAACCCAACAACCAATCTGCTGGCAGTGGCATTTCTTGGTGTATAATTCCTGAACCTGCTGTCATCCATTGACAATCCAACTCTCGAATATACCCTTTATTACCTAAGCTGTCGCTATGTTCTATTTCTCCTTTTAATAAAAAAGTTACAGTTTCGATGCCACGATGCGGATGCCAGGGAAAACCTTTGATATAATCTTCCGGATTGTGCGAATCAAAACCATCTAACATTAGAAAAGGATCAAAATCTTTTACATTCTCATATCCAATAACTCTTTTGAGATGAACACCGGCACCATCAATGGCATTTCGTCCTCTGATTACTTGTTTAACAATTCGTTTACCCATTTCTATATCTAATTAAAATATTAATACTTGAAGACAAATATAGGCATTAAATAGAAATAAAATAAAACAGAACAAATTATTTGGAATATTTGATAAAAAAATAATTTATTTCAAAAAATAATTGTATCTTCAACAATTATTTGAAAACTTATAATTTGCATTAACTTATATCAATAAAATGGAAGTAAAAAATTATTTTAATGAAAACGAAGATCGTTTTTACGAAGAGTTAGCCAGTTTAATCAGAATACCAAGTGTAAGTGCCCATACCGAGCGAAGAGCTGACATCGAACGATGTGCTGCAAGATGGCAGGAGCTTTTACTTGAAATTGGAGTGGACAAAGTGGATATTATGCCAACAGAGGGGAATCCAGTGGTTTATGCGGAGAAAATTATTGACAGCAAATTACCTACAGTAATGGTATATGGACACTATGATGTGATGCCAGCTGAACCTCTTGAACTATGGACTTCTAATCCTTTTGAGCCAGATTTTCGTGATGGAAAATTATATGCACGCGGTGCTGATGATGATAAAGGACAATCTTTCTTGCATGCAAAAGCATTTGAATATTTGGTAAGAACAAATCAACTGAAATGTAATGTAAAATTTATTCTTGAAGGCGAAGAGGAGATTGGCTCACCCAATTTATCCAAATTTTGCAAAGAGAATAAAGAACTTTTGGCTTGTGATACGATTTTGGTTTCGGATACCAGTATGCTTAGTGCCGATAAACCCAGCATAACAACAGGATTGAGAGGCCTGGCTTATTGGGAAATTGAAGTAACAGGTGCAAACCGTGATTTACACTCAGGGATTTTTGGAGGTGCAGTGGCAAATCCAATAACTGAATTGAGCAAAATTTTAGCACAACTGATAGATAAAAATGGCAAAATAACAGTTCCAGGTTTTTATGATGATGTAATAGCATTGACTGATGAGGAACAAAAGCTAACAGACCAAATTCCCTTTGATGAGAAGGAGTATAAATCTGATTTAGGTATCAAACATACTTTTGGCGAGAAACCATATTCGGTTATCGAACAAACAGGAGTGCGTCCCACTATGGATTTGTGTGGAATATGGGGAGGATACACGGGTGAAGGTAGCAAAACTGTGCTTCCATCAAAGGCATTTGCCAAATTATCAGCTCGTTTAGTGCCTAACCAACGTTCAGAAAAAATCAGGAAGTTAGTAAAAGATCATATCATAAGCTTAGCTCCTAAGCATATAGACATTGAAGTTAGGTGGCTACACGGTGCAGAAAGTTATGTGTGCCCAATCGATTCACCAGAATATAGAGCCGCCGAAAGAGCTTACGAAAAAGTATTTGGTAAGCGTCCATTAGCCGTACGCAGAGGAGGAAGTATCGGTGTAATTCCTGTTTTTGAAGAGGCCTTAGGCGTGAAACCAATTTTGATGGGATTTGGACTTGAATCTAACTCAATACATTCTCCAAATGAGCATTTCCAATTAGATTTATACAAGAAAGGATTTGAAACAATTGTAGAGTTTTATAACGAATATACAAAATAAATATCTCCACTTGATTTGATAGATTCTCATAATAAAGTGAAAATAATTCAATGATTTGAAATTAAATTACATTTAATTTGTCAAATCGAAATAAAGATATTACATTTAACAATTAAAATTATGAACAAATTAATTATTAACCTCTAACTATTTAAAAGTATGGGTATAAAGATAACATTCAACGAGTTGCGAAAAGTGAAGGATGCGCTCCCAAGTGGAAGTATGGCCAAGATTGCCGAAGAGCTTGGTCTGGAAAAAGAAACTGTAAAAAATTACTTCGGCGGGTCAAATTATGACGAAGGTAAAAGTTTAGGACTCCACATCGAGCCAGGACCTGATGGTGGCATCGTTCTGTTAGATGATGACAGCGTATTGAACGTAGCTTATCGTATGTTAGGCGAGATCTATGTAAAAAGTTTATAATTAAAATAATCTGTCAAAAAAAAGAGAGTGTTCCATAGATGTGAAACACTCTCTTTTTATATTGATAAAATCTTAAAAGAACCACTTAGCATAAATCGCAATCCCTACGATGCTCAACCAAAGGATATAGCTTGGGAAATAATCAAATTTATCTGATTGTTGTTTTTTATCAAAAAGAGTTGGTCTTATTTTTTTCAATAAAAAATAAAGAAAGATAGCTACGACTATTCCCACTAAAGTACCACCTAAAATGTCGCCAGGATAGTGAACGCCAAGATAAATACGTGAATAGGAATTGACAATTGCCCATAAGAAAATAGAAAAACTGAATAGTTTGTTTCTAAAAAACAGAGTAGAAAGCAGAGCTAAAGCAAATGAATTAGCTGCGTGTGAAGAAACAAAGCCATATTTACCACCACGATAGCCTTTTACCAGATTGACAAACTCCGAAATTTCAGGACTGTGAGTTGGTCGAAATCTCATAACAGAGGTTTTTATTATTCCTGAGGCTATCTGGTCTGCAAATACAATAGACAAAATCAGGGCAAGCACCAGCCACCAAGACTCTTTTTTCCAACGTTTGATAACAAGGAAAAGAATGGACAGATAAAGCGGAACCCAAACAAACTTACCGCTAAATGTGTACATAAATCCATCCCAAAAAGAAGAATGCATTGCATTCAAGCTTAGCAACCACTGCTTATCTATCGCATCTAGGTACTCTATCATTTTAATAGAATTAAATTCGCTCTAACTTACTCTCTTCCATCCAACCGACAGCTCCGTTTTCTAAGCTTATTTCAACCCAATCGGCTTCTGTCGAACGTATTTTCACTTTCGTACCTTCGTGTAGCTGGAAAAGATCTGTAGAAGCTTTGTTGGGTGCATTTTTGATTGCTACTGATGCGTTAATTATAATGGCTTGATCATAAGTTATGTGTTGTTTTTTACTTACTCCAGCCAAAACAAATCCACCTACAAAAAGAAAAAGACTCACAACCATCAAATGAAAGCCTAATTTTTTATATTTCCGCATATAAGCAAATGTGAAAACCAAAAAACCAAACAACGCAGTAATAAAAAATATAAAACTAAAAAGCACCCAACCGTTTGAATTATTCAAATCAACAATAGATTGTGAAAACTTCCTCAGCCAAAACTCAGGCGAGCTATCAATTTTATCAACAACTCTATCTTGTGCAATTTTCAAATTGTACTTTGCATCCTTAAAGTTGGGGCTTAATCGCAATGCTCGTTCATAATTTAGAATAGCTAATCCCAACTCACCTGCTTCATAATAACTATTTGCGATATTATAGTATAACTGAGAGGCTACTCCTTCTTTCAAAGCTGCCTCATAATGCTTGGCGGCATCTAAATATTGCTCTTCTTTATACATTTCGTGGGCTCGTTCAATACTTTGCTGAGCAGTTAAAGCTGTTTCAGCTTGAAGTGATAAAAATGAAACAAGCACCATCCATACCATAATTACTAATCTCATCATCTTCTCTTTCTTGAATGGTTTTCTAATTCTGAAATTGCGTCAATACTTTCTTCATAGACATTAGTCATCTCTATCTGACCTGAATTGGGCGCATATATAGCATATTCACAATCAGTTAGTATTTTTTCAAATTTATTTATTAACTCATCACTATATGCTTTTTCTTGCATCTTAGCTTGAATATTCTCTTTATTCAGCTCTGCTACGGGTATCGTAAGTTTATCAGATAAATATTTCCAAACTGTTTGAATTATCTCTTCATAAAATCCTTTTTTATCATCTTCCTTCAATGCTTTTTTCGCTTTTCGCAAACGTTTTGTAGCAATTCTATTTGCCTTTTTATTTTTCACAAAAGCGATATCAGCATTTTCAATCATTCTCTTGCGTAGGTAAATAAATAATATGGAAGCAATAATGAGCGGTAGCAAATAGAGCATCCAAAATAGAAATGTGCCGAAGAAAGGTCTTTTTTCTTTTAGAAGCTTTATGGGTGCTGTTTTGATATATCGGATATCGCGAGCCAACTCATTTACATCTGAATTTCCTGTAAAATTTTCCATTACCAATTCTCCACCTTCACCTTTCACAATATTAAGCTTGAAAGCAGGTGTACGCATCGTGCGATACATTCTATTTGTTAGGTCAAAATAGGATAATTCGGCTGATGGGATATCGTATTTGCCTGCACGACGAGGAATAAACAGATATTCAATCGTTTTGGTGCCAGCCATATTACCTGATTTTACTTCAAAGTTATTTTCAACTTTTGGGTCATAAACTTCAAAACTATCAGGAAATTTTATTTTCGGATTCTTCAGCAGTTTCATATTTCCAGAACCCTTAATTGTCAATTTTATAGTACCAGCTTCATTGGTTTTCAAATTTCCTGAACTCAAATCAGAAGTCATATTAAAACTACCTACCACTCCCGAGAATGAACTCGGTTTACCTTCTGTAGGTAGTGGGTTGATACGCACGGTCATTGCTGGTGCTACCAGCTTTTTCTCAATATTGGTGTAGGTATCAAAGAAATCATCAAAGATGCTACGCACCTGTGCTTTATTTTTTAATCGAACCAAAGCTGTAAAGTTAGCTGGCTCTATTTTTAATTCGCCTGTTTGTTGAGGGAAAAGCACTGCTTGATATAGAACAACCGTACCGTATTGTCGTCCATTGTAACTTTCAGCTGCTAACTGTTTATTTTGTGGTTGTTCAATATCTTGTTTTAAAAAGCCATTAAAATCAGGCAGTTTTATATCCGTAAACTGTGCAACATCCAATAAAGTATAGAGCTTATAGGTAACTGTAACAGCTTCTTGTTCGTAAACACTTCCTTTTGAAATGATTGTACGCACAAATATGCTTTCATTGCTCACACTTTTACTTGAATTATCAGAGGAACTGCCGTCATAAGTACCAGTTTGCGATTGATTGGATGATTCCTCTACTTTAATTTGTAAATCGTTTGATGTAATTTTCTTACCTTCAACAACAATATAAGCACCTGGTATATTAAATTTCCCAATCTTTGTTGGCATCAAAGTAAAAGTAAATGTGAGCGTTGTAGAGCTTGAGCGTTTACCATTTATTATTTGAGTATAGCTACTACGGGATTGATAAGGACCAGCCAAAATTTCAAAAACTTGAAAGTCGGGTGCTTGCAAATCTTTTGCATCAACATCGATGGTGTAAGTTAACTGAAAAGGCGTACCCATATAGACAACTTCAGGTGCACTTGCCTTGAAGTTGTTAGCTAAGAGGGGTGTAGTTGCAAAAGAAACTACGCTTAATAATAGATATATCAACAATAATCGCTTCATCTTTCTCAAAATCTTAATTACCAATCTTTATCTGTTTTCTTTATCGAACGCTGTTGTTTGTTTCTTACTTTATCTTGAATATCTTTTTCATCTTGTTCTAAAGCCTCTAAAATTTGTTGAGCCTGTTCTTTCGACATTTGCTGCTGCTGAGGTTGAGGTTGTTCTTGCTGATTATC
Source organism: uncultured Paludibacter sp. (assembly GCA_964345395.1). Taxonomy (GTDB): domain Bacteria; phylum Bacteroidota; class Bacteroidia; order Bacteroidales; family Paludibacteraceae; genus UPXZ01. Next base: position 25,682 of record CAYFRA010000005.1, on the reverse strand, counting down.
AGGCTGTTTTTTAGGTTCATCTTCCTTATTATCTTGATTATCACTTGCCCCACCTCCACCGTCGTTATTATCTTCCTCTTTTTTCAACATAGCTTGCGCATAAGCTAAATTGTAACGCGTTTCATCATCTTTTGGGTTATTTCTCAACGACATTTTGTATGCCTCAATTGCCTCTTTGTATTTTGCATTACCCATCAATGTATTGCCTATGTTATGATAATCGAATGCTTTTTTCTGTTTATCATTAGCAAACGGAAAAGCGGCTTGATAGAACTCCATTGCCTGCTCATACTTTCCTTGCTTGAAGAGTGCGTTGCCCAAATTGTAATTAGCTTCAAATGACTCAGCGTTTTTTTGAAGCGCTTTTCGGTATTCTATTTCAGCCTCGCTAAATTTCTCTTTCTTATAATACTTATTACCACTACGAATATCAACACTTTCACTTTGAGCAGAAAGCATTGTTACAAAAAAGAACAATCCTGTTATGATCCAAAATCGTTTCATTTCTTTACATCAAAAATTTTAATTCGACTAAACCATTTATTCTGACGATTGAAAATAAAATATTCTATCATCAACAAAATTAAAGCTAAAAGTGCAAACGACTGAAACTGCTCGTTGAAATTACTATATTGTTTTTCATCAAAAGTTCCTTTTGATAGCTCAGACAACTGCTTTGTAACGTGTCTTAATGCAGCATCAGTATTGTCGGCTCTCACATACATACCACCACCCGCTTCAGCGATACTTGCTCCAAGCTGTTCATTTAGATTTGTTACAACCACATTTCCTTGATTATCTTTTTTGAAACTAAGAGAACTTCCAATCGGTATTGGTGCGCCCTCGGGTGTTCCCATACCTACCACGTGTACTTGTATATTGTTTTTTCGTGCTAATTTAGCTGCCGAAATAACATCATCTTCGTGGTTTTCTGCGTCTGTTATTATCACTATTGCTTTTCCTACCGAATTATTATCAGAACTAAAGGATTTGATGCACAAATCAATAGCAGAGCCAATAGAAGTACCTTGTAATGGCACCGAATTAGTCGTGATGGTTGATAAAAAGAGTTTTGCAGCGTCATAATCGGCTGTCATTGGCATTTGCACATATGCATCACCTGCAAAAATCACTAAACCTACTTTATCATCACTCATCTGATCAATCATTTGTGATAAAACTTGCTTGGATTTCAACAATCGATTTGGCTGCACATCTTGCGCTAGCATCGAATTGGACACATCCAATGCAATCATCAACTCTATCCCACTCTTCTTTACTGTCTCTTCTTTTTGTCCAAATTGTGGCTGTGCAAGTACAACAACCAATAGCAGAAGTGCTAAAAACTGCATCCAATATTTCAAGTGAGGACGAACGAATGAAACATTAGGCATCAAATGCTTTAATGTTTCTAATTCACCCCACAATTTCAGATTTTTCCTACGCTTTATCTGCGCCCACACGTACAGTAGAACTGTCAGTAGAACAGGAATCAGAAGTAAGAAATAATTTGGATGTGCAAATCTAAACATATTATATTTATAAGTTTTTCTAAATTAATCTATGGCATTGTACGCAGCCACGAGTTACGCAAAATCACCTCTAACAACAGCAATGTAAGAGCTATTAATGCAAATAAAAAATAGAGTTCACTCTTATTACTATATTCTTGTACACTAATTTTCGTCTTTTCCAATTGGTCTATCTCCTGATAAATAGCTCTTAATTTTGTATTATCCGTTGCTCTAAAATACTTACCACCTGTCATCGATGCAATGTCATTAAGCACCACTTCATCAAAATCTGATTTCATTTGTTGATAGCGCGTTCCAAAGGGTGTTTGAACCGGCATATTCACCAATCCTTCGGCTCCAATACCTATGGTATAAACTCGTATACCAAATGTACTTGCAATTTCGGCTGCTGTACGAGGCGCTATATCTCCAGCGTTATTAGAACCGTCTGTCAATAAAATCACAACTTTTGATTTTGCTTTACTCTCCTTTAGGCGACTAACGGCATTAGCCAAACCTAAACCAATAGCCGTTCCGTCAGTTACCATACCATAATCAACTTGATTAAAAAGATTTATCAAAACGGCGTGGTCTGTAGTTAAAGGGCACTGCGTAAAAGTTTCAGCTGCAAATATTACTAATCCGATATTATCATTTGGTCGTGACTGAATAAATTCAATAGCCACACTCTTTGCTGCATCCAATCGGCTTGGTTTCAAATCATCAGCCATCATCGAACCTGATATATCCATTGCAATCATTATGTCAATCCCTTCTTTGCTCTCTTTCCGCCACTGAATAGATGATTGTGGACGCGCGATAGCAATTATCAAAAACACCAAAGCCAAGAATCGCAATAAGTATGGTAGATTGCGAAACCTCATTTTCATTGTTTTTTGATTGCGATCTATTTTATCGATTGATGATATCTGAACACTTGCGTTGGACTTTTTAAGTTCCCAAAAGTACCACACAAGCATCGGTATCAGCAGCAACAATAAATACAAATATTCCGGATTCTTAAATGACATAACTCAATTTTACTATTTCTATATCAACAACTTATTCTTGCCAAATTATCACTTTTTACTACTCTCATTTACACGCATATATTCAGCATCAAATCGTCTTGAACTTTCAACAAATTGAATAGCGTTTTTCATACTCAATTCATTATCTATCGGCGCTGGATTCCACTTCGCAAATTTTACTAAATCAGCTAATTTCAATATTTGATTCAATTGATTTGTCTCGTTATTATCCAATTTATCAAGCACAAATAAGGCTTTCAATATTTCATCCGAAGTCATCTCCATACCGTTAATAGCAAACACCTTATCGATATAAATACGTAAAATTTCTGTCAATTCAGTGTGATAAAGCTTTATTTGTCCATTTTGCCACAGTTTTTTCACCTCCAACTCGGCCAACTGATTAAGAGCTTCAACAGAAGCAGGTATTATCGGCACCTTTGCTTGTTCTATAATCTTTTCCACTATCGGTCTTGTTTTGAGATGTTTGCGAATAAAATAGAAAAGCACAACAAGTAGTGCTAAAATCAGTAAAATAATCAGAATCCGTTTAGCGTAATACTTCCAATCAAACTTAGCATTGAAAAACGGCTTAATATCAGTAATTGCATTGGAGGCAGTATCAATCTCAAAAGGCTGAATAACTCTTAGAGCTGAGGCATTAGACCAAACCGTATCATCACCTACAACAAATGGAAATGGCGGAATATAAAGCAACGAATCTTCAAAAGAAGTTACTACATAACTCAGATTTAGTTCAATCTCGTCATTAGGCAAATGCACAGTATCTATTTTTCCTTGCTCGATTATCTCAAGATTCCCAACAATTGTATCCGTAAAACTTGGAAATTGAACGCTTATATCTTTGTTTTGAATTAGCTTAAAGCGAAAATTGGTTTGATCACCAATCCACAGTTGAGTAGAATCAAGATCGGCCTGTACTGAAATTGTTTGAGCTTTAGCTATAAATGGAAAAAGCAAAAACAACACCGCAAAAGCGTGAAATAGCAGATAGTTATATTTCGTTTTCAATTTCATTTTTATCAAAAAAACATTAAGAACGCAGATTAAATAATCGCATCAAAGTTTTCACATAATCTTCATCGGTACTCATAGATACAAAATCGACACCGGCTTGTTTGAATATTTTTTGCAAGTTCAATTGTCTCTCATTCCATTGGTCTTTATACGACTTACGCATTTTTTTATCAGAAGTATCAATCCAAATTCGCTCACCCGTTTCAGCATCTTTAATTTTAATCAAACCAACATTCGGAATTTCTGTTTCGCGCTGGTCGAAAACCTGAAAACCTACAATATCGTGTTTGTTATTCGATATGGTAAGAGTTTGCTTAAAATCTTTTCCAAAAAAATCAGAAATAACGAAGCAAGTTGAACTTTTCTTAATTACGTTAGTAAAGTACTTCAGCGCTCCTTCAATATCCGTTTGACTACTTTCGGGTTTGAAAACAAGCAACTCGCGAATAATGTGCAAAACGTGTTTACGACCTTTTTTGGGTGGAATAAACTTTTCAATTTTATCCGAAAAGAAAATCACGCCAATTTTATCGTTGTTTTGTATCGTTGAAAAAGCCAATGTAGCAGCTACTTCGGTAACAATTGCCTTTTTGGTTTGGCTACTTGTTCCAAAATCCAAACTACCAGAAACATCCACCAAAAGAATTACATTCAGCTCGCGCTCTTCTTCAAAAACTTTGATATAAGGACGTCCATAACGAGCCGTGACGTTCCAATCAATCGAGCGAACATCATCGCCGTATTGATATTCACGCACTTCTGAAAAAGTCATACCTCGACCTTTGAAAGCAGAGTGATATTGACCCGCAAACACATTTTGAGACAATGCACGAGTTTTAATCTCTATTTTTCGTACTTTTTTTAATAGCTCGTTGGTTTCCATCTAAAAGCTTCCATTCAAACAGCACCTATTAAGGTACCTCTACCGCATTTAAAATATCTGTAATTATCTCTTCCGACGTCAAATTATTGGCTTCCGCTTCGTAGCTTAATCCAATTCTGTGGCGTAAAACGTCATAGCAAACAGCCCTAACATCCTCAGGCACAACGTATCCACGATGTTTGATAAATGCATAAGCTCTTGCTGCCAAAGCTAAGTTGATAGATGCTCGTGGTGAGGCACCAAATGCAATCATATCTTTTAAATCATTCAGCTTGTACTCTTCAGGATAACGAGTAGCAAAAACAATATCTACAATGTATTTTTCAATTTTCTCATCGATATAGACCTCTTTAACAACCTCACGAGCTGTAAGAATATCTTGAATAGAAACAACAGGTTCAACTTTAATAATCTCACTCGCTATGTTTTGTCGAACAATACGTTTTTCTTCCTCTTTTTTTGGATAATCAATCACAACTTTCAACATAAATCGGTCAACTTGTGCCTCTGGAAGCGGATATGTTCCCTCTTGCTCAATAGGGTTTTGCGTTGCTAAAACCATAAAAGGCTTACCTAGTGGATAAGTAGTATCGCCAATAGTAACTTGACGTTCTTGCATCGATTCTAACAAAGCACTTTGCACTTTTGCGGGAGCACGGTTAATCTCATCTGCTAAAATGAAATTTGCGAAGATAGGACCTTTCTTTATGTGAAAATCTTCGTTCTTCTGACTGTAAATCATTGTTCCTATCACATCAGCAGGCAGTAAATCGGGTGTAAACTGAATACGGCTAAAATCAGCTTTAATTAAATCAGATAATGTTTTTATTGCCATCGTTTTAGCCAATCCTGGAACACCTTCTAAAAGAATATGTCCATCGGCAAGAAGTCCAATTAATAAGGATTCAACCAAATGCTTTTGACCTACAATTACCTTGTCCATTCCAAGTACAATCGAGTCAACAAAGACACTTTGTTGTTCAATTCGAGCGTTAAGTTCCTTAATATCAACCATTTTACAGTATTAATTTATTTATTTTAATTTCATTGTTACGAATAGCAAAGATAGTATTATTTCAAATGTTAAATAGC
>CAYFRA010000005.1:5725-20024 GCA_964345395.1 uncultured Paludibacter sp. | reverse complement strand
ACCTCAAACTCACATCTTTTTGGATTCGGGTTTGAAATAATAGCTTTATAATAATTACCAACACCATCAACCAAATCAATAGGGTCGTTTAATTGATAACGCAATACCCGAATTGCGTGGCGACTCTCTTCTTCACTAAGCACTCCTTTTGAATCTATATTGGGTGTAAAAAAAAGTTGCATATTTCAAATTTATTTAGACTCTTCTTTTAATGTAGGCAGACCAATATGATAGTGTGCAGCTACCACACGTATAACAATAACAGAAACGAGAGTAACTGTCTGTGTTGCAACATGATGACAATTAAAATAATCTAAAACGAGATAGATTATTCCTCCAAAAATGGAAGCCATTGCATAAATATCTTTTCTTAAAATCAATGGGACTTGATTGATTAAGACATCTCGAATCACCCCACCAACAGAACCAGTAATCATTCCCATCATAATGGCAATCCATGGTTCAAAACCTATGGTAAGTGCTTTTTCAATTCCCACTACTGTAAACAACCCAAGCCCAATAGCATCAAACAAGAAAATGGTGTAATTTAGGCGAACTATCCATTTACCAAAAGTAATTACAAATAACAGTGCTATCCCCGTAATTATCAAATATGAAGGTTGAACCATCCAAAATGGTGTAACACCCAGAAACAAATCACGCGTAGTTCCACCACCAATGGCAGTTACCAAACCAACAACATAAGCTCCAAACCAATCAAAGCGTTTGGAGGCTGCATGTCGGATACCACTAATTGCAAAGGCAAAAGTACCCAAATAATCAATGACATCAATGTATGAGATGTAAAAATTCATAGGAGATAATATATCGATTGAAACAAAAAACGTATCAAAATAGTTTTGATACGCTTTGTAATCATTTAAAAAAGGAATTATTTTTTATTCCTCAGTTGTATTAGCTTCTGTTTCAACGTCAGTCATAGGGGTTTCACCAAAACTTGGCACAGCAGTACCTTCTTGAATTTGACGCTGAATATCATTTGTTTCACCTTGAATTGCTGAGTCAGAACCAGTTACTACAGTTCTTTTACTTCCTATTCCTACGGCAAAAATTGATAATACAATCATAAAACCAGCAAGCCCCCAAGTTGCTTTTTCTAAAAAGTCTGTTGTTTTACGAACACCCATAATTTGATTGGATGATTGAAAACCTGCTGCTAACCCGCCCCCTTTTGAGTTCTGAACTAAAACAATGAGTACCAATAATATAGCGGCTAAAATAATAAAAATCACTAATGTTGTGTACATACTTTTATCTTCTATTTGATATTTAATTTTCTACAATTCTTTTTAAAAACCGAATTTGGTCTGCAAAGTAAACACTTTTTTTTGGATTATTCAAATTTAATTCTTCTAAAATGACAAGAGCATCCTTAAATTTATTCTCTTTGATTAAGCGTTTTGATTCATTTTCTAATTCACTCCATCTTTTTTGCTGATTCTTGTCGTCTATAGAGCTTGATTGAATTTTAGTAACTTCATCAATAGAATCATTTTGACTCTCTTCTTCCAAAAAACTTTCTTTTGCTGACATCAATTTTTTTGCTAATTCGCTTAAAGTTCTTTTTTTTTCTGTGCTGTGTTTATCCACTCCTCCAATTATATCAAAATAGCTACCTGTGCCTGCTTCCCTATTAAACTGTGGCTCCTCTTCTATAACAGTTTCTGGAAAAATAAAATAAAACAAATTGCGTCTCTCGTTTGTAAATACACTTACTTTTTCAGATTCCTTTTCAAAATAGATACTTTGTGTGTTTTTTAATGCTCTTAATCGCAACCATCTCCCCAAGTTAAAAAAAGGATACAGATCAACAAGCTGATTGATATCGAGCAATTCATTCTCTCCGACTGCATCGGGATTTTGGAGATAAAATTTAAATTTTTCGTATTGCATTATGAACAGTTAAATTTAAAATTGTGATTACCATTTTGCCACAGTATCGTTGTATATATTGTCTATTATCTCTTTTATTAAAATTGTAACTAATTCATCCTCTACATCGGCTAACATTCTGTCGCTGTCAAAAAGTTGAAATGAGCTGTAACGTTTGTCATCAAAATCATTTTGAGGATCTTTTGTGTCAACAAATCTCACATTTATTGTCAAAGTCAGTTTTGTTTCAGACGCATAAGAGTCAGCACTAATACTCATCGCTTGCAATTCATATCCAATAATTTCTCCTTCGATTTGCATATCTCCATCGCTCTTTAATACTGTCAAACGAGTTTGTCGGGTGAATTTATCTCTGAGTTCTTCAGTAAATGTTTGAGACAAAGTGGGATTAACCAACTCTGCATTATTTGGGAAATCAGCAATTGAAATAGATTGATAAACTGTATAATCAACAGAGCCCATACTAAAATTATACTTGATTGAGCAATTGGTAAAACCAAATAAAACCAATGCAATCACCGAAAGAAAAATATATTTTTGTCTATTCTTCATCAATATTTTCTTTATTTCCATCTAAATTATACTCTTTAATTTTACGATACAGTGTGCGTTCAGAAATATTCAGTTCTTTCGCAACAGGGCGTCTCCTACCATTGTGTCTTTCAAGAGCCTGAATAATCAAATCTCGCTCTGCTTCGGCAAGGGTTCTGCCATCATCGGTCACTTTAACATCCATTATATCACTATCCGCATCAACATCATAATCTTCGACATAGCTAACTTGATATGGATTATCGATGTTTGCAAAAGATGGATCTTTCTGAAATATATTTGGAGTTAAAATCGAATCTGACGCAGTTTGATATTGCCCATCTGTAAGCTCTTTGATTATTTTTTTGAGGTCGTTGATATCTTTTTTCATATCAAACAATACTTGGTATAAAATCTCTCGCTCACTATTGAAACTACGCTCTTCTTCTATCTTAGAACGCAGGACAGGTAGTTTGCCAAAATTAGTATCAGGCAAATAATTTCTAAGGATTTCGACACCAATTTCTCGTTGCTGCTCAATTACAGATATTTGCTCAGTTACATTCTTTAGTTGACGAATATTACCTGGCCAATAATAATTTATTAGCATCTCCTGAGCATCTTGAGACAGCCTTATCGGGGGCATATTGTATTTTTCAGAGAAATCGTAAGCAAATTTTCTAAAAAGTATATATATATCTTCTCGTCGCTTGCGTAAAGGTGTCACAGCAATCGGTACTGTATTGAGACGATAAAATAAATCTTCACGAAACTTACCCTCTTGAATGGATTTATTTATATCCACATTGGTAGCTGCAACTATGCGTACATCTGTTTTTTGTACTTTAGATGAACCCACCCGAATAAACTCTCCTGTCTCAAGGACACGTAACAATCGTACTTGTGTTGCTAAAGGAAGTTCGCCTACTTCATCAAGAAAAATAGTACCACCATCCGCCACTTCAAAATAACCTTTACGATCGGTTGATGCTCCTGTAAAAGCTCCTTTTTCGTGTCCAAAAAGTTCCGAATCGATAGTTCCTTCAGGGATAGCACCACAATTCACTGCAATATATTGAGCATGTTTACGATGACTAAAATGGTGTATAATTTGAGGAAAATTCTCTTTACCCACACCGCTCTCACCCGTAATCAGCACCGACAAATCTGTAGGAGCTACCTGCACAGCAATATCAATAGCTCTATTTAATCCTTGTGAATTGCCTATGATACCAAAACGTTGTTTGACCGCTTGTTGTTCTTTTAAATTCATCTTCTATTATTAATACCCTATTATTCAACTAAAACAAAAATACAGTTTTTTTCGTAAATAGAAAAATTGTTTTTTATGAACTATTCTTTTTTTATTTTTATTTCACCGCAACTACTTGTGTAAACACCCTGTTTTCACCCATCAATTTTAGTATATAAAACCCTTTGATTAGACCCTTTGACCTGAAATTCAGCATTTCAGAATTGGATTTAACAATGGACTGATAAGCTTTTACTCCGTCAATAGTATAAATTTGAATTACTGCACCCTCTGCATTGTTGATATTTAAAACGTCATTTATGACTGTTGGAAAGACCTGTACCCTTTCATTGAAAGGCTTATTTATATTGTTGCTTGTTTTTCCTAAAGAAAGTCCAATAACTATTGGGTCATGATCGGAACAACGAAACATATTTGCTTCATATTTGCTGCCATCATATCCAAAACTTGCTAATTCGTCTGCGTTTATATGAAAATGAGCCGCACCCGTTACTTGTGCTGCCATACTTTTATTGGCCAAAGCGTGATCTAATGTACCAGCTTCAGTTCTGTACACATAAGAATAAGTTTCTTCGCCCCCAAATTGTGTTATCAAATCAACATAGCCTGCTTGAATAAATGTCTGTATGGGATCTTCTTTTGCATAAGAATTCAAATCACCTACAACAAGAACATCTTCATCTCCATAATAAGCTGTGTTTGTTACAGCCGCATTGATAACTGCATTTGCTTCAGCTACTCGTTTTGCATTGAAACAACTTTGTCCATCACCAAAGTCAATATCGGCTCCACTTGCATTTTGACAACCCGACTTAGCCTTGAAGTGATTGACACTAAGAATAAACCTTTCGCCATTTGAATTAAGTGTAAAAGCTTGCATCTTCTTTCGATTGATGGGTGTGGGTGAGTTCAAGCTCTTCATGTCTTTGTGTGTGCTGATTTTGTCTGTTCTATAAATATAACCAACCTTAGTAAAAGTACCATTTACAACCGTTCCATCATCAATAAATTGATATGATTTTCCATCTTTAATATTGTTGATATCTTTATTCAAATCGTTAACCAATTTTCTTAAAGCGTGTTGCCCTTGTTCCACTTCTTGCAATGCATATATATCAGCATCGATAGCTAATAGGGCTGCAAGTATTTTGGTGTGTTGTCGGTTTAACTCCTCCTGAGAGCTTGGCCCCATAGTGGAGTTATTGGGTGATGTTAAATAATATTCTAAATTGAAACTGCAAACTTTTACATTGTAATCTCCAATATCAGGATGTTCAAAAGAACGAGGATTTCCATAAAACTCCAAATCACCGACAGGATAAAGCACATATTTTTCGGCTACCTGATCAACAACAGCCCTCAAATTATCAACTCGCTCACCCGTGCGACGTGTGCCATATTCATCTGCAAAAACAATCGGTGTAACATAATTTGAAGTGTAGGCATCATCAATATAGATTGGTAATTTTTCGCTTTCGGCAAGCAATGAAACATAGTGTGTAGAACCCGGAAAGGCGATATTTGTAGGTGATGGGCGGCGTTTCACACCTAATTCGAGCTCGCCATATCTCTCCAGATAGTAATTGTTATTGACCCACAATGTCTGTTCAAACTCAATCAACATACCCTCATAACGCTCCCAGTCCCAATTATTGATGTTATAATTAATTTTTATGGGTTCAAGATGAACACCCTTTTCGATTATTTTAAGATGCTCAACCGAAGAGAGTTGAGTTCTATTTTTATATTCTGCTACCTTTCCGCTAATCTCAATTTCATCGTATAAATCTACAATATTATTATTATTTGGAGAATATACAAATATTGCACTCGAACTATGTGGGTCTGTATTTTTATCTTGAATAAAAAAACCATTAATCGTATTTTGTCCAATAAACATTGCAGTTACCACACCTGTCGTCGTAACAGTTTGATTGATATAGGGTGATTGTTCACTTTTTCCTTGAATTTGTGATATTGTCAAGATATTTTGTGCACACAAAATATGACTAATAGATAAAACAAATATTAAAATTTTATATTTCATATATGATATTGAGTCGTTATCGAATAAATAGGATTGTCGTAATAAAAATCTTCATTAAAATTAAATTAGTTGTAACTTACAAAGTTAGCAATAATATGATATAGTCTCATATTTATAAGCAGTAAATTTATTTTTTTGTAACTTTGCACATTCAATTTATAAAATTAAATACAACACATAAGTAGTTTATTGATTCAACAATTTAGATAAACAATTGTTATACAAGTTGTATTAAACTGGCAAAAAAATGATTGATAATAAGATATTTCAAAATAAAAAAGTAGCATTTCACACATTGGGTTGTAAATTAAATTTTGCAGAAACCTCTGCTATTGGCAGACAATTGCAAGAAGCTGGCTACAACAAAGTCAAAATGGGCGAACAGGCCGACGTTTGCATCATCAACACTTGCTCCGTTACCGACATAGCTGATCATAAAAGCAGACAGGCTATAAAACGGCTAAATCGCCTACACCCAAACGCAAAAATGATTGTTACGGGCTGCTACGCCCAATTGAAACCTGAGGAAATTGCCTCAATCGAAGGGGTTGATTTGGTGTTGGGATCAAACGAAAAGTTTGACATATTGGCTTATCTTCAAAACTGGGATGATACTCAAGAGAAGATAGTCAGAAATAATATTTTAAGAATAAAGAAATTCAGACCATCTATCTCGCATGATGATCGTACTCGCTTTTTCTTAAAAATACAAGATGGCTGTGATTATTATTGCAGTTTTTGCACCATACCTTTGGCTCGTGGTCATAGCCGAAGTGGCACGATTGCCGAAACCATAGAGATGGCGAAAGAGATTATTGAAAAAGGAGCCAAGGAGATTGTTTTGACAGGTGTGAATACGGGAGAGTTTGGTAAAAGAAATGGAGAAACTTTCATCGATTTACTAAAAGAATTAGATGCTATCGATGCTGAAGTGAGATTTAGGATCTCATCTGTTGAACCCAATTTGATGAGTGAAGAGATTATTCAATTTGTAGCTCAAAGCAAATTATTTATGCCTCATTTTCATATCCCTTTGCAAAGTGGTAGCGACGATGTTTTGAAAATAATGAAACGTAGATACGACACACAACTATTCAGAGAGAGGGTAAGTATGATTAGGAAACACCTGCCAGATGCTTTCATTGGGGTAGATACCATTGTTGGCGTGCGGGGTGAAACGGATGATTTTTTTGAAGATAATGTTCAATTTATCAAGGACTTAGATTTTTCGCAACTTCACGTTTTTACTTATTCAGAGCGAAGTGGTACAAAGATGTTAGAAATCGAACATCAAGTTGATCTAAAAGAACGAAAACGAAGAAGTGATTTGCTTCACGATATATCGGATAGAAAAACAAGATTGTTTTATGAAAAACAGATTGGTAAAACCGCTATAGTACTGTGGGAAGCAAAACGAGATAGAACTGTAATGTACGGATTTACAGAGAATTATATCCGAGTAGAACGCCCTTACAATAAAGACTTAGTAAATAGTTTTGAAACAGTGGAGCTGGGTGGTTGGAATGAGGATTATTCTGCTTTGAAAGCAAAACATATTGCTGTCCAATATTCTTACTTGAAGAATTAAGTATTAAGGATACATACTATTTAGTTCTTCTAAAAATCTATCAACTCTTTGATTAGGAAATTCTGAGCTATTGGTATCATAAATCCAATCGGCACGTTCTATTTTCTTCTCTTCAGGAATTTGATTTTTGATACGTGCACGCACTGCATCTTCACTGATATTATCACGCTTCATTACCCGTGCTATCCGAATTTTCTCAGGAGCTGTTACTACAATTATTTTATCAACCAACAAATCAAATTTTCCTTCAAATAGAATAGCACACTCCATAAACAAGAACTTTCTTTCTGAATGGTTTTTCACCCATTTTTTGAAATCTTTTTTTACGGCTGGATGCACTAAATCGGTTAACTCTTTTAGTTTTTCGGGCTGAGGAAAGACAATTTTTGCCAATTTAGCCCTATCCAATCCTTCTGAGTTATACACATCATCTCCAAACACTTTTTTGATAGCACGAATGAGGTTTTCATCGGAGTTTTGCAAAATTTTAGCCTCTAAATCTGTATCGTAAACCAACTCACCACTACGCATCAGAAAACGAGAAAACATAGATTTGCCCCCTCCTATTCCACCGGTTATCCCTATGACGATTGGTTTTTTCATTGATAAGCTTATTTTTACAATCCAAAATTAGCAATTTTTTTTGACAAATAAAAACTAAAGCTCAATGAAAGAGTAGTTAGAAAAACTTTTTTAGAATCCAAAACTTAGGCCTATCATAAAGGTATTTACATTTCCATGTAAAAAAGGAGGTGTAAAGTATTTCAAAGACTCCTCTGCCGACATCCTAATTTCACCTTTTATCTCATCCGAAAGAGCTTCAAAACCTTGGATATTGCTATTTTCAAATTTTACTACTGCATAAGTATTATTGATAATTTCATACAACACCTTGAATCCATAAGTTCGATTTGACCAAATGACATCACCCAATACAGGTTGACTGATAATTTCTTTAATACTACCCGCCTCACCTCTTCGTCCATACTGGTACTCATTTCCGTGTTTTGCATCTTTCAAATAGGCGGTAAAATCAAGCCCTCTGATAGGTTTGTATGTAAGTGAAGCAAAAACTTCTTGCGAGTTGTCGCCCATATAATGACCCAAATTATAACTATTAGATGCGTATGTCAGAGCACTTATCGAATGTTTGTAATTGATAATATTGGTTTTGGTAAACTCTACATTCAAACCTAAATTTTGAACTGGAAAATTGTCAATCTTCAAGCCTAACTTATAAGATATGGGGTTGTTTTCGGCCTCAGAGGTCTTAAATCGCGAAAATTTAATCTCATCAATAAAAACTGAAGAATATAAATGTGTATGCTTTATATTTCTTGAGCTAATATTAAAGAATAATTGCGAGTTTTGGTTTTCGGTTCTGATACCTTTTGTCAATGTATGGTCGATAGATTTATAAAAAGCAATAGGCAGCAAATAAGCTGGTTGCACATTATCTTCTGCGTAAATAATGGAATTACCAAATGATATTTTAAATTTACTAATCGGGGTGAATGTAAACATATTGGCCGCAATATATTTATTGTGATTGCGATACCAAATCTGAACATCATTTTCGATATAATATCGAGCACTATCTACTACATTTGACACCAACCAGCCGTGTATGTAATTCATTTCAAACCACTTAGAAGGGCGAAGAGATAAACTAAGCATTGGGAAAGATGGAGCTCTTCCTGAAATGATATTTGATCCGTTATAATTATCACCCCACACTATATTGTCTTTCATTAAACCTATCGAACCCCAATCCCAGTTCAGTTTGATACCTCCACGTGAATCGCTAAAGTCATGTGGTTCTTTATATTCATATCCTGCAAAATCCGTTAAGTAATTGGGATTTGAAAGGCGAGGGAGCAAGCCTTCACTTGCATCAAACGAATTGTCGCGTAAGCTACCATAAACAGACAAGTTATTACCAATAGATGCTTGAAAATCAACACCAAACCACCTATGATTGATTTGTCCATTTTCATTTTTATAGATGTGCATCCCCAAAATGGGTTGAATACGAGCTCTGAAAGTATCATCTTTGAAAGTGAAAAGTGGAGGCAATAAATCGAGTCGGCTCGTTTCATTTTCAAGAATTGGAAAAGGAAAGTCAGGCAGTAAATCTAATTCTAATGCAAATTCCTCAATAAAAAATTTGAGCTCTGCACGTTGGCGAGTATTAAGTTTATCAATAAATTGACTTGCATCTTGAAGTTTTTCAGCAATTAGTTTTCTTGAATAGGGCTTGACAGCGGTATTGATATCGATATATCCTTCATTTGCAAGTTCATCGATAAAGTCATACACTCGAGTATGAGAAATATGATGAGGAATATCTTGTGCTTGAATAAAAGAAAACATAATTACTGAAACAAAAGTAATGAATATTTTTTTTATCTCATTTCTATAAAAATAGTGGCTATTCATATTGTTACAAATTATAAGTTAGGTTTTATTATTATTATTATGCACTTCTTGCATTTCTAAAAAATATATTTTTTAAAATTAGGAAGAAGTATTTTACATCTGTTCTAAAAGTTCCTTTTTCATTACACTCTTCCAAATATAGTAGTTCAGACGCTTCTATCTCTTCTATAGTTTTAGGCAAATGAGCATAAAACGGGGGCAATAGACCGGGCTTATGTTTTATCCTCATCTTTTGTAGTTTTTTGGAATACAAACTAAAATAGTGGGCACTCAGGGGTCTAACTCCAACTAATTTCATTTCACCTTTGATAAGATTATATAACATAGGTAATTCGTCTAACCAATATTTTCGCATAAATTTGCCTAAGGTTGTTATACGAATATCGTGCCTAAACTTACCTCCTTCGGCTAAGTTATTTTGTTGATATACATAATCTTGTAGATATTCAGCATAAGGGTGCATTGTCCTAAATTTATATACATTAAATAGCTTACCATCCATACCATATCGCTTCAATTTAATCAGAAATCCATATCTTTTCTGAATAAGAACCCCCGGATTTGTATCTCTGCGAGCAAAAACATAGTGAGCACCATCAACTTTGGCAATACGTTCAATTTTAAATCCATTGTAATTCAATCTACCCAAAACTTCTGTTTTTGAAAGAGAGCGATTCTGTCCTTCGGTAATATCAAAGTACAAACGTGAACCAAATAAGATTTTTGGCATCAATCGGTGTTCTACAAAATGAAAAAAATAGAGTATATCCGCAACACCTCTTCTATGTTTCTTAAATAGTGCTTGCTTGGTAGATTTTTGAGAAATATAACTACAAATAAACAAACCATCATCAGGTAATTTATGATTTACTAAATTAAAAAGTTTGTTTATACCCCTAATATTATTAAGTTTTTTCAGAATAACGATTTGATTGTGCTGGTAAGCTTCACTCTCAAGCAGAGCTTCATATTTAAAATCGGTTATCACATTGGTGTTTTTACTAAAAATATTGGTGTTTGTATTCAAAAATTGAAATACCCTGTCACCTGAAAATTGCTCAATCCGCTGCTTCCTTTCTGCTATCGCATCTTCACTTATGGTTATTTCCGGACGTTCAAAAACCTGAGATGCTCGCTCTTCTATTTCAAAATCATATTCTTCATAAGTAGTTGCATATTTGAATGCAAAGTAAATAATTTGATAAAAATAAACCAAAAGAAATAGCCCTAAGACAATAGTAAAAAGAACATTTAGCGAATAGCCCTTATCTGGGAAATAATAGATTATGGTGATAAAAATAACAACAAAAGAGAGAAGTGTAGTTCCAAACAACTGAAGAAAACTACTAAAAAAGGATTTGCTGCTCATCTTCTCATATCTTCTAAAAAAATATGATATAAGCACCCAAAACGCCATGTATATAATTAAAATAAAATCATATTTTTCAAATGGAGTTTGAGTTGTTAGTGGGAGAAATAAAAAAACAAGAAGTATGTTGAAAATAAATATCAACATATCCACCAATATGATCCAAAGTTTAGGTTTATAAAATTTCACTTTTTGCTAATAACTTAAAACTATAAATGACGTTGTTAATTGTTGAGAATCTACAATTGAATTATCAGAAAGTTTTGCCCAACAACTCAAATATCATATTCAATAATCACTACGGTTTGACATCAGAAAAAACCATTTAATTAACTGTTGTTGTACCAATTGTAGATATGCAACAATCCTTCATCAATATCGACCTTATGTTTCCATCCCAAGCTGTGCAACTTAGTTACATCTGTCAGTTTTCTCATCGTTCCATCTGGCTTGTCGGTATTAAAAATCAATTTGCCCTCATAACCAATCATAATCGCAATTTTATTTGCTAAATCAAGAATAGATATCTCTTTTCCGCTACCTATATTGATATGACAATTACGAATTTCATTTTTATCTACTATCAGATCTTTAAAATCAACTTTTTCCATAATAAAAACAGAAGCATCAGCCATATCCTCACTCCATAAAAACTCACGTAGTGGTGCTCCTGAACCCCACAATTCTAATTGGTGCTCTGTTATTCCATAATCTTTTAGCAATTCTACAATTCTATTTTTGGAATGGCTTCCATCAATATTCTTAATAGGCCTTCTGTTCAAATCTTTGATAATTGCATCCCAATCATTTTTATTGAGGGCATTTGCCAAGTGTACTTTACGCACAATAGCAGGCAGAACGTGACTTGTCTCTAAATCAAAGTTATCATTCGGGCCATAAAGATTTGTTGGCATCACTGCTATAAAATTGGTCTCATATTGGATATTATAGCTTTCGCACATTTTCAAGCCTGCAATTTTAGCAATGGCGTAGGGCTCATTGGTGTATTCAAGGATATCTGTGAGCAGATAATCTTCTCGAATTGGCTGTTGTGCGTCCTTAGGGTAAATACAAGTACTTCCCAAAAACAACAGCTTTTTTACACCCGACTTGTAGCTTTGATGGATTACATTATTTTGAATCTGTAAATTTCTATAAATAAAATCAGCCCGAAAAGTATTATTAGCCAAAATCCCACCAACATAAGCAGCTGCTAAAAACACATATTCAGGTTTTTCTTCATTGAAAAATTGTTCAACAGCAAACATATCCAATAGATCTAACTCCTTGCTTGTGCGACCTATAAGATTATGATATCCTCTTTTTTGTAAATTATTCCAAATTGCTGAACCAACCAAACCTTTGTGTCCAGCCACATATATTTTACTATTTAGATTCATTTTAATCTATAAGTTTGTGACAAACTCTAAATCGTGCTTCACCATCAATTTCACCAACTCTTCAAAGGAAGTTTTTGTAGGATTCCACCCCAATAGTGTTTTAGCTTTTGTAGGATCACCTAACAATTGCTCAACTTCTGCTGGTCTGAAATATTTTGGATCGACTTCAACAATTACCTTGCCTGTATCCATATCTACTCCTTTTTCATCTACTCCTTTACCCTCCCATCGCAAATTGATGCCAACTTCTTTAAACGCCAAAGTGCAAAACTCTCTTACTGAGTGCATTTCGCCAGTGGCAATTACAAAGTCTTCGGGAGTAGGATGTTGAAGCATCAACCACATACATTCGACATAATCTCTGGCATATCCCCAATCTCGCATCGAACTCAAGTTTCCCATATAGAGTTTTTCTTGCAGTCCTTTTGCAATTCTGGCAGCAGCAAGTGTAATTTTTCTTGTAACAAAAGTTTCGCCCCTTCTTTCACTCTCGTGATTGAAAAGAATACCATTTACCGCAAACATCCCATAAGATTCACGGTAATTTTTAGTAATCCAAAAACCATAAAGCTTAGCGACACCGTAAGGACTGCGTGGATAAAATGGAGTTGTCTCTTTTTGAGGCACTTCTTGCACCAATCCAAAGAGTTCAGAAGTTGATGCTTGATATATCTTTGTGGTTTTTTCCATTCCTAAAATTCGCACTGCTTCAAGCAAACGAAGTGTGCCAACAGCATCAGTTTCGGCCGTATATTCAGGCACATCAAAACTAACCTTCACATGACTTTGAGCTGCTAAATTGTAAATTTCATCGGGTTTTATCGTTTGAATGATACGAATCAAAGAGCTCGAATCTGTCATATCTGCATAATGCAAATTCACAGTACGCCCTCGTTTCATATCACGTACCCATTCATCAAAGTATAAATGTTCGATACGTCCAGTATTAAAAGATGACGATCTGCGAAGTGTCCCGTGTACTTCATAGCCTTTTTCTAACAGAAGTTCTGCCAAATAGGAACCATCTTGTCCCGTTATACCCGTTATTAACGCAACTTTTTTCATAATCATTCTATTTTAAATACTGTCTTTGAAGTTGTTTTGCAAACTCAATACTTTCAAGATTATCTACATCTACTAATCTTTTATCCACTTTTGGTATTTTCAATTCTATACCAGTAGGCACATTATCTGGATTGCTAATCTTATTTTTATTGGCTTCATATATATAAACCCAAAAATGTGGATTGCCATAATACTTTTTTGCAAATTTAGTCAATTGACTACCTGAAACCATCTTCTCGGTAGCAATAGTTTGCGTAAAACTTCTTGATATATTTCCAAGCTCCTCAACACTCAATTGTTTTTCTATGCGATTCTCTTTTATAACTTCCGATTCTTCAGCATCCTTGTTGCTTGAAGAAACTGTTGTGATTTTATCTTCTACAAGCTCTGTTTCAGAAATCTCATTACCTATTAGCGACTCTTCTAAATTAGTTGTGGTATCTAATGACTCTTTTTGCAATTGTTCAAATGCAATTGAATCAGCTATTTCTTGAGTTCTAATATATTTTTGATTATTCAAAGACTCTTTTCTTTTATCAAAATAAAAGAACAATAAAATACCTAAAATCTCTAATATCAGAATTGCTAATAAAACAGTAATCCATATTTTCCCCTTCTTTGACCCATCATCATTTTGCTTTTGCTCCTTAGATTTCGGTTTTTCTTTTACCTC
>CAYFRA010000005.1:0-5625 GCA_964345395.1 uncultured Paludibacter sp. | reverse complement strand
AAAGAATTTACAAGTAATGTGTTTTTCTGTTTTGAAAACTGATTTTTTGATGATAACATATCAATCAATTCATCTTTAGATAATCTCTCTCTTTCCATTTTCAATGCATTTTATTCAGATATAAATACTACAAAAAAAACAAAACTAAATCGAATTAATTTTTATATTCAAATGAGGATTTTCTACAAATTCCACTTTTAATCTTGGTGGAAATAATTTTCTATCACCACTCTTATCATCAATAATAATCTTTTCTTCCTCTTTTTTTAATTCAAAATGTCCAATATTTTGAATATCTACAATCTGATTATTTATTATATTTTCAATTAGAACCTCAGAAAAAGATTCAACAAACTGTTCTACCTCTTCTTTTGACATAGAAGTATCGTTTGCAATATTAGCTATAATTTCACGATTATTCATAATTATTTTGATTTATATTTTCAATAAATTAGAATTTACTTTTATTCGGCAAAAAGCTCAAATGGATTTGCATCAATTATTTGAGCTTCATAAAATTCTCCTACAACAATTCCGGCTGTATCAATCGGAATAAGCACCTCAGGATCAACTTCGGGAGAATCAAATTGGGTGCGTCCGATATAATAATCTTCTTCTGCACGATCTATAATTACTTTGATAGTTTCACCTATTTTCTTGCGACTGTGTTCAGCAGCTATTTCTTGCTGAATTGCCATTATTTCATCCAATCGGCTATATTTAACTTCATCAGAAATTGAGTCTTCGTATTCATTGTAAGCATGTGTCCCCTCTTCGTGCGAGTAAGTAAAAGCCCCTAATCGCTCAAAACGCATAGTACGAACAAACTCTTTCATCTCTTCAAAATCTTGCTCGGTTTCGCCCGGATGTCCTACAATCATTGTTGTACGCAAATGAATGCCCGGTACTTCTTTTCTAATATATTCAATTAATTCATACGTCTCTTTTTTTGAAATATGGCGTTTCATTTTCGCAAGCATCGGGTCACTGATATGCTGCAAAGCAATATCTAAATATTTACAAACATTATCTCGCTCTCTCATGACACGCAAAACATCATACGGAAAATGGGCTGGATAAGCATAATGTAAACGAATCCACTCAACACCCGGAATATCAGAAATTCGCTCTACCAACTCTGCCAACTTCATCTCTTTGTAACGATCAATACCGTATGACGACAAATCTTGTGCAATCAGTTGAAATTCTTTAACCCCTTTTGCAACCATCAAGCTTACTTCTTGCACGATATCCTCCATCGAACGTGAGCGATGACGACCAGTTATCAAAGGAATAGCACAGTATGAACACGAGCGATTACAACCTTCTGAAATCTTAACATACGCATAGTGATTAGGCGTGGTGAGCGAGCGCTCCAATTTGAAATCAGCACGATATTCTTGTCCTATCTCTTTCAGAATTTCGGTATAATTAAATTTCCCGAAATATTTATCAACTTCTGGAATTTCCGCTTCAAGCTCTTTCAGATATCGCTCCGACAAACAGCCCATGACATAAAGCTTAGAATCTTCGGTTTTCATTTGAGCCAATTGAAGGATGGTATTTATGCTCTCCTCTTTGGCATCTCCAATAAAACCACAGGTGTTCACAACAACAATTTCGCCATCAGGTTGATCGCTATCATGCTGAACTTCATACCCTAAGATCTCAAACTGACGCATCAATTGCTCACTATCTACTAAGTTTTTTGAGCAACCAAGCGTTATGATATCAACTTTATTTTTTTTCAAAGGAAATATATTGGTTTAGAGTTTTTTCAATTATTCTTTGAAAAGAGAATCTACAAATTCATCTTTATCAAAAAGTTGTAAATCGGTCATTTTTTCACCTAAACCGATGTATTTTACTGGAATTTTGAACTGATCGGAAATACCAATTACTACGCCCCCTTTGGCAGTGCCATCTAATTTTGTTACAGCAAGTGCATTTACTTCTGTGGCTTTTGTAAATTGTTTAGCCTGTTCGAACGCATTTTGACCGGTAGATCCATCTAACACCAAAAGTATTTCGTGTGGTGCATCAGGAATAATTTTCTGCATCACATTTTTAATTTTGGTCAGCTCGTTCATTAGATTGATTTTGTTGTGCAAACGACCCGCTGTATCTATAATCACCACATCGGCATTATTTGCCTTTGCAGATGACAATGTATCAAAAGCTACTGATGCAGGGTCAGCTCCCATTCCTTGTTTTATCACAGGCACACCCACTCTCTCGCCCCAAATAACAAGCTGATCAACAGCTGCCGCTCGAAATGTGTCAGCTGCACCCAAATAAACCGTTTTACCTGCTTCTTTGAATTGATAAGCCAATTTTCCTATGGTTGTCGTTTTTCCAACACCATTTACACCAACCACCATAATCACATATGGATTTGCTTTTAGTGGCTGATTAAAATCATTGAGCTGCTCAACATTATTTTCAGCAAGAAGGGCCGCTATCTCCTCTCTCAATATGGAATTGAGCTCTTTCGTATTCAAATACTTATCACGACTTACACGCTCTTCTATACGCTCGATGATACGCAAAGTAGTTTCAACACCTACGTCTGAAGTTACGAGTACCTCTTCTAAATTATCAAGTACCTCTTCATCAACAGTTGATTTACCAGCTACCGCTCTGGTTAATTTTGAGAAGACATTCTCTTTGGTTTTAGCTAAACCTTGATCCAATGTCTCTTTCTTCTCTTTTTTATTAAATATTCCAAAAAATGCCATATCTCATCTATAAAAGGAAAGCATTAAACAAAATCTGCAAAGACAAACACAAAAGTAAGCTTTTTGCAGATAATAAACAAAAAATCCTTTCATCTTCATAATGAAAGGATTTGTATATCTTATAAGTTTGAAAATTATTTTTTCAAATACTCTTGTACGTTGTCGTTGTGCACCATTTCTTCTTGAAATACATATGCACCCGTTTTAGGCGATTTTACCATTTTAATCACCTTCGTAAAGGTACGACCTTCACCTACTTGTAGCTTTGATATCGCCTTCTTTGCCATAATCTATCTTTTTTATTTAATTTCTTTATGAATAGTCATTTTTCTCAAGATTGGATTGTATTTTTTCAATTCCAATCTTCCTGGTGTATTCTTTTTGTTCTTCGTTGTTATGTAACGAGAAGTTCCAGGCATTCCACTCTCTTTGTGCTCTGTGCACTCAAGGATTACTTGTCCTCTTACATCTTTTGTTTTCTTTGACATCTCTAGTTCCCCCTTTTATTATAGGTATAAATACCCTTTTTCGGCTGCTTGCTTGATAGCTGCATCCAAACCAATTTTATTAATAGTACGTAGTCCGGCTGCAGATAATCTTAAACTGATCCACATATCTTGCTCTACCCAATAGAATTTTTTTCTAAATAAGTTTACATCAAACGTACGTTTTGTGCGACGTACTGAGTGAGAAACATTATTCCCAACCATTGCTTTCTTGCCGGTTATTTGACAAATTTTTGACATCTCTGTATATTTTTATTTGCTGTTTTTTTATATTCTCAAAATCGGACTGCAAAAATAAAGCTTTTTTTTGTTTATCGCAAATATTATGATGTGATATTTGCAATTTTCTTCAATTTAACAATTATATGGTTTTTTATTTCATCAATTACAAGAAAAGCTAAACCCTCAAAATTGCTATTTAACAACAACCAACAGCCACATTTTTAAAAATGTAGCTGTCAGTTTATTGATTTTCAACATCCTTCCTCTTTTGAGAAATTTGAAAATGGATTAATCTTCCAATAAAATTTCCATGATGCTGATAGCAGCTTTAGTAACAGAAGTACCTGGACCAAAAATTGCAGCTACACCTGCTTTGTAGAGGTAATCATAATCTTGTGCAGGAATTACACCTCCAGCTATTACGATAATATCCTCTCGTCCTAATTTTTTCAACTCTTCCATTACTTGTGGCACCAAGGTTTTATGTCCTGCAGCCAAAGAAGATACTCCCAAAATGTGTACGTCGTTTTCAACGGCTTGCTTGGCAGCTTCTTCTGGAGTTTGGAACAGAGGCCCCATATCCACATCAAAACCGCAATCGGCATAACCTGTTGCTACTACTTTTGCACCACGATCGTGTCCATCCTGACCCATTTTTGCGATCATAATACGAGGACGACGACCCTCTTTTTTAGCAAACTCCTCTGTCAATTCACTTGCACGAGCAAAGTCTGCATCGTTTTTAGTTTCTGATGAATACACGCCTGAAATTGTTCTAATTGTTGCTTTATAACGACCTACGACTGCTTCGCAGGCATCTGAAATTTCACCTAATGAAGCTCTTACTTTTGCCGCTTCAACAGCCAAAGCCAATAAATTGCCTTCGCCTGTGCGTACACATTCGGTGATAGCTTCCAAGGCTTTTTGCACCTTTTCATTATCACGATTAGCACGCAAGTCTTGCAAACGAGCTACCTGTTGTTCGCGTACTGCGGTATTGTCCACTTCCAAAATATCAATCGGATCTTCTTTATCCAAGCGATAGCGGTTTACACCCACTATTGTTTGAGCTCCAGAGTCGATTCGAGCTTGTGCACGAGCAGCAGCCTCTTCGATACGCATCTTAGGAAGACCCGTTTCGATTGCGGCAGCCATACCGCCCAATTTCTCAACCTCCTCGATTAACTCCCACGCCTTTTCAGCAATTTCTTCAGTCAATTTCTCAACATAATACGAACCAGCCCAAGGGTCAACTTGACGTGTAATGTCTGTCTCTTCTTGGATATAGATTTGTGTATTACGTGCAATACGTGCAGAGAAATCAGTAGGAAGTGCAATCGCCTCATCCAATGCATTGGTGTGCAATGATTGCGTATGTCCTAAAGCTGCAGCCATAGCTTCAATAGCAGTACGTCCAACGTTGTTGAATGGATCTTGCTCAGTGAGCGACCATCCTGAAGTTTGTGAGTGCGTACGTAGAGCCAAGGATTTTGGATTTTTTGGATTGAATTGTTTCACAATTTTTGCCCAAAGCAGACGAGCTGCACGCATTTTAGCAATTTCCATAAAGTGATTCATACCAATTGCCCAGAAAAACGATAAGCGTGGTGCGAAAGAGTCGATATCCATTCCGGCATTTACTCCAGCACGAAGATACTCCAATCCGTCAGCCAAGGTGTATGCCAATTCAATATCAGCAGTGGCACCAGCCTCTTGCATATGATATCCCGAAATCGAAATTGAGTTGAATTTCGGCATATTTTGAGATGTGTATTCAAAAATATCAGCAATGATTTTCATTGAAAATTTTGGTGGATAAATATAGGTATTACGCACCATAAACTCTTTCAAAATATCATTTTGAATGGTTCCTGCCATCTCTTCTAAGCTTGCACCTTGCTCCAATCCGGCTACAATATAGAAAGCCAATACAGGAAGCACAGCTCCGTTCATTGTCATCGATACCGACATTTTATTCAATGGAATGCCATCAAACAAAACTTTCATATCTTCAACCGAGCAGATAGACACTCCGGCTTTACCCACATCACCCACTACACGCTCGTGATCGGCATCGTAGCCACGGTGTGTAGCCAAGTCAAATGCAACAGAAAGTCCTTTTTGACCCGCTGCTAAGTTGCGTCTATAAAAAGCATTAC
>CAYFRA010000004.1:45983-54923 GCA_964345395.1 uncultured Paludibacter sp. | reverse complement strand
TTTTTGAAAGTTTATTTTTTATTTTATCATCACTTTGTGTGATTTACCATCTATAGAGTAGAAATTCTTTTCATATTCGTTTTGGTATTAATCAGTTATACATCAGATCTTATCTACACAAAGTTATTAAAAAATAGAATATTATTGAGGATTTATATTCAAATTATTAAAAATTAGATTGGAAACGTTTGCAAAACATTATATACCCCCAAGCGTGTTTATTACAAATTATACATTTTTCTCTTTTTATCAAAGCTAAATTATCTATACAAATATAAATTCTTTTCATAGCTCAATTTTCTTTGGTTTTATTGTTAATATCATTGTTTTTCAATACTTTTGTAAGGTTGTTTTATAAATTAATTTAATATCATAAACACGAAATAATGAAAAAACTATGGTTTGCCGCACTATTAATCCTATCAATTGTTGTAAGCGGCTGCAACACAAATGGAAATAAAGTGAACAAAAACGCAGTAAAATTAGATTATCCCGAAACTCTCAAAGGTGATGTGGTAGACAATTATTTTGGAAAAGAGGTACCCGATCCTTATCGTTGGTTGGAGGATGATATGAGCGAAGAGACAGCTGAGTGGGTGAAAGCTCAAAACAGCGTAACGTTTGATTACTTAAATCAAATTCCTTATCGCAATGCGATTAAAGAAAAGTTAGAGAAAATCTGGAATTATGAAAAAGTAGGAGCTCCATTTATCAAGGGTGATTATAGCTATTTTTATAAAAATGATGGACTACAAAATCAATATGTGGTGTATCGTTTCAAAACAGATGAAGGAATTGAAAGTGCAACAGTTTTTCTTGATCCCAATCAGTTTTCGGCCGAAGGAACCACCTCTTTAGATGCTTTAAGTTTTACAAATGATGGTAAACTTGCTGCTTATAGCATCTCTGAAGGGGGAAGTGATTGGCGTAAAGTGATTGTTCTTGATACAGAAACAATGGAACAGATTGGTGACACTTTGGTCGATTTGAAATTTACCCAAATTGCTTGGTATAAAAATGATGGATTTTACTATTCTACTTATGAAAAACCAAAAGGGAGTCAACTTTCAGAAATGACAGACCAGCACAAACTTTATTACCACAAATTGGGAACTGCACAAAGTAGCGATAAGGTGATTTATGGTGCTACTCCGGCTGAAAAACATCGATATATTCGTGGTTATGTAACAGAAGATAACGCCTATTTGGTAATAACTGCAAGTGTTTCTACTTATGGTAATAAGTTGTTTGTAAAAGAGCTGGATAATCCAAATAAACCATTGATTACAGTTGTAGGTGATGTGGTAAGTAGCTCATTTGTAATAGATAATGATGATACGAAGTTATATATCGTAACAGATAGGGATGCACCCAATATGCGTGTGGTTACAACTGATTTGAGCAAGCCAACTCCTGAAAATTGGGTAGATTTAATTCCCGAAAAAGAGAATGTTTTGGATGTTTCGATGGCGGGTGAATATTTCTTTGCTCACTATATGGTTGATGCCATTTCGCAAGTAAAACAGATTGATAAAGAAGGTACTATCGTTCGTGAAATCGAACTACCTGGTGTTGGTTCGGCAGGTGGATTTAGTGCTCGCAAAGAGGATGAAAATTGCTATTTCTCATTCTCAAATTATGTTACGCCTGGTAGTATTTATAAACTTAACATAGAGTCGGGAGAGTCGGAGCTCTATAATGCACCAGCTATTAATTTTGATTCAAACAGATTCGAGACAACGCAAATTTTCTACACATCAAAAGATGGTACTCGCGTTCCAATGATTATCAGCCATAAAAAAGGTTTGAAATTGAATGGAAAAAACCCCACTATTTTGTATGGTTATGGTGGTTTCAATAGCAGTTTGACACCAGGATTCTCTGTTATCAATGCAGTGTGGATGGAGATGGGTGGAGTATATGCTGTGCCCAATCTTCGTGGAGGTGGTGAGTATGGCAAAGCTTGGCATGATGCTGGTACTCAAATGCAGAAACAAAATGTGTTTGATGACTTTATTGCAGCTGCCGAATATCTAATTGAAAACAATTACACTTCAAGTGATTATTTGGCGATAAGCGGTGGCTCAAATGGTGGTTTGCTTGTGGGAGCAACTATGACACAACGTCCTGATTTGATGAAGGTTGCTTTGCCAGCAGTGGGTGTGATGGATATGCTTCGTTATCATACATTTACGGCTGGTGCTGGTTGGGCTTATGATTATGGCACAGCAGAAGATAATCCTGAAATGTTTGAATATCTTTTGGGCTATTCACCTGTTCACAACGTGAAAGAGGGAGTTGAGTATCCAGCCACATTGGTAACAACTGGCGATCACGATGACCGCGTGGTGCCTGCACATAGCTACAAATTTGCTGCTGAGTTGCAAGCCAAACAAGCAGGTACAAACCCTGTTTTAATTCGCATAGAGACTGATGCTGGACATGGTGCTGGAACTCCGGTAAGTAAAACCATTGAGCAAAGAGCAGATATATTTGCATTTACCCTTTATAATATGGGGATCAATAAAATTAAGTAGGCTCAGGTATTACCATTTGGGTTTTGTTTTAATAAAATAAAAACATACAATCAATTCTGTCTTTTAGGGGCAGGATTGATTGAGATTTTGCTATACAAAAATTGATTTGTGGGTACTGATATACTTTTACTTGTATTTCAAATATCATCTATTCATATAATTGTTGCAAAGAATCATATGTAATATAATATCAAATAAGAATAACAAGTGTTTAACTTTAAATTTTTAGAAAAAGAGAGAATTATTGCCAAACCAGGTTTTAACCGCTGGTTGGTGCCACCTGCAGCTTTGGCAATTCATTTAAGTATCGGGATGGCTTATGGGTTTTCGGTGTTCTGGATACCTTTGTCCAAGTCATTGGGTATAACGGAGTCGATAATAGCTCCTGAAAATATGAGTTTTTTAGCTAAGGTGTTCTCTACACAATATGATTGGTCAATATCTATGCTGGGGTGGGTGTACACACTCTTTTTTGTATTCCTTGGATTGTCAGCAGCGATATGGGGCGGTTGGTTAGAGAAAGTAGGGCCTCGTAAAGTAGGCTTTATTGCAACTTTTGCTTGGTCGGGAGGATTGTTGATTTCGGCCTTGGGTGTCTATCTGCATCAAATATGGATGCTTTGGCTGGGCTCAGGGGTGATAGGTGGTATCGGATTAGGATTGGGATATATCTCTCCCGTTTCTACTTTGGTAAAATGGTTTCCTGATAAGCGCGGAATGGCTACCGGAATGGCCATTATGGGCTTTGGTGGTGGTGCAATGATTGGTGCTCCATTGGCTGAGAAACTGATGAACTTTTTTGCAACACCAACAAGTGTTGGAGTGATTCAAACCTTTATTACCTTAGCTATCATCTACTTTATCTATATGCTGGCAGGTTCATTGATGTATCGTATTCCGCCTACAGGTTGGAAACCATACGGTTGGGAAGGGCCTAAGAAGGATAATGGAAGAAATATGATTTCACAAGGTCACGTGCATGTCAATGTTGCTTGGAAAACACCACAATTCTGGATGCTATGGCTTGTATTGTGTTTGAATGTGTCGGCAGGAATTGGTGTGTTGGGTATGGCATCGCCTCTGTTGCAAGAGGTATTTGGTGGTAAGCTGATTGGAATAAAAGAAAGTTTACATGAATTGAATGCTTCGCAAGCACAAAAAGTGGCAGTTGTAGCGGCAGGTTTCACCGGTTTGCTCTCTTTGTTTAACATTGCAGGGCGTTTCATTTGGGCTTCTTTCTCCGACTTGATTGGTAGAAAACTGACTTACACCATCTTCTTTGTTTTGGGTTTTGCACTCTATGTTTCTGCACCATTTTTCGGACAATGGGGTATGTTAGCTATGTTCGTTATAGCCATTGCAGTTATTATTTCGATGTATGGAGGAGGTTTTGCAACCATACCTGCTTATCTTGCTGATCTATTCGGGACTCAAATGGTGGGTGCGATACACGGACGCTTGCTTACAGCTTGGTCAACAGCTGGAATATTGGGACCGGTATTGGTTAATTACATCAGAGAGGCTCAAATAAACAAAGGTGTGCCTTTGGAGCAAGTTTACAACACAGCTTTTTTCATTCTTTCAGGTCTGCTTGTGTTGGGCTTAATCAGCAATTTGTTGGTTCGCCCTGTCAATAAAAAACATCATATGAGCGAAGAGGAGCTGGAGGCTTTGCGAGTTTCAGCTATTGAGGAAGATGGCGGTGTGAATTTAGACGACAATATGAATTTCTCTACTGTTAAAACAGGTAAAGTTCGTTTGGCATTGATCATCGCTTGGGCTGCTGTAGGTATTCCTATGTTGTTTGGGTTTTATACCACAATTATGGACTCTATACCTCTGTTTGTGAGATAGCTTTGTCAAAAATCAAATATATTTAATATTCACGAGGTGACTCAACGTCACCCCGTGAATAAAATAAAATTGGTTTTATTTTATTATGGACGGATACAAGAGAGTAGCTTTTTTTCACGGATTGACTTCGGGGATTCAAGACGCTAAAAAGTTATATTTAGAACAAAAGTTTGATTATGTCTATTATCCCAAGTTGGATTACTTTCACGATAAAACCATTTTTATACGCATGCTGTCGGAGGTTAAAGAAAGAGATATTGACTTGCTAATCGGTTCATCTATGGGTGGCTGGATAGCCTATGCAATCTCCACACAAACGGGTTTGCCATGCATACTTTTCAATCCCGCTTTGGCTAATGAGGGCGATGCAAGTTCATACGAGTTGCACGTTGCGGCAGAGATAGGAACTCAATCGGCTACAAAACATATTCTCTTAGGTAAAAATGACGATGTGATCGATTTCCGCACAACAGAGAGCTACTTATCAGATAAAGAGTTAGGAGAAATCTATTTCTCATATGGCAATCACGCACACCGCACAGATATTGATGCGTTTGTGAAAATGATAGCGGGTGTCATTACCTGAAAGAGTTTCGGTGTACGAAGCTTGGAAATATATTTACTGTTGTTTTGCTCTAATTTGAAATGTAAAAAAGACAAAATTAGCGACAGACTAAATTTCAAACACAATATTTATTTTTTCCATTCTTGAAGCCTTTCTAAGTAGAGCTGGGACTCTACAAACTCTCTGTGCTTTTTATCAGTTAGTTTCTCTAACAATTCTAAAGATGAAATGTAAGTGGCTAAATTTCCGTTAGACGACATAAATTTCCCATCTTCCACAAAACTAACCTCCGAGTCATCTTGAACAATTAAGTTTGGATAGTTTTTTTGCAACTCTGTTCCACCGCCAACCCAAGTAACAATTTTCTTTCCGTCAGCTATTCCTGTTTCGCCAATCAGCGATGCCGCTGCACAGTTGCTTATGGTGTAATTTGTATGGTCATTTTGAGTTTTGATATATGCTATCAGATTTTCGTTGTTCACTTGATCTGTCATATCATAAGCACTTGGCACAATGATAATATCAAGCTTAGGTGCATTATCAAAAGTGAAATCAGGAAACATTTTTAAGCCCTCTTCGCTTGTAAATAAATCATACTCTTCAGCTACTGTAACCACATTGAATAGTTGTTCGCCATCTTCCGAGTGCTTAGCAAAAACATCAATAGGTGCAGTCAATTCGGTCATCAAAACTCTGTCTATCATCAATACCCCAATTGTGGGTAAGTCAGCGTCAATCTGTTTTGTGTTTTCTACCAACGATTGAATTAAAATACTAACCAAAAACGGTCAACCCTATTTAGGGAAGGTCAAATATTTTGTTGTTTTGTATGTAGCTTTTTGAAAACTTGCAATCTTTTTAAATAATTTGTAGTTAAACGATTATCAGTTATCAACAAATGAATCTTGCTATGCATAGTTGCATAACTAAGCTTATAATTTGCAGCTATAATTTCAATTAACTTATCCCTCCTTTTTATCTCAATGCTACTATTGCAAACTTAGCTTTTTGAATTAATCTCAACAAACACAAGGAAGAGACTACTGATAATATCAACAAGATATTCCAATCTTTCAATAAGATTAACTTTTATCTTGCATCTCTTATTTGTACTTTTGCATGAATATTGCATATCGAATATAAAAACATAGAGTACTAAGAAGATGAAAAATTATAGATATTATTTACTAAGTTTTATTTTTATACTGTTTTCGCTTTCAGTTTTTTCAAACGACAAGGTTTTAGCTGACTCGGAAAGATTGATAAAGAATCGAAAATACGCTTCGGCTTTTGAGCTGCTCCATCAGGCTGATACATATAATCACAATGCAAATATAATAGTAGCAAAAGTAAATTTATTGCTCGATTATTACGTTAAAACAGATAATTTTACCAGTTTTGCTTTGAAAGATCTGCACCCAAATCAAAGTATAAATGATTTGAGAGAGCAAGATTTGGTTATTAAAATGTTGGAATTTAGGCCAGATTCTATTCTTAAAAATGCAATAAAAGAGAATCCTAATAACTATAAGTTGCATAAAGTTTTAGGTAATTTCTATTATGAAACCTACTTGGAGTATCACGATGAATGGATATTATCTGAAAAAGAGTTGATAAATAATATCAAGGAGTACAATTTGTTGGCCTATAAAAATGGTGAATTTGATTTTTGGTCACTTTTTGAGCTTGGATACTCCTATTTGATGGCGGATGATGAGGATGAAGCGTTGAAGTATTTGAGTAAATCGCTTGAATTGAATAGCAATTATGCCTTGACTCACTACAATCTGGCTTACATTTATCACAGCAAAGAAAACAACGATAAAGCACTATATCACGCTTCTAAAGCGTTTTCGCTGCAATCTGTCGAAGAGTACAAAGCCGAGGCTGCCAACCTTTTGGCGATGTGCTATATGGATAAAAAGGATTTGGAAAAAGCACTTGATTATTATAGAAAATCCAACGAAATTCAACCCAATAACTATGCTACACTCTTGGCTATTTTGACACTCGATTTGGAGGTGGGCGATAGAGAATATTTGCATATAGCTGAGCAGATGATCAAATTATCTCCTTCAAATGCTGTTATATATCAAGATTTACTAAAAGCTTTTAGTGAGACAGAGAGGGAGTTGGATTTTATAAAATTTATGGAGAGCGTTAAGCCACAGCATAGAGCCAACAACTCGGCAATGGCCAATATTTATCTTCATCAAGCCATTGCTCAATATGAAATGGAAGAGTGGGTGAGTGCAAAGCTCAATTTTGAAAAGAGCAGAAGTCTATTTAGGAATTTTTACTCCTCTGATCATAGTGTGTTTCGGGTGATTGACTCCTACACCAAGGCAATAAAAAAACAAATCTAAACTCCATCATTTGTAATCTGCTATCTTTTTTCTTATATTTGTAAATATGAATATAAGCTATAATTGTAGAAATAACTTGTTCGAAATAGGGGAAATATGGAAACTTATGAAATGATATATCGATTGAGTGCAGCTATGGTTGCAGGTGGAGTTGTGGGCTTGGAGCGTAGATTGAGCAACAAAAGTGCTGGTCTAAAGACCAATATGCTTGTGGCTGTTGGTGCGGCTATATTTGCTATGATTAGTGCTATAGTGAGGGAGGAGTTTCCCAATGCCGACCCAACTCGAATTATAGGTCAGGTTGTTACTGGTATAGGTTTTCTGGGGGGTGGTGTTATCATACATCGAGGTGTAAATGTGCAGGGATTGACTACGGCTGCTACCATTTGGAGCAGTGCTGCTATAGGTAGTGTTGCGGGTTTGGGATTATACAAACTTACTATTTTGGCAACTTTGGCGGTGCTTATTATCAATTTAGCTTTCAAACCTTTAGATGAATTGTTTGATAACAAAGCTAAGCAGAATGCCGAAAAAACAAGCAATAAAAAAATAGGATAGCGTGTCAAATATCTTTCAACGCTATCCTACTATATTTGAAATTTCAACTTGAAAAACTACACTTTACGCATCACGTATCTCGCGATGCGTCTGGTTTTTTGCTCAACAAGTATTTTTCTGTTTTTAGTAGTCTCTTCTACAACTTTGTCATTAATACCCCTTATAGTAAGTAGTTCTAAGTCAATGTTGTAGCTAACTTTGTAATCGTTGTTCAGCTCCTCGATGGCACGTTGAAGATATCTGCTATTATCAACACAAATGGATATACTTACTGCCGAACTCTGGATAAGTGAAACTTTCAGTCTGTACTTTTCTACCACAGTAAAAATCCAAGTTAAACTCTCCTCTAAAATAAAAGAGAAATCCAATGGTCGCAAGGTGATGAGCATCTGGTTTCGTTTTAGAATAAGGATAGGCACATCGATAGGTTTGGCATCATTGTGAATGATAGAACCCTCGCCATCAGGATTGTCAAATGGTTTTACAATGAGGGGGATCATCTTGTTTTCCAAAGGTTTAATGGTCTTTGGATGAATGACTTGAGCTCCACTATAAGCCAACTCAACGGCGTCTAAGTAACTTAGTTCAGGTATCAAAATGGTGTTGTTGAATATGCGAGGATCGCCATTTAATATCCCAGGCACATCTTTCCAGATAACTACTTTTTCGGCGTTCATCAGATTACCAACAACAGCAGCCGTAAAATCCGAACCCTCTCGCCCCAATGTGCTCGTAAATCCTTTTGTTGTTCCACCAATGAATCCTTGTGAAATGTAGATGCTACACTCATCAAATTGAACACTTTGGAGCAATCTTTTTTCCGATTCTAAATAATTGATGTTTGCCTCTCTGAAATTACTATCTGTAATTAGATTGCAACGCATATCAATCCATCTGTTATCCACCCCAGTAGCCAACATATATGACGAAATGATGGAAGAAGAGATTAATTCGCCAAATGATACTATTTGATCATACCATTTGTCGTAATCATCACCTACACCATCTTTGATTAAAGAGCTTAATTCGTCAAATAAGGGCTGTATCAGCTGCGTAATTT
>CAYFRA010000004.1:0-45883 GCA_964345395.1 uncultured Paludibacter sp. | reverse complement strand
TCTTTGATTAAAGAGCTTAATTCGTCAAATAAGGGCTGTATCAGCTGCGTAATTTTATCATCAGGGATTTTTAACTCTTTTATAATCGTATGATGATAATCTATAATCTCATTCAGTTTAACTAAAGCTTTCTCTTTTTCGGCTTTCATAAAAAACTCTAAGATAACTTCTAAGTTATCTGTTGTTCTACCCATTGCAGATACCACAACAAAGAGATTTTCCTTTAGGTTAGAAACAATTTTCACAATGTTTCTCACTCCATCTGATGATTTTACAGATGCACCTCCAAATTTATAGATTATCATATAAGCAAAAAAACTATTTATTATAAAATTATTAGATGAGTATTAGAACTCTTTTGACTCTTCGCCGTTGATCATCCTCACGGCATTAAGTGCCAATGCTGCCATCTCATCTTCACCTGGATATACAAACACTTTGACAAATGGCTCAACCATTTTTTTAATATAATCAACAGCAATGCCGCAAAATGCAACACCACCTGTTAAGATAACACCATCAACTTTGCCGTGCATCACTGCAAAAAGGGCACCAATCTCTTTACCTACCGTGTATGCCATAGCTTCTATTCCCATTTTGATTCGTTCGTCACCCTCTTCGGCCATTCTTTCTAACTCGCGCAAATCATTGATTCCAAAATGAGCAGTCAGCCCACCTTTACCAGCCAATTTTCTTAAAATTTCTCTTTCACTATATTTTCCAGAAAAACACATTTTGACCAGACGAGCAGCATCAACCGTACCACTTCTTTCGGGAGAAAAAGGACCATATCCATCTAATCCTTGATTTACATCAATTACACGTCCCTTTTGATGAGCACCCACTGAGATTCCACCACCCATATGTGCAATAATCAGATTCAAATCTTCATATTTGCGTTCCATTTTCATAGCATGCCAGCGTCCTGCTGCCTTTTGGTTAAGGGCATGAAAAATAGATTGGCGTGGTATTTCAGGCATACCGCTCATACGAGCCACTTCGCTAAGCTCATCGACCGAAACGGGGTCGGCAATATATGCGGTGCATTTGCCACATTCGGTAGAGATTCTATTTGCTAAGGCTGCACCCAAATTACTGGCATGTTCGCCACGTTCGGCACGCTCAAGTGTATCTAACATTTTTTGATTTACTTTGTAAACCCCTGATTCCATCGGTGGTAGCATACCTCCGCGTCCCATCACTACGCAAAAATCCATCGGTATGCCTCTCTCTTCTAAGGATTTTATGATTAACTCATAACGATAATCAAATTGCTCTGAAATGTGTGTAAATTGCGATAATTCTACAACTGAATGATGAATTGTAAACTCGTGTTCTTTTTCATTCATATCAAATATAGCAATTTTTGTTGAAGTAGATCCAGGATTGATGACAAGTATTTTACTCATAATAATCTGTTTTTAATGGTATTAATTAATATTTGATTGGTTAATATTTCTATTTATTTTATTCTTTATTTTACAGATGAATTTTATTTTAATATTGCAGTATTCCGGCTCCTTCACGTATGATGACAATTTCATCGTCACTACAATCTACCACTGTAGAGTGAACCACACCGCCAAATCCACCATCGATTACCAAATCCACTTTGTTGTCAAAACTTTCTCGAATTAGCTCAGGGTCAGTGTAGTACTCTTCATATTCTCCTGAAGTGAGGATCGAACTTGTCATAATTGGATTACCCAACTCCTTCACAATTTCAAGTACGATATTGTTATTAGGAATCCTTATACCAACATTTTTACGATTTTTAAATAGCTTTGGCAAACGATTGTTGCCTTGAAGAATAAAAGTAAAAGGACCTGGTAAGTTTTTACGCATTATCTTAAATGCACCATCTGTGAGTTTTGCATATTCGCTCACTTGACTCATTTCATAGCAAACAAAAGAGAGATTTGATTTACGAGGATCTCTATTTTTTATTTTGTTGATAAACTCAACTCCTGCATTGTTAAAAATGTCGCAAGCAAAGGCATAAACAGTATCGGTAGGTATGATGATAACACCTCCATTTCTCAAAACTTCAACAACATGTTTTATTTGAGCAAAATTTGGTTTGTCTTCGTAAA
The DNA here is from genome assembly GCA_964345395.1 of uncultured Paludibacter sp. Classification (GTDB taxonomy): domain Bacteria; phylum Bacteroidota; class Bacteroidia; order Bacteroidales; family Paludibacteraceae; genus UPXZ01. The sequence goes on along the minus strand of CAYFRA010000004.1, from coordinate 43,790 downwards.
TCTTTATCACAATTATTCTATTAAATTTTAAGCAGTACAAAATTAAAAAAAATCTTACAAAGTTTTTCACTTTGTAAGATTTTTAATTTTATTTGCTAATTAGCGTTTTTAATTTCTTGATATATTAACAAATCCTATTGATAAATGCTTCTTTTTTTTAATTGAAAGCATCAATAATGGCTTTGAAGTCAGAAGCTTTCAATGATGCACCTCCAATCAAGCCACCATCAACATCAGGATTAGAAAATAGCTCTTTTGCATTGCCAGGGTTGCAGCTTCCTCCATACAAAATAGAGGTGTTATTGGCAATATCTTCACCATATTTATCAGCAACCAAGCTGCGAATATAGGCGTGTATTTCTTGTGCTTGTGCAGCTGTGGCTGTTAATCCAGTGCCGATAGCCCAAACAGGCTCATATGCAATCACAATTTTACTAAAATCATCAGCTGAAAGATTGAAAACAGATCCTTCTAATTGAGCTTTTACCACTTCGTTTTGTTGATTTGCTTCGCGTTCTTCTTTCAGTTCACCGATACAAAAAATTGGCTTCAATTCATTTTTTAATGCTAATTCTACTTTCTCTTTCAAGATTTCGTAAGTTTCACCATAATAGGCTCTTCTTTCTGAATGACCTAAAATGACATAGTTAGCACCAGTTGATTTTACCATTGCAGCACTTACTTCACCGGTATAAGCACCTGATTCTTTGTCTGCACTATTTTGAGCTGCTACGTTGATTACAGAGTCTTTTAAAGTTTCGCTTACAGTAGCTAAATGTGTGAATGGCGTGCCTACTATAACTTCACAATTGAGGTCGTTACCATCCAACAACTCTTTTAGTTCTTTAGCTAAAGCTACTCCTTCTTGCAGGGTTTTATTCATTTTCCAGTTACCTGCTACAATATTTTTCCTCATACTCCTTATAAATTGCTATTCTAATAGATTTTCTTTTTAATATAGAATAGCTTGATTAAAAAATTAATTAATTACTAATATACCTATTATATTTATTTGAAATTTCTCAAATTCTTTTTGTCAATTATCACACCATTTTGAATAGAAATCAACCCTGGATTAGCCCTCACAATTGTTTTAAGCGTAATTGGATCGGCCGTGCAGAATGGATAACTTACCAAGTGTTGAGTTTTGAAATTCTCGATTGTTTCATTGTTAGAAGCAGTTACCGCATAAAATTTTTCTCGTTTCGAGATGGCGTTTTTATATAGCTCTTCTGTAACTGCAATGGCATTTTCTAAAGATGCATCTAAGTCGTACATTATCAATAAATGCACAATGTTTTTATCTGTGATAATGTCGTCTGTGATGTATGCACCATACTCATCTACAATATCGAAATCGTGAATGGGTGGTTCATAACCTTTTTGCACTAAAATTGATTTTTGCTCAACAAAAACCCAAGTGCTATCGTTTTTTGGATAATTATCAAGTGTGAATTCTTGTGCTACGCCATCTTTTTCATAAATCAAGCTTGTTTCATACACATCGCGTGGCATTCCTTCGGGCACTTGCATCGCTTCAGCTATGTTTACACCAACTTTATAAGGTCTAAAATCTATCAAAGGTAAGTTCATATAGCTATAAACTGATAGCCCCAATGATAAAATTATGAAGAAAATAATAGCGATCCACTCTCCACTATTGGTAAGAAAACTATAGATGGATTTGCAGAAAAAGAGTAAAATGAAAATCAAACTTGTGATCACTACATTTTTATAAAAAGTAGCCCAGTTTGAGATTACCAAAGCATCACCAAAACATCCGCAGTCTGTCACTGGGTTGTAAAGAGCTATGTAAAGCGTGAGGGGTAACATAACCATCATAAATAGCAACGCAGCTATTGTAGTTGTTTTGATTTTTATTTTAAATAAAAAACAAATACCTATGACCAGCTCCAAAGTAGATAGTGCGATAGCTGCTACAAATGAAAAGGGAATTAGGTCGGTAAAAACACCACCGAATGAGTGTAGGTAATCTTGAAATTTGTATGTAGATCCGAGCGGGTCGATGGCCTTTACAAAACCTGAGAAAATAAAGACAGCAGCTAACACTAAGCGTATGGATAGAAGTAAGAATCGAACTATTTTGTCAGATAGTTTTTCAGGTTTTACAGTTCTTACAGCATATTTATTCTTTCTTTTATTTCTCATTTTGTTCAGATATAATAATTAAGATTAAAAATATATTTGTAAATACTTTATTCAAATTCTATTTTTATCAAACCGAATATAGCATAATTAATCATATCAAAATAGTTGGCATCTATTCCTTCCGAAATGATGGTTTTACCCATATTATCTTCGATCTGTTTGGTACGATTAATTTTCATCAAAATCAAATCTGTGTAAGATTGCATACGCATCAATCTCCAAGCTTCATCATAATCATGGTTTTTTGATTGCAATAGCTCAAATGCTTCACTCACATATTTGTCATACAGTTCTAATGCATTTGCTGTTTCCAAATCATCAGAAGTTGATTCGCCAAGTTCTAACTGGATTAATCCAATAATACCGTAGTTGACAATGGCAATCAATTCATCTTTAATACTTTCTCCAACTTTATTGACACCTTTTGTTTCGAGTGAGCGAATGCGATTGGCTTTGATATAAATTTGGTCAGTAACCGAACTTTGTCTTAATATTCGCCAAGATGCACCATAATCTTTTAGTTTTTTACTAAAAATATCACGACAAATTTTTATGATTTGATCAAATTGTTCGTTGGTTCTCATTCTATAAAAAAATATTTTCTTAATTGCTTACAAAAGTACGTAATTAATCGCTTATTTCAAAAAATGGTATATGCTTTTTAATGAAACAATTGCAATTTGTTTTCTGAGAGAGCTCTATCTAATTTTAGAAAGCACCGATAAGTCGCTAAGATCATCTTGTTTGTTGATTCATTCCATATTTTTCCTTATCTTTGTTTTTTCAAAATAAATTATATTAAACCTTTTTATTTTTTCACATAAGTGAAAGATGGCGTAAACCGAAAAGCCTTATGAGTAGGTTATAATAAAAACAATAATTATGAAGAAGAATTTAGCAGAGTTTTTAGGTACTTTTGGCCTCGTGTTAGGAGGTGCTGGTAGTGCTGTTTTCGCAGCTGGTATCCCCGAGTTAGGTATTGGCTATGCAGGGGTAGCTTTAGCGTTTGGTCTTACTGTTTTGGTAGGAGTTTATGGTTTAGGGCATATATCAGGAGCTCATTTTAATCCCGCAGTAACTTTAGGACTGTTTGCTGGTGGTCGAGCAAATGGCAAAGAGGTGTTACCTTTTATTATTTCGCAAGTCTTAGGTGCAATTTTAGCAGCAGCAGTTATTTTTGTTGTAGCATCAGGAAATGCAGATTTTGCCATTGACAACAGTAAGGCAGGAGCCTTTGCTGCCAATGGGTATGGGGCACTATCTCCACATGGATATGGTTTGCTTGCTGCAGTTGTTACCGAGTTTGTTATGACTTTTATGTTTTTAATAGTTATTATGGGTGCAACAGATAGCAGAGCTCCTAAAGGCTTTGCTGGCTTAGCTATTGGTTTGGCTTTGACTTTGATACACTTGATTAGTATCCCGATAACCAACACATCAGTTAATCCTGCACGCAGTATATCGCAAGCCATTTTTGCAGGTGGTAACTATATCCCTCAGCTGTGGTTGTTTATAGTTGTTCCGATTGGGGGTGCTATGCTTGCAGGATGGGTATATAGAGCATTTCTATCTGAAAAATAACATATAAAACCTTAATTATAAAAAAGGTGTAAACGTCTTTTCGTTTACACCTTTTTCCTTTTTAAAATGAGAATAAATATATACAACAAATATTTTATACTATCTTTGGATAAATAAACTTTTCAATTATGACAGATCAAGAAAAATATGACCGCATATTCGAAGCCAATAAAGAGTGGATTGAGTATAATCAAAAGAATAATCCTCAGCTTTTTGAATATTTAGGTGCCGAACAAAATCCTGAGTTTTTATATATTGGTTGTTCGGATAGTCGTGTTCATCCCAATCAGATTATGGGCTTGAAACCAGGTGAGGTTTTCATCCATCGTAATATTGCAAATATGATGAATGCTACTGATTTGAGTGCACTATCTGTGGTTAATTATGCTGTAAATCATCTTCACGTAAAGTTTATTATTGTTTGTGGGCATTATGAGTGTGGAGGAATCCGCGCAGCAATGGGACATAAAGATCAGGGGATTTTGAATCCGTGGTTGCGAACAATTAGGGATGTTTACAGGCTACACAAAAATGAATTGAATGGAATTGAGGATGAGGAGCTTAGATATAGACGTTTTGTTGAGTTGAATACGTATGAACAATGCTTGAATGTGTTGAAAATGGCAGACGTACAAAAGTCATATTATAGAAATGGATATCCAAAAGTAGCTGGATGGGTTTTCGATCTGAATGATGCACGCTTGCACGATATCAATTTTGACCACAACGGTGAATTGGAAAGAATCAAAGAGATATATGATATAACAGGTAAATAAATTGTTTTTAGATGATAGATAATAAAGAAAATCGATCGCCACGCAATAAGACATTGACTATTAGTGAAAACGAAAAGGAGCTGTATGCTAAAAATATTTTAAATCTTGCTGACTGTGATTGTAGCCAACTCGATATTATATTGAATAAAACGATACATGCCGATTTGTTTGAAGCATTGGATCTGTTGCCAAAGAAATTTGCTGATCTGATTATCATCGACCCTCCTTATAACTTAGATAGGAATTTTCACGGTTTTAAATTCAAATCAACAGATGAAGATAATTATTTGACCTATTTGAGAACTTGGTTCTCCAAGGTGCTTGAACTGTTGAAAGATAATGGTTCACTATATCTCTGTGGTGATTGGAAAAGCTCTGTATCTCAATATCAAGTTATGAATGAAAATATGACGGTTATTAATAGAATCACCTGGCAGCGAGAAAAGGGTAGGGGAGCTAAGCAAAATTGGAAAAACGGAATGGAGGATATTTGGTTTGGAGTGAAAAATAAGAACAATTACTATTTTGATATAGAGTCAGTTAAACAAACAAGGCGAGTTGTTGCCCCTTACCGAAAAGATGGTAAGCCCAAAGATTGGGAAGAGACTGCCGATGGAAATTTTAGATTGACACATCCATCAAATTTTTGGGACGATATCAGTGTGCCCTATTGGTCGATGCCCGAAAACACCGATCATCCTACTCAAAAACCTGAAAAGCTAATTGCCAAATTGATATTAGCCTCTTCGCCTGAAGGAGGAGTTATTTTTGATCCATTTCTTGGCTCTGGCACCACATCTGTGGTTGCTAAAAAATTGGGAAGAAACTTTGTGGGAATAGAGTCGAATCACGAATATTGTCTATGGGCTGAGAAAAGATTGGCTCAAGCCGACTTGAATAAAGAAATTCAAGGCTATGTTGATGGGGTTTTTTGGGAGAGAAACACGGCAAGAGAACAAAATAAGAGGAAAAAATCTACAAAATGAATATTTTAGATTTTCAAAAGTTATGTAAATATTGTACCTTTGCAGATTGAAAATTTCTTTGAAGAAATAAACTTCACATTTTAATAAATAAAAAATTTAGAGATGATTAATATTACGTTTCCTGATGGCTCTGTACGCAATTATGAAGTGGGTGTAACAGGGCAAATGATTGCTGAAAGTATAAGTCCAAGATTGGCAAAAGAGGTTTTATCTGTGGGTGTTAATGGCGACACGTGGGATTTGACACGACCAATCAACGAAGATGCTGCTATTCAGCTCTACAAATGGGATGATGACGAAGGGAAACACGCATATTGGCATAGTTCTGCTCACTTGATGGCAGAGGCTTTGCAAGAGCTTTATCCCGGTATCAAATTTGGTATAGGACCAGCTATAGAAAATGGTTTTTATTATGATGTTGATCCAGGAGAAGCTGTAATCAAAGAGAGCGACTTGCAAATTATCGAGGATAAAATGCGAGAATTAGCTGCACGCAAAGAGGCTATTGTTCGAAAAGATATTTCTAAGGCTGATGCAATGAAGTTATTTGAAACCAAAGGTGACGAATACAAAACCGAATTGATTTCAGAGCTTGAAGATGGAACTATCACCCTTTACACTCAAGGTGGATTTACGGATTTATGTCGTGGCCCACATTTGAGTAGTACAGATGAAATCAAATCGATAAAACTACTTAGCGTTGCAGGTGCATACTGGAGAGGTGATGAACACAGAAATATGCTTACACGTATCTATGGTATTACTTTTCCAAAAAAGAAAATGCTTGATGAGTATTTGGTGATGCTTGAAGAGGCAAAGAAAAGAGACCACCGAAAAATTGGTAGAGAATTAGAGCTATTTATGTTTTCGGAAACAGTAGGTAAAGGATTGCCTATGTGGTTGCCAAAGGGTACCGAACTTAGATTGCGATTAGAAGATTTCTTGAAGAAAATTCAACGTAAATATGAATATGAGCAAGTAATTACTCCGCATATTGGTAACAAATTGCTTTATATTACATCAGGTCACTATGCAAAATACGGAAAAGACTCTTTCCAGCCAATCCATACGCCAGAGGAAAATGAGGAATACTTGCTTAAACCGATGAATTGCCCTCACCATTGTGAGATTTACAAATATAAACCACGCTCTTATAAAGATCTGCCATTTCGTTTGGCTGAGTTTGGTACTGTTTATCGCTATGAGCAAAGTGGAGAGCTGCACGGACTGACAAGGGTTCGTTCATTTACGCAAGATGATGCCCATATTTTCTGTCGTCCTGACCAAGTGAAAGATGAGTTCTTGAAAGTGATGGATATTATTTTCATCATTTTCAAAGCTTTGGATTTTGCAAACTTTGAAGCTCAAATTTCACTTCGAGACCCCAACAACAAAGAAAAATATATTGGTAGTGATGAAAACTGGGATAAAGCGGAGCAATCTATCATTGAGGCTTGCGAAGAGAAAGGTTTGAAAACCGTAATAGAATTGGGTGAAGCGGCATTTTATGGTCCTAAGTTGGACTTTATGGTTCGCGATGCTTTGGGTAGAAAATGGCAGTTGGGTACTATCCAAGTTGATTACAACTTACCTGAGCGATTCGAATTGGAATACACTGGAGAAGACAACAAAAAACATCGTCCGGTGATGATTCACCGTGCACCATTCGGTTCGATGGAGCGTTTTGTAGCTGTTTTAATTGAGCATACCGCTGGTAAATTCCCTCTGTGGCTAACACCTGACCAAGCTGTAATATTGCCTGTAAGCGATAAATACAACGATTATGCAAAAGAGGTGGCAAGCCAACTTGATGTGCAAGGAGTGCGAGCGGTAGTAGATGATAGGAATGAAAAAATTGGTCGAAAAATACGCGACAACGAATTGAAACGTATTCCTTACCTGTTGATTGTTGGTGAGAAAGAGGTTGAAAATGGTGAGGTTTCAGTTCGCAAACAAGGTGGAGGAGATCAGTTCACACTATCTATTGATGATTTTGCAAAACACATCAATGATGAGGTAAGTGCTATTATGCGCGATGCTATGGATATGACTAAGAAATTATAATTTAGTATTTACTAAATAAGGATAAAATAGAAAGGGGCTGTTTTCTTAATTGAAGACAGCCCCTTTTGTTGTATTTATAAAAATATCGATTCTATTTTGCTACTCTCTCTAACCATTTGAGCATAAATAGCATTGTGAACATAGATATCAGACACGCCACGATGAATACACTCCAAGTAGCCCAGATTGGGATGTTTTCGTATAGAATTGCACCGATAAATAGGAGTTGATTACCTAATGCTGTTGCACCCAACCAAGCACCCTGCATAATACCTTGATACTGCGGAGGAGCTACTTTTGATACGAATGATAATCCGAGAGGACTGATAAATAACTCTGCTACCGTAAGAATTAAATATGTACCAATCAATAACAATGGAGTTACACGCATTGCATCTTCTAATCCACCCATTGCAACAACATCTTTGTTGTTTGGTAGTCCATAAGAACCAATTGCCATTACTAAGAATGCGAGGGCTGCGATACCCATACCAATTGCGATTTTTTTCGGAGTAGATGGCTCTTTACCTCTTGCACGAAGCCAACCAAAAATACCAATTACGACTGGTGTCAAGAATACCACATAAATAGGATTAAACATTTGGAATAGCTCTGCACCTTCGAGTACTACAACGCCTAAATCTAACTTGAACATACTTAAATTGGTATATTCATTGGCAAAGAAAGTGAGTGTCAAACCATTTTGGTGGAATGAGAACCAGAAGAAAATAACCACTGCAAATACGGAGAATAGAGCATAAATACGCTGACGTACCTCTTTAGCATCCATTTCAACAACATTGTTGCCATCTTTTGCTGCAACAGTCTTCATTGCTGGATCAGGCAATTTGTTTTTGTTGAATAAGAAAATCACCAAAGAAATCAACATAGCTATAATAGCTATACCAAACGCATAGTGGAAACCAGTATTAAATACGTTCAAGTAGCTCTCTGCAAACACCTTCATATCGGTAGGTGCACCAACTTTGCTAACTTGCCCAGCCAAATCAAAAAATCTCTCTTGAGCTTCAGGGGTAATAGTACCTTTTAGGTATTGGTGGCTCAAAGATGGTAGGTCGGGGTTGTAAATAAAACCATTTTTTTGAACCCACCAGTTGCGAATAAACACAGCAATAATAGGAGCAAACATAGCTCCAATATTGATAAACATGTAGAAAATTTGGAAACCGGTATCACGTTTATCCGAATACTTAGGGTCGTCATACATTTGACCAACAACAGCTTGAAGGTTACCTTTGAATAAACCATTACCAAATGCAATGATAAATAGACCAACAGTTGTCAGCGTCAAATATAAACCAAAATTGGGAACTGGGGTAGGTGTAGGGATAAAGATCACAAAATAACCAATGGTCATCAACACCAGTCCCCATAAAATAGTACTTTTATACTTCTTTGTTTTATCAGCAATATATCCACCAGCTAATGCCAGCAAATAAATCAAAGCATAAAAAATAGAGTAGATTACGGTTGCTTGTGTTTTGGTTAAACCAAATTTGGATAGTAAAAACAATGACAAAATCGCCATCATAATGTAAAATCCAAAACGCTCGCCCATATTTGACAGAGCAGCGCCAATAAGTCCTTTAGGGTGTTTCTTAAACATTCAATTTTAATTTAATGATTAATAAAAAATTATACAAACATATATATTTTATAGCTAAGAGCTATCAGTGAATATATGTTGTAAAGCATATTTTTAGTAAAAAAGCCATATAATAGACGAAAAAATGATCAAAAACTTAATATTTCGATAATTTATCAAATCTACGAATTAATGAAAATATAATAATTGCTCCTGTCAGCATAACGATGATAAATAAGCTCCACACTGCTGTTAATTGATATTTACCCCACAATAAACTACCCATACAAAGCAGCTTGTTACCAACGGCGGTTGCTAACAACCACCCACCTTGCATCAACCCCTGAAAACGTTTTGGAGCTACCTTAGTAACGAATGAAATACCAAGTGGGCTCAGAAAGATTTCTGCAATTGTTAGCATAAAATAGGTGCTTATAAGCCAATATGGAGATAATCTTTGGCTATCTTCGAGTATTGCACCGTCTAAGGCATTTGGTGAAACAAGATTTTTAGATGCAATGAACAAGATTAAAAATGCAAACGATCCAATTATCAAACCAATGCCAACACGGATGGGAGTAGAAATTTGTTTTCTTTGCTTTTGGAATATCTGAAAAACACCAATCATAATTGGTGTAATGATGATTACAAATAGAGGGTTAAATGATTGGAAAAGCTCAGGTGATATGGGGTTTGAAGCTTCAGAACGGCTATAAAAATAATAGACAATAAGCCCAAAACTAAAAATCAATACCATCCCGATTATTCGGTAACGAATTGTTGATCTGCTATGCAGCAAAAATGCTAATCCCGCAATAATCATCACAATGCTTAACAGTGATTTGGTGTTGAAAAATAAACTGCCAATTTGACCAACATCTTTTGCAATATAGTCACGTGCAAATAGTGTCAAGGTTAATCCGTTTTGATTGAAAGACATCCAGAAAAAGATCACCACAAGGAAAACCAACATCAAGGAGATCATATTGCGCATCTCTTCTTTGTGTGTCAATTGAAGCATATAAACAACAAAACTGATAAATAAGCCTACAGAAATTCCAATTTTATAATTTAAACCAGGAATAATAATAAACAATATGATGCTTGCAATAAACGACAATACACTAAAGAGTATCACTCTAAGTGAATTAAATGGAATTGGGTCGGGGGTTGCTTTGAGTTGCTTTCGCACCTCTTTTTCTTGCTTGTAATTGGGTATGGTTTTGTTGAAAATCAAATAGACTAAAATAGAAATAACCATTGCAGCAACAGCAATGGTAAAAGCTAAATTATAGCCTTTGGAAAATAAATCTAAGTATTGCTGAGCAAAATTTTCAATGCTACCATAGGATTTGCCGCTGATATTGACTTTTTCTGCCAATTCTCTTAATAAGGATACATTTGTGTATTCGCCAGCTAAAACTTGATGAGCCAATGCAGGGATGTTGGCATCGTGGGCAAAGCCATGACTTGTCATCCACCAGTTGCGAACCGAAACAGCTACAAAAGGGGCAAAAAAAGCTCCAATGTTGATACCCATATAGAAAATCATAAATGCTACATCCCTATATTTATCATATTTCTCATCGTCATAGAGCTGACCAACAACGGCTTGCAAGTTTCCTTTGAAAAAGCCATTTCCCAATGAAATGATTACCAAAGCTACAACTGTGATTGGGAGCGATGAGCTTGGAAGTGCCAATAATAAGTAGCCTACCAGCATCAATATTTGTCCCCAAAGTATGATTTGTTTGTATTTTTCAGACCAATCGGCTACAACACCACCTAAAAATGCCAAGGCATACATTGTAAAGAAAAACCAGCTGTAGTATTGACCCGCACTCTCGGCACTCAATCCAAATTTTGCTTGAAGAAAAAGCAATAAAATAGCTAATAGTGTATAAAAGCCAAATCGCTCACCCATATTGGTGAAAAAAACAACTAAAAGCCCTTTAGGATGGTTTTTAAGCATAGTGGATAAAAAACTAAGAATTTCTAATATAAATCCAATGTTATTTTATTACAAGTTACAAAGATACTGAATTAATGGCTTTTTTCTATTAAAAAAGAGAGAATATATTTCTAATGATTAGCTATTACATCTGTTTTTGAGTCGATAGTGAGCTCTCTTTGTTTAGTTATGAATGCTGAAAATAAAGTTTGCCTATTGGTAATCAAAGCAGTAACAATATTTTATAGACTAAGTTAATTTTTAGCAAAGAGTAGTATTGGATCATAAAAAGTTTTTTCTATTATTTTTTTTTTGAACAGTTTAGAAAGATAAAACCTACAGACTGGGAGTGCTAATTAGTTAATTTATTGTATCTTTGCAAATTCAAAAATAGATATAATCAAACAAAACATACAAGTGTCTGTTTATCAGCGACATATGTAATGTTGCTAAACAGCAGTTGTCAAATAACTTAAATATAAAATGTCATTACAATGCGGTATCGTAGGTTTGCCAAATGTCGGAAAATCTACACTTTTCAACTGTTTATCAAATGCCAAGGCACAAGCGGCTAATTTTCCTTTTTGTACTATCGAACCCAACATTGGAGTTATCACTGTACCTGATGAGAGACTTAATAAATTGGCTGAATTTGTGAAACCACAACGTATTTTACCTACAACAGTTGAGATTGTAGATATAGCAGGATTGGTAAAAGGTGCAAGCAAAGGGGAAGGTTTGGGTAATAAGTTTTTGGGTAATATCCGTGAAACGGATGCTATACTGCATGTTTTGAGATGCTTTGAAGATGAAAATGTTACCCATGTTGATGGTTCGATTGATCCAATTAGAGATAAAGAAATTATAGATGCCGAATTGCAGTTGAAAGATTTGGAAACCATTGATGCACGTATCAGTAGAGTAGAAAAACAGGCCAAAACAGGTGGCGATAAGGAGGCATTGAGGGCTTATGAAGTATATTTAAGATTCAAAGAGGCTTTGGAGCAGGGTAAGTCAGCACGCTCAGTAATTTTTGACAACAAAGAAGACGAGAAATTTGCTAAAGAACTATATTTGCTTACCTATAAGCCTGTTTTATATGTTTGTAACGTGGATGAGGCAAGTGCAGTGACAGGTAATAAATATACTGATGCCGTACGTGTGATGGCAGAACAGGAAGGAGCAGAGATTTTGATTGTAGCGGCAAAAATTGAGTCTGAGATTGCAGAGTTTGAAACTTATGATGAACGTGAAATGTTTCTGAGTGAGTTAGGATTGGATGAGTCTGGTGTTTCTCGCTTGATTAAAGCTGCTTATGATTTGCTTGATTTGCAAACATATTTTACAGCTGGTGTGCAAGAGGTTAGGGCGTGGACTTTTCACCGTGGTTGGAAAGCACCTCAGTGTGCAGGTGTGATACATACTGATTTTGAAAAAGGCTTTATTCGTGCAGAGGTGATCAAATATGAGGATTTTATTGAGTTAGGATCTGAAAGTGCAGTGAAAGAAGCGGGTAGAATGAGGGTAGAAGGAAAAGAGTACGTGGTGCAAGATGGTGATGTTATGCACTTTAGATTTAACGTATAGAGTAAATCATTATCTATAAAACTTATAAGCCAGAGGACAAAGAATCGATAAATGAAGAAATGTCCTCTGGTTTTTCTTCAAAGTAATTGCCAATAACAACAATATCAGCACCTGCATCAAATATATTTTTCATCTTTTCAATGGTTCTTATTCCGCCACCTACAATTAGTGGAATGTCAATATTGCTCTTTACCTCCTCAATCATCTCCTTCGAAACAGACTTTTTAGCTCCACTACCTGCTTCTAAATAAATCAATTTCATACCTAATAATTGTCCAGCTACAGCGGTTCTTACCACAGTTTCAATATCAGTTGTTGCTAAAGGTGCTGTTTTGCTCACTTGCTCCACAGATGAGTGTTTTTCTCCGTCAATCAATATATAGCCTGTTGGTATCACCTCTATTCCTGATTGTTTGATTTGCAGTGCTGATTTGATATGTTGCCCAATAAGGTACTCTGGATTTTGTCCTGAAATAAGCGACAAATATAGTATAGCATCAGCATTGTTAGAAAATTGAGAAATATCTCCCGGAAATAGAATTTTAGGGGTATCAAATTCTTTTAATTCATCAATTAAATTGTGTGTGGTGATTGATTTTGAACTGCCACCAATAAATATATAATTGGGCAAGCTGCATCTAAGTTGCTCCTTCACTTTTCTCAAGAAAAAAGAGTTGGATTTTTCGGGATCCAAAAGCAGTGCTAATGATTTCTTTTTACTGATCATCAGCTCTTGCATATTTGAATATATCTTGTTATTGATTTTCATCATTCAGACAGTAGGCTAATGTGTAATGTTCATTGATTTCAAAATGTACCAAATACTCCTTATTTGTTAAAGTGTGGATAGCTTTTACGAATCCCTTTTCTATGTTTTCGATAGGCGGTATATAAAGTTGTTCGGCAAAATTGAAAGCATTCAATCCAATGATTTTGAAAAGAGCCTCTTTAGCTGACCATGCTACGCGCAGATAGTTGTAATCTTTAGTTTTACGATAATAATCCAACTCTTTTTTACCCAAAAACTTTTCGTGAACATAAATCAATTTTTCTGTTGGTGTTTCGATATCGATACCTACTTCAAACAAAGGGTGAGTCATCACAGCGATATAATATCTACAGTGTGAAAAACTGATGTTGTGGCTACCATCTTCAAGAATTGGTTTGCCGTTTTCTAAGTAGATGATTTTTTTTTCTTGTCCGTTCAAAACTTTCTTCAAAGCTAATCTAAGCGCTAAGTATTCCTGCTTGCGATGGCTAATTTTGAGCCTTTCCAAATCATCTTCATAAAGATTGTGATACTCCAATTGAGACAGCAGCTCATCTATCGAAAAATTGTTTTCGACAATACAGATTTTACTCTCTTTATAATCTAAAGTTTGACAACTGCTCATATTCAAATTTAATTATATTTCCAATTAAAACTTTCAATCAAATGGATGATATCTTTTTGAATGAAATCAACAACTGGCTGTATTGAATCACTATTTGGAGTGTTTTCAAAGTAGAGTGCTGCTCTCATAAAATGTTTGTTGCTATCCGTAAGCACAAATTGAAAAGGTGTTGCCACATCTCCTTTTAATTCGTACAAAATAGCGTGCACCCGATTTTCATCATTGTCAAAAGATATCTCTCCTATAGCATCGGCTTTGATACTGTGTTTGTAAACAATAGAACGTGACTCTTCAAGTAGCTCAAAAAGTCTGTTTTTTACAGGGTAATAACTACAATGTATGATTGCATTGTTGTCGGGATAAACAATATCAATGCCCCAAACTTGCTCATTGTTTTCACTATCTTTATCGATAATAGTGGAGTAGATAGATTTTTCAAATTGATACGCTTTTCCCTCTACATCATAGTTTTCGTATTCATTTTCGGGCAAATCAATGCGAAAATAACTATAAGGTCGAGGGCTTGTGTGCTCTTTACAAGCTACAAATAACAGTGACGTAACAAGTAAAATGAGGTAAATATAATTTTCTCTAACTATCAATGTTTTCAGGATTTTTTGAATCAAGTATAGTAAGTTTAAGTTTTTTAATTCTCCTTTTATCAACCGAAAATATCTCGAAACGATATTTATCAGTTTCAATAATATCTTTCTTTTGTGGCATTTCACCTTTTAGCTCTAATATCAATCCTGCAAGTGTTTCTACATCATCCATATCGCCTGTAAAGTCATCTTTGTTGGCTCCAATTATTTCACAAAACTCTTCAATTTCAATTTTGGCTTCGAATATATAATTGTGATCATCAATTTTTTCATACAAAGTTTCATCTTCATCATATTCATCGCTGATATCACCTACAATCTCTTCAATAATATCTTCCAAAGTAACCAAACCAGATATCCCTCCGTACTCATCAACCACCAATGCCAAATGAATTCTATTTTCTTGGAACTCATTGAGTAGGTCATCTATCTTTTTGGTTTCGGGTACATAAAACGCCTGCCTTACCAATGACTGCCACCTAAATGTGTCTGGTTTGTCCAAATGTGGCAATAAATCTTTAATAAAAAGTATCCCCTTGATGTTATCCTTGTTGTTAGCGAAAACCGGCATGCGCGAAAATCCAAGCTCATTGATGTGTGCAATCAATTTTTTGAAGTTGAGCGTAATATCGATGAATGCCATATCAGCACGCTGCGTCATAATGTCGGCTACGGGCAAATTGCCAAATTTAATCACCCCTTCAATCATCTCCATATCATCTTCTTGTTGCTCCTCAGTTAAGTCCAATGCTTCGGATAGATCATCTTTTGAGATTAGCCCAAGATTCCATTTAGTAAGTCTATTGTTTTCTAAAATTTTGGAATCACCCAATAGTTTTACAAAAGGCAAAAATAATTGTTGGATTGTCAATATTCGTGTAGAGTTTTTAAGCACCAAAGAGTTGGCGTTTTTAGCCCCTTTTGATTTTCCCCAAATAATAAGAAAAAGCATCAGTAAAAAAATGATGATAGCAGCAATTACGAGATAAAGTTTTATTTTAAAAGTTTCGTATGCAGCCATCATAAGCAAGAGAGTGAAAACAAAGAAAAGGGCTAACAGCACATTACTTACGATAATGAAAGTGGCCAAAAGGTATTGGGGAGCACTTATTAGTTTTATAGCTGATTGCTCTCTTTTATCATCACTTTCAGTCATATCATTCACATTATCGGTACTCAACGAGAAGAATGCTATTTCCATTTTTGAGAAATAAGCAATCAGAGATAAAGTCAGCAAAATGAGTGCTATTAGTGTCAAGTTGCTGAATGATAAAAAACTCATTATTTGATCTATGTTTGATCCGAACTCCATTATATTTGTCTTTTTTATATGCAAATCTACACAAAATAACTCAATCAATTAGTCAGTTTCATAAATATTATTTCTTTCGGTACTGCTAAATCTATCTTCAATAAAAAAACAACGGGATAAACTTTTGTCTATCCCGTTGTTGGTGTATCTATTAAAAAAATATTATTTTAAATAGTCATTCCAGTTGGTATCAAGCATATTGCCTGTTTTTTCAAACTGAATATGCATACCTAATGCCGCAGACAAATTGAGCGGAGTGTGGGTTCCTTTGTTTTCGCTTAGAGCTAAATAGTCCCACAATAGTTGTTTGTATTTTGGGTCAACACAATTCTCAATAATCAAACGTGCGCGTTGACGTGGTGATTTGCCTCGTAAATCGGCAACACCATGTTCTGTAATCAGCACTTTTACTGAATGTTCAGATTGATCGTTGTGAGAAACCATCGGTACAATTGTACTAATCATTCCACCTTTAGCAGTAGATGGGGTGGTGAATATTGAGAAATAGGAGTTGCGTGTAAAATCACCCGAACCTCCAATGCCATTCATCATTTTTTGTCCTATCACATGCGTGCTGTTCACATTACCAAATATGTCAGCTTCCAAAGCGGTGTTGATAGAGATTAAACCAAGGCGACGAGCTATTTCAGGGCTGTTTGATATCTCCTGTGGGCGTAATACCAATTTGTCTTTGAAAAAATCCAAATCTTCATAAATACCTTGCAGTACATCGTTGGAAACAGTAAGTGAGCAACCGCTTGCAAATTTAACTCTGCCGCTTCTGATCATTTCTACAACTGAGTCTTGAATTACCTCTGTGTACATCTCAAATGCAGGGATTTCAGGATGTTTACCCAATGAAGCCAATAGTGCATTTGCGATATTACCAACTCCCGATTGAATAGGAACAAAATCACTTGGTATTTTATTGGCTTTGAGTTCAGAAGCTAAAAAGTTAGCTACATTTTCGCCAATTCGCTCTGTTACTTCATCAAGTGGAGAAAAACCACCAGTTTCGTCGGGGCGATTGGTCTCAACAATACCCAATATCTTGCTTGGATCAATTTTTAGAGTTGGAGTTCCAATTCTGTCAGAGGCCGAATAAATAGGAATTTCTCTTCGTGCTGGAGGATTAGCCGCTTCATATAAATCGTGCAATCCATTTAGTTCTTTTGGATGATAATGATTGAGTTCAAGAATAATGTGCTCAGCTAAGTTAGCGATAGTGGGCGATATACCAACTCCAGAAGTTAAAACTACTTCGCCATTCTCTTTTACATCACAAACCTCAATTATAGCAAATTTAGGAGGTTTGATAAAACCGTATCTTAAACTTAAAGCCAAAGCAGAAAGATGCAAATCATAATATTCAACTTCTCCAGAGTTCAAAGCTGCGCGCATATCTTTGTTTGATTGATATGGAGTGCGGAAGCTTACTGCCTTAGCTCGTGCCAACGCTCCATCTAAAGAGTCACCCGTTGATGCACCGGTGTACATCCCAATTTTAAACTCTTTTCCAGCTGCGTGAAACTCTTCTGCACGCTTTGCAATTGCTGTTGGTACTTCTTTGGGACATCCTGCTGGCGTGAAACCACTAAAGCCTACTAAATCACCATGATTTACATAAGAAGCAGCCTCTTCGGCTGTCATAAATTTGAACTTGTTTCTCATTTCTATTTAAAATTAATAACTTGTTTTATTTAGTGGTGCAAAATTAGATATTTATTTCCATATTGCAAAAAAACAAATCATAAGATTAGTGAACAATTAAACTGTTTTGTTAGGCGCTATTTTTAATAATAGAATATTAAGCTTATTTTGAGATTATTCATTATCTTTGTAGCTAATATTTGTTTTGAAACAACAGTAATTATGAAAATTAAAAGAAAGTATTTTGGTGTAGCTCTCATAGTTGCGTTAGTCTTTTTTAATGTTTCTTGCGTAAAAGAGAAAATAGACTATAGAACTTTGGAGTATTATAATGAGTTTTTTGTTTCGGAAGAGAACAAAGAGATGGGTAGTTTAGAGATAAGTGTTTCGATGGATTTACCAACTGAATTCCCAGATAATGAGCTGATATTGAGTGTTCAAAAACAAATAGTAGCTAAGATATTTGGCGATAGATACAATTACATCGATATTGATACAGTGCTTGCCACTTACGCCGAAAATATTGCCAATGAATACATCAAAAGTAATTTGCCATTTTTGGAAAAGATAAACGATTTAGAGGGAGCAAAAGCATTTCTTGATAATCAAATTGATATAGTTGGTTCGTTACTCTATTTTGATGAAGACATCATTTCATACAGTTATGAGCATTATGCCTATTTAGGTGGTGCCCACGGCAATAGC
Source organism: uncultured Paludibacter sp. (assembly GCA_964345395.1). Lineage (GTDB taxonomy): Bacteria > Bacteroidota > Bacteroidia > Bacteroidales > Paludibacteraceae > UPXZ01. The sequence continues at coordinate 25,407 of CAYFRA010000004.1, read as the reverse complement.
AGACAACAGATATTTAATTTTGATATGCAAGATGCAAGCGTATTTAGTGAAAAAGATATTTTTATTGATAATTACACAGAAATACTTTCCAATCTTATTAAAGAGCAAATAGTTGCTAATAAAGCTGAAATCGAATCGGTAGCAGATCTATCGGATTTTAATTATTATGAAAAAGAGATCAAGCCTAATAATAATTTTATTGTTGATAATGAGGGTATTACCTATGTGTATAACCCTTATGATATTGCACCATATAGTATGGGTCAAACTGCCGTCTTTTTGTCTTATGAAGTGTTGAAACCAATTTTGAGAAAGGATAGTCCAATAAATAAAATAATCAATAAATAAATAAACAATAAACATGATGTGGAGAAGAAGTAATCAGCTGCCTTGGGGATTGTCTTTGATAATCGTAGGTATTATATTTTTATTGAAACAGTTAGATGTTTTTTCGCCTGCTGTAGAGACATTTATCTTCAATTGGAGAAATCTCTTGTTCCTTTTTGGCCTTATTTTTCTTTTTACCCATCGAAATCGTACAATAGGGGTAGTTTTGTTACTTATTTGGTCATTTGTTTATCTCAAAGATATTTTATTGCTAACAAAAGATTTATCTGAGTTGGTTTGGCCTTTGTTACTGATTGTGGCTGGTGTATATTTGGTTGTTCAATCTCCTCGAATAAAAAAAGAAGATAATCAGTCAGTAAAGCAAAATAGTTCTGAAAATAACGAAACAGATGATGCAGTTGATAATTAATGCTACAGAGTTATAAATAGATGAATTAACTTATGTCTCAAATCAAAACTTATTTTGAACTTGTTAGATGGAAAAACTTACTGTTTTTGGCAGTAATTCATCTCTTGCTCTACTTTGCGGTTGTGGTTCCCATTCTTCAATCATTTGGCTTTGCACAAAATGAATTATCAGTAGATTATCGATTTCTTTTATTGATTTTTTCCACTCTCTTGATTACCGCCGGAGGCTATATTATCAATGACTATTTTGATCTGAAAATTGATAGAATCAATAAAGCAGGCAAAGTGATAGTTGGCGAGTTGATAAGTAAAAAATCGACTATGCTTTTCTATCAAATCATAACCATTTTAGGCCTTTTGCTCGGTTTGATTTTAGCTGTTATTTTGAGAAGTTTCTCTTTGGGGCTTATTTATATCCTCACGCCAGGTTTACTTTGGTTCTATTCGGCAAGTTATAAACGACAGTTTTTAATAGGCAATTTAATTGTTAGCCTACTTAGTGCCCTATCGATTATTGTTGTAGCTATTTTTTCCTATTCAGTTCTGAAAATTAACTTTGATAAAACCATTCTTCAGCAAACTTTAATACCTTATCAAATCTTTTTTTGGATTGGAACTTTTTCACTCTTTGCTTTTTTAATGACTTGGATTAGAGAGTTGATCAAAGATATGGAAGATGTAGAGGGCGATAGAGAGATGGAATGTCGTACAATGCCGATTGTGTGGGGAATAAAAAAATCAAAAATTGTATCTTCTGTCTTGATTTCAATCGTAATTTTTTTGCTCTTGATAGCTTATTTTTTCTTTCTCAAAAGAGGCGATAAGATAAGCAGCAATTATACGCTTTTTGCACTATTGATTCCCTTGTTGTTTCTGCTCTATGAAACTATAAGAGCAAAAACTAAAGCAGATTTTCACACAGCATCTACTCTCTCTAAGGTAATTATGTTGCTTGGGATTTTGTATAGCTTTTTGTTCTATTTTTTGATAGCCAAAGAGTTTGGTTTGCTTTTTTTAGGTCTGTTTATAATCCAATAATATATGTTAGAAAACCTCAAAAACTACAATGTGATTTTGGGCTCAAGCTCACCACGTCGTATCGAGTTGCTTAAGAGTTTGAATATCGATTTTGTAAGCAAAAAAATAAAAGTGGATGAATCCATCCCTGATGGGATGGCAGCTAATCAAGTGGCACGCTATTTAGCTGAAAAGAAATCAAGTGCTTTTGATATAGACAAAAATGATCTTTTGATTACCGCAGATACCGTTGTAATTCATAACGACAAAATTTTTGGAAAACCCCAAAACCGTCAAGATGCCATCGATATTTTAAACAATCTAAATAACAGCGTGCATTGCGTTTCTACAGCTATTTGTTTGCGTTATGCAGATGAGATAAAGCTGTTTCAGGTAGATACTGATGTGTATTTTGCAGAACTCACACAAGAAGAGATAGCATTTTATGTGGATCATTATAAACCTTTCGACAAAGCTGGTGCATATGGTATTCAGGAGTGGATTGGATACGTTGGGGTAGAAAAAATTATAGGTTCTTATTATAATGTAATGGGTTTTCCTTTGAAAGAGTTATATCAAAATCTAAAACAGATTAAAGTACTTGAAGTCGATGAATAACAACCAATTACAAATTATCACTTCACTTTCGCCTGCACTTTTTGAATTTCACAAAACCGATAACTCAATAACTGTTATCATCGATATTTTTAGGGCAACAACAAGCATCTGTTCGGCATTCAGCAATGGGGCAAAGAGTGTGATTACTACAACTGAGTTGGAAGTAGCCAAGCAATATCAAGCCAAAGGTTTTTTAGTTGCTGCCGAAAGAGATGCACAAAAATGTGATTTTGCAGATTTTGGTAACTCTCCATTTGAGTTTAAAGCGAGCAAAGTAAAAGATCAAACCATTGTTTTCACTACCACCAATGGCACTCGTGCTGTTGATGTGTCAATTGATTGCGATGAAATCATTATTGGTTCATTCTCAAATATTGGAGCTGTAGTTGATTTTTGCAGAAACAGTGAGAAAAATATCATCTTGGTATGTGCAGGCTGGAATAATACTGTAGGCTTGGAAGATGTAGCTTTTGCTGGTGCAGTGATTGAGCAGTTTGTTGATAATAAAAATTACATCATCAACTCGGATTCATCGCATATTGCGTTATCTGTATGGAACGAAGCTAAAAACAACCTCAATGAGTACTTAAAGAGGAGTGAGCACTACAGAAGGCTTGTTTTGAAAAATCAAGATGAGTCCATCCAGTTTTGCTTAACTAAAGATACAACCAAAGTTTTACCTCGCTTTGATAAGTTTGGCAAGCAATTTGTTTTATCTAAAAGTGATTAAATACGATCTTGTAGAAAAATGTAAATATAGATATTTAGTGATAAGAATTATTTAAATTAATATATTTTTTTACACACTAAATATAGGCTCAAAAGCAGTAGTGGCTTTTTCACACAAGTAGAAGTGTTTAACAATTTGAATAGTTAAAATATTATTTTTAATACGAATAATTTTTTTTTGTATGGAATAATATCTAATTTTGCTCAAAATTAAAATGATTACTAACACTTAAATTATTATAAAAAATGGCTTACGTTATTGAAGATACTTGTATTGCATGTGGATCATGCATCAGTGAATGTCCAGTGGACGCAATTTCTGAAGGTGATATCTATTCTATCGATCCTGATATTTGTACAGACTGCGGTGCTTGTGCAGATGTTTGCCCTACTGAGTCAATTCATCCAGCATAATTAAATTGCTATTATTGCTGAAATTATACGATAGAAATTCAATGATATAGTTTATTGACTATATTAGATTTAATGAAATTGAAGGGTGCTTTTGATAAGAAAGTAACCCTTCTTTTATATAGATAATATATGGCTGGAATTTATATACATATACCCTTTTGTAAAACGAAATGCAGCTACTGTGATTTTTATAAATCAACGAACTTTCAGCAAAAAAACAGATTGATTGATGCGATACTGCAAGAGATAATTCTGCGAAAAGATTATCTGCAAGAGACAGTAAACACCATCTATTTCGGTGGAGGAACACCCTCTACACTACCTATTGCTGATATCGAACAAATATTGCAGCGTATTGAAAATAATTTTGAATTAAGCAAAGAGGTTGAAATAAGCTTAGAAGCTAACCCCGATGACTTAACGACCGAATATCTTGTCGATTTGAGTAAGACGAAGGTAAATCGTTTGAGTATCGGTATTCAAAGCTTTGATGATGAGCAACTTAAATTTATAAATCGACGACACACTGCCAAAGAAGCTTTAGATGCTGTTGAAATGGCTAAAACTTTGGGCTTTAATAATATTAGTATTGATTTGATATACGGTTTACCATTTCAAACGATAGAGTCTTGGCAAGAGCAAATTCAAAAAGCAACAACAATAGGTGTTCAACATATTTCTTCATATGGTTTGACATACGAAGAGGGTACAGCGCTTTGGCGGCAGATGAAAAACAAGCAAGTAACACCTGCCAGTGACGAAATGATGATTGAAATGTATCGCATTTTGATTGAAACTTGTAAAAAGGCAGGCTTTGAACAGTACGAAATATCCAATTTTGCCAAAAATAATTTGATTTCTAAGCACAATTCATCTTATTGGAATCACGTACCTTATTTAGGATTAGGGCCATCGGCTCATTCTTATGATATCAGTAGTCGTCAATGGAATGTGAGCGACAATACCTTATATTGCTCAAATATTGAACAAGGGCTTGGTTTTTTTGAAACAGAAGTTTTAAACGAAAATGAGAAGTTAAATGATTTTATTTTGACCTCATTACGCACAATCAAAGGTATAGATTTAGTTGAGCTTAATCTTCGTTTTGGCGAAAACAATTATAACGAGTTGGTCAATGCAGCTCAGATTTTTATTACAAAAGAACAGCTTATTATCAAAGAGAGGTTTCTCCGCTTGACTGAGAAAGGAATTTTGCTTTCAGATAATATTATTATGAATTTGATGAAAGTATAATTGCAGTAAAATTTACTGACTTGAAAACTTACGTAAAAAAGGGAGGATTTAAGTTGATTTCACAATAAATTTACCTCTTTCCTAAAAATTAGTACTATTTTTGTAGCTGTTGTGATTGAAATAGCTATTCAATAAACTCATTATTTTTGTTAAAATGGCAATAACTGACAATAAAAAGAAAAAAGTAAAGAAAATAATATGGGGCATTTTTGGTCTCGGTTTTTTATCCCTACTACTCATTTTTACCTTGATAAGCATTGGTTGGATAGGCTATCTTCCTAAGTTAGAAGAGCTTCAAAACCCCATCGATAAGTCAGCTACTGAGATTTACTCTGCCGATATGCAACTTTTGGGGAGATACTATAGAGGCAACGACAATCGTGTGCCGATCAACTATATGGATATTGATAAAACAGTTGTCAATGCCCTTATCGCAACAGAAGATGTACGGTTTTATAGACATTCAGGTATTGACTTTAAGGCTTTAATGCGGGTTGTGTACGGAATAATGACTGGTTCAACAAACTTAGGAGGTGGAAGCACCATTACCCAACAGTTAGCCAAACAGCTATATTCACCAAAAGCAAGTAATATCTTTACCCGTGCTTTACAAAAACCTATTGAATGGGTTATTGCTGTGAAACTTGAGCGATTATACTCCAAAGAGGAAATTATTGCTATGTATCTCAATCAATTCGATTTTCTTTATAATGCTGTCGGTATTAAATCAGCAGCTCAGGTCTATTTCAACACTTCAGCTGACAAACTCAATGTAGAACAAGCGGCTATGCTGATTGGAATGTGTAAAAATCCCTCTTACTTTAACCCTGTAAGATATGCTGAACGAAGTGTTGATAGGCGAAATATGGTAATAGAACAGATGCGAAAAGCAAAATACATCAGCCAAGCAGAAGCTGATTCGATAAAGCAAATCCCTTTAGAACTTGATTTCAAAAGAGTTGATCATAAAGATGGTTTGGCACCCTATTATCGTGAACATCTTCGTAAAATTCTCACTGCAAAAAAACCCTCAAAAAGTGATTATGCGAGTTGGCAAACTCAACTGTATGAAGACAATCTGTGGTCGTGGGAAAATGATCCTCTCTATGGTTTTTTTGAGAAAAACAGAAAATCTGACGGTTCAAAATATGATTTATATCAAGATGGTCTAAAAATATATACCACTATTGACTCAAGAATGCAAACTTATGCCGAAGCTGCAGTAAGAGAGCATATGAAATCTCTTCAAAAAGAGTTTTTCAGAGAGAAAAAGGGACGCTCTTATGCTCCATTTGCCCGTAGTCTGAGCCAAAAAGAGGTTGATGATATTTTTGAAAGATCGAAATCACAAACCGAACGATATCGTAAAATGAAAAATGCAGGTGCTACAAAAGAGCAGATTGATGAATCTTTCAGTACCAGAACCGAAATGAGTATTTTCTCATACGATGGTTGGATTGATACGGTGATGACTCCTCTTGATTCTATTCGTTATCACAAGCATTTTCTACGTTGTGGGGTTATGTCGATGGACCCTACAAACGGTCATGTAAAAGCATATGTAGGTGGTCCTGATTATACCGCATTCCAATATGATATGGTAACTTTAGGTCGCCGCCAAGTTGGTTCTACAATCAAACCATTTCTTTATACTTTAGCTATGGAGGAGGGGCTATCTCCTTGTGACTCCATACTTAATGATGAAATTACTATAATGACCTCATCTGGCCCTTGGACACCAAGAAACGCCTCAAGTGCAAGGAAAGGTGAAATGGTCTCTTTGCGTTGGGGCTTGATGATGTCGAGCAACTGGGTGTCAGCCCGTTTGATGTCTATGTTTACTCCTGACGCTTTGGCAAGTTTAATTCACTCTTTTGGAGTAAGAGGAAAAATTGATCCTGTAGTCTCTTTGGCATTGGGTCCAGCTGAAATATCGGTTGCTGAAATGGTAAGTGCTTATACGGCATTTCCGCAAAAAGGTATTCGGGTTGAACCTCTTTATGTAAGCCACATTGAGGATTCAAACGGAAATATAGTGGGCAACTTCGTACCAAAAATGCACGAAATATTCAGTGCTAATACCGCATATAAAATGGTGTATTTGATGCGTAGTGTGGTTGATGAAGGTACAGGTAATCGTATTCGAAGGGTGTATGGTTTAAATATGCCAATGGGTGGTAAAACTGGTACTACCAACAACAATTCAGATGGATGGTTTATGGGTTACACTCCTAAATTAGTAACTGGAGTGTGGGTAGGAGGTGAAGAACGCTCGATTAGATTTGATACAATGACCCACGGACAGGGTGCTGCAATGGCTCTACCTATTTGGGGTATATATATGAAAAAAGTGTTAGATGATAAAGATTTGCCTTACTCCGTAAATGATCAGTTTAGCACTCCTCCAAATTGGACGGAAAGTATGATTTGTAATTGATAATTTCTTTTGAAAAAGTATATTTTAATCATAATAGGTATTGTTACACTCCATAATGCAACTGCACAATGGAACACAGACCGCATTTTAAACATTGGTCGCAATGCTTATTATTATGAGGATTATGTACTTTCTATCCAATATTTCAATCAAATTATAAAGATAAAACCTTACCTGCATGAGCCCTACATATATCGTGCAATGGCAAAAATCAGTTTAGGCGATTACATTGGGGCAGAGCAAGATTGTATCTCTTCGATTGAAATCAATCCTTTTGTTCCTTATGCTTATTATATTCGAGGTTTTGCTAAAAAAAACTTATCCAAATATGATGAAGCAATTGCTGATTTTAATAAAGCATTGGAGTTTGATCCAGATAACTCCAATTATATTGCCAACTTAATAGAAGCCAAAGAACGCAACAAAGATTTTGAGGGTGCAATTGAAGATTTGAAACTTTTCCAGAAAATCAATCCAAAAGCAAAAGGCATAGATTATGAAATAGGAAGAATTATGCTTGTGAGCAATGATACTATCGGTGCTGTAAAAATGATGGAGAAAAGTATTGCAAAAGATAGCACTATGGATATGTCCTATAAGCTATTGGCTCATATTGCAGAGTTGCGGGGCGATGTAGATGAGGCTTTGAACCAGCTTAATATATTAAAACGCATCAACCCTCAATCAGAGAATCTATATGTTGAATTGGCAAAACTCCATATCGATAAAAATGATACTACGGCTGCTTCTGAAGCATTGGAGCAGGCGATAAAATATGCACCTCGTAATCCATATGCTTATGGGGCAAAAGCTTTTCTTTTGATGCAACAGAATAAACAAGATGAGGCTATCAAATTTTATGATAAAGCCATTGAATATGGTTCTGATTTTGCTGGTGATTATATCAATAGGGGAGTGCTTAATGTGAAAAAATATAACTTTAACCAAGCTCTCGATGATTACAATTATGCTATTTTATTGGACAGAAATAGTAGTCTTGCATATTACAACCGGGCATTATTGAGAAATAATTTAGGAGATAAAAACAATGCACTTTTAGACTTGATCAGGGTGTTGGAACTCGATCCATCTAATCACGAAGCATTGCTTCAACAATCAAATCTTCTCTTGGAGTTAGGGTATTTGGATGATGCCATTCGAAATTTTGAGGCGATTTTGGAGGTTTACCCCTACTTTGCACCTGGCTATTACTCATTGGCTGAAGCTTATGAGAAAAAAGGCAATAAACGCATATCCAACAACTATAAATCAATGGTTTTTGAGTTGGTCAATAATCAGGATTACTACAAAAAGAAGCAAGATTTGCAAGCTACCAATAAAACTGTGAATATCACCGCACCGAGCATACAAGAGTCGTCAATGGAAAGTTTGTCGGATAAGTTGTCCGCTCAAGCAAGCGATAAAAATAGCCAAACTAACTATAAAAATAAAATGAGGGGACAGATTCAAAAGAGTTTTACAGAACTTGATTTCTTAGATTTTGCTGTCTGTTCGTTTGATAAAAATGATACAATTATTTCTAACACCAATCATTATAATCAATATATTCACAATTTTAACCGTGAAAACATCTCGTACAAAGAAATGCAAGTTTTGTTTTCAAATCAAATTATCAAAGCCGACAACATCCAATCTCACTTCTCTCACATCGACTATTTGAACGAGAAAATAAAAACTGACGGATCGCTTAGCAAGCTCTATTTAGCACGCGCAATTGAATTTAATTTGGTGCAAGATTTTGAAAGTGCTATGGATGATGTTGATACCGCTATCCAATTAGATGCTAACAATCAGTTGGCTTATTTTATTAGGGCATATATTCAAATCAATATGCAGGAATTTGAACAGAAAATCTCTTTAGAAGAGAGTGTCGATAAAGAGAGTAACAAAGCAGATGTGAATCGCTTCAATTCAATGAAGATTATAAAAGATTTGAATAAAAGCATTGAGTTAGCACCTGATTTTTCTTTTGCACATTACAATAAAGCCAACTATTTAGCCAATATCAAAGAGTATAAAATGGCAATAGCGAGCTACAATGACGCCATTCAAATAGATCCAAATTTTGCTGAAGCTTATTACGGCAGAGCTTTGTGTCATATTTTCACAAACAATGAAGAAGCTGCTAAATTAGATTTGAGCAAGTCGGGTGAATTAGGCATTTATAAAGCATACAACTTGCTTAGTAGGTTGCTTAAGAGCAAATAAGAATCTTACAATTTGATAATTTCGATCACACTTAGCAAGTCTTCCATCACATTAAAACGCACATCAAAATTAGCAAATTCCACACCATACACCCGATGCGGATCGTTTTGATAACTGGGGCGAGGATCAAGTTCTAAAATTTTAATCAATGCTTCTCTTTTGTTATCTGGTATTTGCATCAGAAGTTTTTCAGGAAAATCAATTCTCAACTTTGTTCTTACGCTTCGATTTGTGAATCCGCCACTTGCTTCAGGGTGTGAGTCGGAGTAGGCTATGTATGGTTTGATGTCTAAAATAGGAGTTCCATTGAGTAAATCAGCACCAGCAACGTGAAGTATTGCTCCTAACTTGGCATCAATCTCAATTTTCTCTAAACGAACTACCGATAATCCAATTGGATTTGGACGAATAGGTGAACGTGTGGCAAACACTCCCATCCGAATGTTGCCTCCCAAAATTGGAGGTCGAACTGTTGGAGACCACTTACCAACTGGTGATTTTGAAAATTTCCAAATCAACCAAATATGAGAAAATTCTTCCAAACCACGCACAGCTTCGACATCTCTAAACTGCGGTTCGAAGATGATTTTAGCTTTCAATTCTTTCACTAATCCACTTTGTCGTGGTATTCCAAATTTTGAATTAAAATCAGATAGGATGGTAGCTATAGTTTGCATTTTATAAAATGAAGGAGTAAAGATATTCCTTACTCCTTCTGAAAAATTATTTTAAGTTGTTCTCTAAATAATCAAACTTCATACGATACAAATGACGACGTGTTTCACGCCCCAAAATACTGTGGTTTTTATCAGGATAGAGAAACAAATCTGCTTGTTTGCCTGCCTTGATCAAATCTTCTAAATAGAGATAGGTGTTTTGAACATGAACGTTGTCATCGGCTGTTCCGTGAATAATCAGAACTTTACCGTGAAGTTTTTTAGCGTGAGTTGAAGGCGAACCTGCATCGTAGCCACCATCATTCTCTTTAGGTTGACGCATAAAACGCTCGGTATAGGCGGTGTTGTATAATCTCCAATCGGTAACAGGTGCAACTGCTATTCCTGCTTTGAAAAGATTGTCGCCACTGCTCATTGCATTGAGGGTCATAAATCCACCATAACTCCAGCCCCAAATAGCAATACGATCTTTGTCAATAAAATCTAAACCTCCTAAATGTTTGGCTGTTTCAACTTGATCGATGGTTTCCAAAACACCTAATTTCATATAAGTGCATTTTCTAAACTCACTTCCTCGTGCTGCAGTACCACGCCCATCAACCGATACTACCACATAGCCTTGTTCGGATAGAAAATACTCCCATCCAACAGACCAACTGTCACTTACTTGTTGTGAATTGGGTCCGCTATACTGAACCATCAAAACAGGATATTTTTGATTCGGATTGAAATTGATTGGTTTGAGCATCCAGCCATTGAGTGAAACCCCTTCAGATGTTTTGAACGAGAAAAACTCTTTATCATTCATATTAAGTTTTGCAAAATCATTTTTCAGCTCCTCATTATCTTCCAACACCCTCAAAGCAATACCTTTATTATTGCGAAGTGTGAAAACTGTTGGTGAGTTGAGCGTAGAAACTTGATCCATGAAGTAAGCAAAATTAGAAGAAAAACTTGCAAAGTGCATCCCTTTTCCATCGGTCAGTTTGGTTTTTCTCAGTTTATTATCTAATTTGTAGATATCGCGTCTCAATGGCGACTCTTCTGCTGCTTGATAATAAAGGGTTTGAGTTTTCTCTTCAAAACCATATACTTTGGTAACATCAAATTCACCCTTTGTCAATTGTCTATTTACTGTACCGTTAATATTATACAAATAAGCATGTCTATATCCATCACGCTCACTTACAAATGTAAAATAGCGACCATCGTTTGTAAAATGTATGTCATCAATATTGTCATAATCAACATAATATTTATCTGTTTCACGTAGGGCTAATTTGGATAATAGCGTTTTAGGATTTGAAAAAATCATATCCAACTGATTTTGATTACGATTCAATACAAATACAGCTAATTTATCTTGATCTTTTGTCCATTTGATGCGTGGAATATAAAAATCATCCTCGCTATTCTGATTAAGGTTGATGGTTTTTACCGATTTATAAAAATCATCATACACACAAACTGAAACCTTTGAGTTTTTTTGACCCGGTTTTGGATATTTAAACGATTGAAAGTTGGGATATAGTGATACGCCATCTTGTTTGGTTGTGCTATTCAGATAGTTTTGCATCTCATAAAGTGGCACCTCTGACTCATCAAACTTAACGAAAGCGACCAATTTGCTATCTGGGCTAAAAACAAATAGGCGTTGCAAGCCGAACTCCTCTTCATATACCCAATCGGGGATACCGTTGATAATCTTACCAAACTCGCCATCTTTGGTAATGGCACTTTCGGTTTCAAAATCGATTTTAAATAAAAACAGATTATTCTCCCTTGCAAAAGCTATATACTTGCTGTCAGGCGAAAAAAGCGGAGCTTCTTGTGGACCATTTTCAGATAATGGTTTTAACTCATTTCTTTCTACATCAAATATGTGATAGAGTGCCGTAAACGTACGACGATAGCGATATTGAGGGTTATTATAGAGAAGTATTTTTTTCTCATTTGGACTAAACTCATAATTCACCACTGTTTCGAGTTTGCTTAGTTTGGTTTTATCGGCATTAAATAACGTATCAACCATACTACCAGTTTTAAAACTATATTTGATAATGTATTTTTGTTCTTTCAAAAGGGTGTAGTGTTCACCATCATTCATCGAACGCATTCCTGGTACGAATTTACCACGATATTTTCCATCTACAATATCAGTCAATAAGTCTGCTGCTATGAATTGTACAGAGATAATCAGTAAAAAAGAGAAAATGAGTCGTTTCATATTCTAAGTATTAAATGAGTTATTAAAGCATCATTAGATTAATTTTATAGCAAAAATAGCTTAATTTGCAGTTAAAACATTTTTTTATTGAAAAAATTCAATTCCATTAACACAATTGAATTATATTTGCGGATGCGTATTTATTCTATTTATTTAAAAATAGATATTAATCGTTTAGTTTCAGTTAGTAATGTAAAGTATATATCGATGATAATATTTAAAATCCGATAATTTGATCTATTTATGAGATTGTTTGAGAAAATATTTAAAAAAGAAAAATCATTACCTAAAGAATATCATCTTGGTATTTGTTTGAGTGGTGGCGGTGCATTGGGCTTAGCACATATTGGTGTGTTGCAAGCTCTGAATGAACATAACATTTTTCCTGACGCAGTGTCTGGTTCAAGTATGGGAGCCATTATCGGCACATTATATTCCGCAGGTTACTCTCCAAAGGAGATGTTGCAAATGATTAAAGAGGATAAACTCTATAAAATTACAAATTTGATGAACTTTAAACCTGCTTTTTGGAAATCAGGACTTTCTGATCAATCAGCAATCTACGCTTTATTTGAAGAGATGATACCTCAAAATAATTTTGATAGTTTGAAATTATCGATGAATATTTGTGTGGTTAATTTGAATAAAGCCGAATGGGAGATTAAAAACAGTGGATCAGATTTGAACAAATGGGTAGCGGCATCTGCCAGTATCCCTGGTGTTTTCAATCCTGTAGAGTCAGATGGAGTTGTCTATGTTGATGGTGGCTTACTTAATAATTTGCCTTTAGAGCCACTTGCTGAAACTTGCGAAAAATTGATTGCTGTGGATGTACTGCCTTATGCTTTTGATGCTAAAAAATATAAACAAAAAGATATTGTTATCAATTCCATTCGTGCCTCTCAACATCAAAATAGTAAACGAAACAGGGATAAATCCCATTTTTTAATTGAACCTATGGCAATTGAAAAATATCATGAATTTGATTTTGATAAATATTTAGAAATATATGAATATGGGTATAAGTCAGTAAGCAAGGCTTTTATAGATGAAATAACATCAAAAAACAATGTGTTAACAAGTTGATATATTATTAATTATCTTCTTGGTTTTTTGCTTTTTTACTTCAATTTAATTTCAATGAATTATGAATTTACTACTATTCAAACTTTTTACAGGATTAGAACAATTAGATAAAGTCCGACTCAACTTCACTGACGGTGGGGTAGTTTTAATGAATTTAGCCATCGCTTTTGTGATGTTTGGGGTGGCACTTGGCATCAAGCCCGAACACTTCAAAGATTTAGCAAAAAACCCGAGAAGCATTGTTTTGGGTGTTTTATCGCAATACATTGTTTTGCCGGCAGTTACATTTCTTTTGGTAATGCTTATCAAACCTACCCCTGCAGTAGCTTTTGGGATGATATTGGTGGCAGCTTGTCCTGGCGGAAATGTGTCAAATATGATATCGATGTTAGCGAAGGGAAATCTAGCTTTATCTGTTAGTCTTACAGCAATTTCTACAGTGTTTGCATTGATTATGACTCCTTTTAACTTCTCTTTTTGGGGAAAATTATATGCCGCACGATCACCTTATTTGGTCGAATTGATAATAGAACCTGCACAAATTTTACAAACTGTAGGTTTGATTTTAGGTGTGCCTGTTTTAATTGGTTTATTTGTAGGGTATAAATTTCCCAATTTCAGAGAAAAAGCCCAAAAGACTGTTCGTTTCGCATCTTTCTTTGTTCTTATAGGTTTTATTGTTGGTGCTTTGGCTGCTAATTTCGGACATTTTTTACGTTATATACATTTGGTGTTCTTTATTGTTCTGCTTCACAATGCACTTGCACTTAGCGTTGGATATTGGTTACCAAAACTTTTCAAGGAGAAAACCATCAATGCCCGAACTATCTCCATCGAAACAGGAATACAAAACTCCGGTTTGGGCTTGGCACTAATTTTTAATCCAAAGATTTTTCCACCCGAATTGGAGTTAGGTGGTATGGCATTTATTGCCGCTTGGTGGGGTGTATGGCATATTTTGGGAGGTAGCGGATTGGCATTCTATTGGGGCAGAAAATCAAAACAACTTGAATTACAATAAAAGAGATGAAATACGGATTTAGTTGGGGATATGCCTTGTTGCAGCGGTATGTAAATGTGATATTGCGTCTTCACTTTCGGAAGTTACATTACTTTGGTAGAGAAAACATACCAAATGATAAACCTATCATATATGCTCCAACACATCGGAACGCTTTAGTAGATGCGCTTGTTTTGGTAAATGACAACAGAAAACGGCAAGTGGTGTTTTTGGCAAGAGCTGATATATTTAAACCCGGTTTATTAAGCAGAATATTTGGTTTTATGAGAATCATGCCAGTATATCGAATCCGTGACGGAAAGGAAAATTTATCAAAAAACAAAGAGATATTTGAACAGAGTGGGGAAGTGCTGAAACAAGGAAGTCCGCTCTGTCTTTTTCCTGAAGCCATCCACAATCCGAAGCAAAACTTATTAGCTTTGAAAAAGGGCATTCCTCGAATTGTTTTACCCACTGAAGCGGTTTTTAATTTTGAATTGGATACCCAAATTATTCCTGTTGCTTTTTATTACACCAACAAAAATCGTTTTCTTTCTGATTTATGCGTTACCTATGGCGAAGCTATTGCGGTAAAAAACTATCAATCACTCTATGCCGAAAATGAGAATTTTGCTATCAATCAGCTTCGAAAAGATATGGAGAGCAAATTGCGACACTACGTGGTAGATGTGCCCAATGAAGATTATGATGAACATTTGGCAATGGTAGAGGCTAATCAATTTGAGGTTTTGGATAAAGTTGATGATACAGCTATCAATTTGCCCGAAGCAGCTCAAAGAGTTTTACAATATATGCAAAAGCTGAAAAATGATTCGATTGAATTGTATGTAGATAAAATAAGAATGATAAATGAGGCTATTGAGCTTTTACGAAAAAATAAGCTGACGCCCACCGACCTAAAATATAAAATTAAGAGAGAAAATCAATATAGTTTATATTTGATTTTACTGTCAATCGCTTCACCTTTTGCTCTGCTCGGTTTGATCAATTTGTATTTGCCAACTTTGATTTATAAAAAACTATTGAAAGTCATAAAAGATGAGCAATTTATTAGCTCTATACGCATAGGTAGTGGGGTTTTGATTCTGCCTATTTTTCTTTTGCTTCAAAGTGTTGTGGTCTGGATTATTTTTGGTTTGACAGCAGCTTTAATCTATCTTTTTGTTTCGCCAATGTTGTTCTACTTTGCATCTTATTGGAGGCGTTGGTGGAAAGATGTGCAAACAATAAAACGACTGATCGATTTCAAAAAAACAACATCTTGGGGTTTTGTAGTTAAGGCTTTTGAAATGAATTAACCAGATTTTTTATTTCAGCATAATTCCGCTCAACATTCTACCAGAAATAATGCTTTGGCGGCGTGCCGAAAAGAACTTTTCACTATCGCTGTAGCTACACAAACCACTTATTTCGATATTGTTTTCAGTCAATCCGCTTTCTATCAATATCTCTTTATTGGCTTGCCAAAGATCCAAATAGAGTTTTTTATTTTTAATATTGAAAATTGTTTCGATGTTAAATCCGTTTGCTTGAAATGCTGTTTTCAGCTCTTCACCCACTTCATATACATCTGCTGAAATGGAAACACCAATTACAGCTATCACATCCTTAGGATTTGAGTTGTATGCTTGAACCATTGCCTCAATGCTCTTTTTTGCAATTCGCAAAAGCGTGCCTTTCCATCCTGCATGTATGGCTGCAATAGATTTTGTAACAGGGTCATATAGCAATATTGGTACACAATCGGCTGTTGATACAAGGATACATTGATTTGGAAGATTGGTGATCACAGCGTCATTGCCATAAAGCTTCTTCTCTTTCTCCTCTTCGCTCAGCTCCAAAAAATGCTTATCAATTTTCAACACCTTATCTTCATGTGTTTGAAAAGGAATGTGTGTATTCTCTCTATTTAAATTGAATGTGGAATAGAGTATAGAGAAATTTTTCTCAATATTCTCAGCCGAGTCTTTGCCAAATTTTCCTAAATTTAGTGATGAATAGCAACCATCACTCACACCACCAATACGCGTGCTTGTGAAATGAACAATGGAAGTTTCTTTTTCTAAAATTGGATAACTTATAAACATAATTGCAAGTTATTTACTCTTTATCATCCCAGCCGACACCTTTGTATCTGCTCAAGTCATCATCATCTTCTTCATCACCAAATTGGGTATAATTCTCTTCGTCCTCGATACTCCAAGTTTCTATAATATCATCTTCATCTTTTTCCACCTCAATACGCTCGGCTATCTCCATATCTTGCTGCGCAATATCGATATCAAATATTTCATTTTCAGTAAGTTCTGTCCATATCAAATCCTTCAAACGATCGATACCTAAGCCTGTAACTGATGATATAAAAATAGATTTAACATCTTCGGGCAGCTCTTTTTTCATCTCTTCAATCAGTTCGTCATCTAACATGTCACTTTTTGAAATGGCTAAAATCCGATTCTTATTTACCAATTGAGGATTATACTTTGTTAATTCATTGACCAATATGGCATACTCCTTTTTTATATCATCACTGTCAGCCGGTATCATAAAAAGAAGAATTGAGTTTCGCTCAATGTGTCTTAAAAACCGTAAACCTATTCCCTTACCCTCAGAAGCACCCTCGATGATACCAGGTATATCTGCCATTACAAAAGATTGACTGTTGCGATGACTCACTATGCCAATGTTGGGGGTTAATGTGGTGAAAGGGTAGTTTGCAATTTCTGGTTTGGCAGCTGACACAACCGATAATAGTGTAGATTTACCTGCATTAGGAAAACCTACCAAACCTACGTCTGCCAAAACTTTCAACTGCAATACAGCAGTTCTTTCTACTCGTGGTTCTCCCGGCTGTGCATAACGCGGAGCTTGATTGGTAGCCGAACGAAAATGCCAATTTCCTAAACCACCTCTACCACCACTCAAAAAAACCACCTCTTGTTTGTCTTCTCTGATATCAAATAGAAACTCACCAGTTTCGCCGTCATAAATTACCGTCCCTAATGGTACCTCTATAATCTCATCTTTTCCATCTTTTCCAAACCTTTTGTTACGGCTACCAGATTCTCCATCTTGGGCAAATACATGCCGCTCGTATTTCAAATGTATCAGCGTCCATAGATTTCGATTGCCGCGAATGATGATATGACCACCTCTGCCACCATCTCCACCATCAGGTCCCCCCTTTGGTTGATATTTGGCACGATGAAAGTGTGCCGAACCAGCACCGCCTTTTCCCGAGCGACAATAAATTTTTACGTAATCGATAAAGTTTGAGCCTGTTGACATAATATTATAAGCTGTTTATACATCCACAATATCCCCAATATTGAAAGATATGTGAATTTAGAAAAGATGTAGATTGATTATTCAAATTGGCACGGATGCTGGTTTTGCTTGATCTACAACACTATTTTATTCAAATATCATTGATTCCTGCCGAACCAAATGATAAAGTTAAAGAAGAGTTTTTTATTGAAAACTCAAGCTTAACTTTTGGTGTAAATTTTGATTTTATTTATTTATAAAATTGATTCTATCTCCTTGTTGATGCGATTAAACACCTCTTCAATTTCTCCTTCACCATCAATTTTCTTGCATATCCCAGTCTCATCATAAAAACTGCATACAGGATTAGTTTGATTTTTATATACATCTAACCTTCTGGTGATGGTATCTATATTGTCATCTGAGCGACGAGAAACTTCACCTCTTTGAAGTAGTCGTGTAATTAATTCATCCTCGTCAACCAACAAGTTGATTAGAATATTGATTTTCATACCATGTTCTTCACACAGTTGATTCAATGCTTCGGCTTGAACAGGGGTGCGTGGAAACCCATCAAAAATAAAGCCATTTTTACCTTCAATTTTATTTTCCATTTTGTCAGCAATCATTCTAATCACTATATCGTCAGGCACCAATTGCCCATTAGCTATTAAATCTTTGGCTAACAATCCCAATTCAGTACTTTCAGCTATCTCTCTTCGGATCAAATCACCTGTTGAAATGTGATAAAGGTTGTATTTGTCAATCAGTAATTGACTTTGAGTACCTTTTCCACTACCTGGCGCCCCGAATATGATAATATTCAGGTTTTCATTCTCTTCGTTGTTGTTTTGACTATCTTTTTCTACCATTATTTTTTTTTGAGTTTACTAATATTTTATTGTTTTTGTAATCAAAATTTATTCGACCACAGTATATATATCTTTCAGATTTCTTCCATATCCGTCATAGTCCAATCCATAGCCAACAATAAATTCGTTAGGAATTTTCACAGCTACATAATCTACCGTAATATCGCGTTTTAAGGCGTCTGGTTTTTGAAGAAAAGTGGCAACTTTGATATCAGCTGCTCCTTTTGCTTGCAGAGAAGAGATAATTTTCTCCATCGTAATACCAGTATCTACAATATCTTCTACTACCACCACATTGCGGTCAACTACACTTTCATTCAATCCAAAAACCTCTTTTACAGTACCTGTTGTATAGAGTCCTTCGTATGAAGATAATTTGATAAAAGTTATTTCACAAGGGATATCAACCACTTTCATCAAGTCACCAGCAAACATAAAGGCTCCATTTAGAACACATATAAATAGCGGGTCTTTATCAAACATATCTTTGTTGATTGCTTCACCCACTTTTTTCACAGCTTTTTGAATCTCTTCTTGCGAAATAGAGATTCTAAAATCTTTGTCTTTAATAGTGATTGTATCCATTTCTTTTTTCATTAAATTTATAATTTTCAAAAATAGAGAAAAAAATAGATATACTCACTATCTTCGCTATAAATTTCTACGATTTAATCTAAATTGCACAAGATTTTTAGAAAAATATAAAAATTATCTCATTTGCTTTCTTATCCTAAAAATTATATATATATTTGCTAAAATAATTAGTAACGGAATATAAAACATATTCAATAAAACATACATATATGAAGTTTACCGTATCAAGCACAGAATTATTGAGCCATTTGCAAGCTATTAGTCGTGTTATCAATGCAAAAAACACCATGCAAATATTAGATAATTTTCTTTTCACCATCGAAGGGAATACTTTGCAAATGACCGCATCTGATATTGAAACCACTATGATTACTTCTATCGAAGTGAGCGATGTTGAAGGTTCGGGAAAGGTTGCAGTTGCCAATAAGCTTCTTTTAGATACCCTGAGAGAGTTTTCAGAGCAACCACTAACTTTTGTTATAGATGATGAAACATTGGCATTGGAAATTACATCTTTTAATGGAACATACAATTTTATTGGGCAAAATGGTGATTTGTATCCAGTGCTCCCTCAATTGGAAGGTGATATCAAGAGTTTAAAGATATCTGCCAACAATCTATATGATGGTATAGCTAAGACGTTTTTCTGTATGGCCGAAGATGAATTACGCCCTGTGATGAATGGGATTTTCTTCGATATAGCAGACGACCTGACTATGGTAGCTACAGATGCACACAAATTGGTTCGTTACAAAACTTCTTACGAGTCAGCAACAATAGTTGAAGATGAGAGATTGAGTTTTATTTTACCAAAAAAACCAGCTAATATGCTGCGTAATGTGTTGCAAAAAGAGGTGGAAGATGTTGATATACAATTTGACAACAAAAATACTTATTTTACCCTATCAAACTACACAATTGTGTGTCGTCAGGTAGAAGGTAAATACCCTAATTATAGCGGTGTTATTCCACAAAACAATCCTTTTAAAGTATTCGTTGATCGTTTGACTTTATTAAATTCGATGAAACGTGTTGCTGTTTTCTCTAATCAAGCAAGCAATTTGATAAAATTAGAATTTGCAAGCAACAATATAAATGTTTCGGCTCAAGACATCGATTTTTCTATTTCGGCACAAGAGAATATTCCCTGCAATTATGAAGATGAAGCCATTCGTATTGGTTTTAAATCAAGTTTTATGATTGAAATGTTGGCTAATCTTGAATCAGACGAGGTGATGTTGGAGTTGGCCGATCCATCAAGAGCTGGTATTATATTGCCATCGGCATCCGATGAAGATCAAGCAGAAGATATATTGATGCTATTGATGCCTATGTTGTTAAACGATTAGAAAAATGTGTTTTTCTGATTGTAGTTTGTTTTCATAAATAGCAGGAGCAGAGAAGTATATACTTGCTTCTCTGCTCTATTTTTTTTTGATTATTGATTAAAAATAGAGTAATGGAATTAAATTTAAAAAAACCAATTGTATTTTTTGACCTTGAAACAACAGGAGTTGATGTGGTAAATGATCGAATTGTAGAAATATCAATGTTGAAGGTTTACCCCAATGGAAGGGAAGAGAGTAAAACGATATTGGTAAACCCAGGTATGCCAATCCCTGAAAGTGCTTCTAAAATACACGGTATAAAGGATGAGGATGTAGCAAACTGTCCGCTCTTTAAGGATATAGCTGCCGAGGTAGCAAAAGAAATTGAAGGGAGTGATTTGGCAGGATACAACTCCAATCGTTTCGATATTCCATTATTGGCTGAAGAGTTGTTGAGGGCAGGTGTCAATATTGATTTGAGAAAACGTAAATTTGTAGATGTACAAGTGATTTTTCATAAAATGGAACAACGCACACTTTCGGCTGCTTATAAATTTTATTGTAACAAAGATTTGGAAGATGCTCATAGTGCCGAAGCTGACACACGTGCTACATACGAAGTTCTCAAGTCTCAATTGGATATGTATTCCAAAGAATTGAAGAATGATATTGATTTTTTATCAAAGTTTACAACCCAAAATAGAAATGCTGATTTTGCTGGTAGAATAATTTTCAATGACAAAGGCGAAGAGCTGTTTAACTTTGGAAAGTATAAAGGAAAACGTGTAGTAGATGTGTTGCAAGAAGATGTAGGTTATTTTGGCTGGATTATTGGTAGTGATTTTTCTCAAGATACTAAAAATGTATTGACCAATATTCGTCTTCGCTCCTTTAATAAGTAAATAAATAATGGCATAGAAATTGATGTGTTAGTGTTGATTGTTTGTTGACGATAATGTTTACCATATGCACATTAGAATAGTAAATATATTTATTTTTTTGTTTTTGTTTATTGGAATAAGCAAAGCACAGGATAACTATGTCGATATACAACAATTTGAAATTGAAGCTGCGAAACAAACAGATTTTTTGCGTAGGCAATTGAATTTGACTGATGTGCAAACTGAAAAAGTTTATGAAATCAATTTACGCTATGCCCAAAAGCGTCAAAAATCAATAAAGCGTTCAGATGCTGTAGATTTGATTAAAGCAAAAAACGAGGAGATAGAATTGGTTTTGCAAAACAATCAAAAAGAGCAGTTACGAAATGTAAGACATAGTTTTCAAACTTCAGAAAATCAAGAATCGACTCGCACTCATTTGAGAACAAATGGTGTTCAGAATAGGAGTGCTACAAGCAATAGTCGCGATGTGTCAAATCCTTCAAAGCATAATAGAATAGATATGCGACAAGCAACAGGCAATCGCCCAGTTCGTGGAGAAATACGAAGTCAAGCAGAATCTACGGTTAGGCACGACGCACCTAATTCAGTCCGAAATCCAAGACAAGGTAATATCAATCGCTCTTCGACTCAACGAACACCTCAAAATCCTGCAGCTGTTAGGAATGCACCTACACGTAACACCCAACAACAAGCACCAGTTAGAGTCAGCGACAATCGAAGAAGATAATTCACAAAATCGCCTTATGTCAAGCCCCTTTTTTCGTTTCAAGCAGTTTTCTGTTTATCATGATTTATGTGCAATGAAAGTGGGGGTTGATGGAGTTACTCTCGGTGCATGGTGCGATGTGAGTAGAGCCAAACGAGTGTTAGATGTTGGGAGTGGTTCTGGATTGATAGCGCTGATGGTTGCACAGCGTAGCAAAGCCCAAATCATAGCAATAGATATTGACAATCATAGTTTTCAGCAAACTTATATCAATATCAATCAATCACCTTGGAGTGAGAGAATTGTTGCTTTTCATATCTCTTTACAAGATTTCGCAATCAAGCAGAGTGATAAATTTGATCACATCGTTTCAAATCCACCTTACTTTAGCAATTCGCTCAAAAGCAAAGAAAGTAGCCGCAATTTAGCACGGCACAATGAATCTTTGCCACTACAAGATTTGATAAAAATCAGCAAATCTCTACTTACGAATGATGGAAAACTATCATTGATACTTCCTGTTGATGAAGCAGAACAAGCTTGTGTTATTGCTAAGGAAAATGCACTGTTTTGTAGCAAAAAACTAGGATTAAAACCATTGCCTAATAAAAACTTCAAGCGATTATTATTAGAGTTTCAGACTGAAGAGATAGTTTGCCAACATAGTGAATTAATCATTGAAAATGAACGCGGAATTTACACCCCTCAATATGCAGAAATGGTAAAAGAGTTCTATTTGAAATTGTAAAAAACTTTTGTACGTTGTATCTCTTAATTGTACAAGCTAATTGCAAGTAAATAGACATTTTCTAAACAAACAGATAGCATATTAAGTAAAAAATGAGTAATTTTGCACTTCGTAATTTTTTGAATATATAATAGGTATAACATATAAGATAATAGAATGAGAAAAAAAGCTTTATTAATGATTTTAGATGGTTGGGGAATTGGTAATAAATCTGAAGCCGACCTAATTTATAACACCGAAACACCTTATTGGGATTCACTACTTAAAAAATATCCACACGCACAGCTCAAAGCATCTGGAGAGGATGTAGGTTTGCCTGATGGTCAAATGGGTAATTCAGAAGTAGGACACTTAAATATCGGTGCAGGACGCGTTGTCTATCAAGATTTAGTGAAAATCAATCGTGCCATTGCAGACAATTCAATTCTTCAAATTCCAGAAATTATCAAAGCATACAGCTACGCTCGTGATAACAAAAAGAAAATACATTTTCTTGGTTTGGTTTCTGATGGAGGAGTTCACAGCTCGTTGGAGCATCTGAAAAAACTCTTGGATATCTCGAAGGAGTATGGAGTGGAGGCTTTCGTGCATGCATTTATGGATGGACGTGATTGTGATCCTCAAAGTGGCAAAGGTTTTATCCAAGAGCTTGAATCGCATATGGCTACATCAACTGGTAAGATAGCTTCGATAATCGGTCGCTACTACGCTATGGATAGAGATAAACGCTGGGAACGCGTAAAAAAATCATATGATCTTTTGGTGAATGGAGTGGGTGAGCACTATACCAATATGGAAGAGGCGATGCAAGCTTCTTACGATGCGGGTGTTACAGACGAATTTGTTTTGCCAGTCGTGCATGTTGATGCAGAAGGTAAACCTTTGGCTACCATTGAAAAAGATGATGTGGTTGTGTTTTTCAATTTTAGAAATGACCGTGCCAAAGAGCTAACAATTGTGCTTACTCAGCAAGATATGCCTGAATATGAGATGCAAACTATTCCATTACAATATTTCACAATGGTTCCTTACGATAGCACGTTTGAAGGGATGAATGTGATTTTTGAAAAACAGAATGTGAACAACACAATGGGTGAATATCTATCCGCATTGGGTTTGAAGCAGTTGCGTGTTGCGGAGACAGAGAAATTTCCACATGTTACTTTCTTCTTTTCGGGTGGTAGAGAGGCTGAGTTTGAAGGTGAGGAGCGCATATTGATTCCATCACCCAAAGTAGCTACCTATGACTTGAAACCTGAAATGAGTGCTTATGAAATTGCAGATGCGATGGAAGAGGCATTAAATTCGCAAAAGTTTGATTTCATTGTATTGAATTTTGCTAATGGCGATATGGTGGGTCATACCGGAGTGAAAGAGGCGATTATTGAAGCTGTGAAAGCGGTTGATAAATGTGTAGAGCAAGTTGTAGAAGCGGCTAATGCGAATGATTATGAAACCATTATCATTGCAGACCATGGCAATGCCGATTACGCCTTCAATGAGGATGGATCGCCAAATACGGCACATTCGCTCAATCCTGTTCCGATCGTTTATGTAAGTGAAAACTTGGATGCAAAGCTAAATAATGGTATCTTAGCAGACGTTTCACCAACTATGTGTCAAATATTAGGTGTAGAAAAACCTACAGAAATGAGTGGCACAGGCTTATTGCAGTTTTAGTATATAAATAATGAAAGAGTTGGTGAAACAGAGTAACCAACTCTTTATTTTAATCAAATGGTTATGATAGGAATTATCGCACTTTTAGTTTTAGGAATGATAGCAGGTGCTATTGCTAAATATCTTTTTCCTGGTATTACTCCGAATGGATGGCTTGCAACTATTTTGCTTGGTGTTTTAGGTTCATATGTAGGTGGTTTCATTGGTTCGATTTTAGGTTTTGGTGCTTTTTCAAAATTGAGCATACCCAATATCTTTTTGGCTACAATAGGAGCTTTTATAGTATTGTTGATTTATAATAAAATTAAAAAATAGTGATATGGCACTTCAAATTGGTGATCTGATACCTGAAGTTTTAGGTAAAGATCAAGATGATAATCTTTTAACAGCATCGCAATTCAAAGGTAAAAAATTAGTTCTTTATTTCTATCCAAAAGACAACACACCAGGCTGCACAACCCAAGCTTGCAATCTACGTGATAACTACGACTTGTTGTTGAAACAAGGATATGCGGTAGTTGGTGTGAGTGCTGATAGTGCCGCTTCTCATCAAAAGTTTATAGCCAAACACAACTTACCATTCCCATTGATAGCAGATACTGAAAAACAGCTCTCTGAACAATTTGGCACTTGGGGCGAAAAAAAGATGTATGGTCGTACTTATATGGGAATGACCCGTACAACATTTGTGATAGATGAAAAAGGCATAATCGAAGAGATTATAAGAGGGAAGCAAGTAAAAACTAAAGAGCATACAGCTCAAATTATTAAAGACTTATAAACTCAAATAACTGCAAGTGTTTTTTTTTTATAATTCTGCATCCTTCTGACTACCCATAACT
>CAYFRA010000003.1:44036-66630 GCA_964345395.1 uncultured Paludibacter sp. | reverse complement strand
GCTTCATCTGTTAAGCTAACCTTCTTCCTCTTCTTGGTGTTGTTTACAGGTCTTTTAATTGCCGAAATCGGCATTATGAAGAAACAGATTGTAAAAGGTCCTGACATTGATGATCATGAAGATAAATAATTGGAGATTAGATTATAAATAAAGTTTTAATTGATTATAAATTATAAAATTCAAAGATATTATGATAACATATTCATTTCTACAACACTATTGGTGGTTTCTAATCTCGCTTTTAGCTGGGCTGTTATCCTTTTTGATGTTTGTGCAAGGCGGTCAAACGCTTATCACCTCATTAGGGAAAAACGAAAACGAGCGTAAGTTGATTACCAACGTATTGGGTCGCAAATGGGAATACACTTTTACAACCTTAGTGGTATTTGGTGGTGCTTTCTTTGCATCGTTCCCACTCTTCTATTCTACCAGTTTTGGTGGTGCCTATTGGGTTTGGATGTTGATTTTATCAACCTTTATTCTGCAAGCAGTATCTTATGAGTTCCAAAATAAACCCGGTAATTTCTTCGGAAGAAATGCCTATCGTGGTTTTCTGTTTTACAATGGCTTAGGAGCTACATTCCTCATTGGTGGGGCTATTGCCACATTCTTTACAGGCTCTGAGTTTATTGTGAATCGTGGCAACATTGCTGAGTTTGCTGGTGTAGCATCGCCCATTATCAGCCAATGGCAAAATCCACTTCACGGCTTAGAGGTTTTGGCTAATCCAAGAGTTTGGTTGCTTGGTTTGGCTGTTTTCTTCTTAACAAGAACTCAGGCTGTGCTCTATTTCAAAAATCGTATTTCAAACAAAGATATTGAAGGCCGATTGGATAAAGCATTGCTATATAATGCAGCTCCTTTCTTGGTATTTTTCCTTGCGTTCCTTATTTGGACATTATTGGCCGAAGGTTTTGCAGTTAATCCCGAAACAGGTGCTGTATATATGGAGAAATATAAGTATTTCAACAACTTGATTGAGGTTCCTGTATTGTTGGTAGCCTTGTTGCTTGGTGTAGTTGGTGTGTTGATTGGTATAGGTGTTTCTGTTGCAAAACCCAAATGGCGTAAGGGTGTTTGGTTTAGCGGTGCAGGAACCATCATCACCGTTACTACATTGCTATTGGTTGCTGGATATAACAATACTGCTTATTATCCATCTGTAAGCGATTTAGATAGTTCGCTCACCATTTTTAATTCATCATCCAGTTTCTTTACACTGAAAGTGATGTCGGTGGTATCATTCCTAATTCCGATTGTTATAGCCTACATTTTCTATGCTTGGCGCGTATTGGAGGGAACACACACCACCATCGAAGAGATAAGCGAAGATAAACACGCTTACTAAATACTGAAATATAGTTTAGTAAATAAGTAAAATAAAAAAGCGAGGCTTCAAAATTAGAGCCTCGCTTTTTTTGTTAATTTAGAAAACCATCCCAAACTTACTATGTTTTAGCAATTTCTATTTAATGCAATTATATCTTGTTTTGTATTGCAAATCATTATTATTGTGATAAACATAGTAGGTTTTAGCATTAACTTAAAAAACTATAGAATCACAATAGAGTCACAATCTTATAACAACCGAATTGCTATATGAATATCTATCAAAAATCAATTCTATATTCATTGTTCTTTATTCTTCTCCTTTAGGGTTGGGAGGTTAGGACACTATAATTTTTCTTCCACTGTTTATAGCCAATATATGCCATTATGGTATAGACTATAAATAGCACAGTGGTGGGATATAATCCTTTTGAGAAATATAAGACAGCTGCATAGGCATCGACTGTGAGAAACACCAACCAGTTTTCTAATTTCTTATTTGCCAACATCCAAGTTGCGATAATGCTTAGAGCTCCTACTACGGAGTCGGCTGCTGCAATGGGCGAGTTGAGTAGCTTCAGTGTGAAATAGTATGCAAAGTAGATGAGCAGCGTAGCTATTCCATACTGCATATACTCTTTATGACCGCTTATTTTGCTTATTCGCAGAGCTTTCTCTTGTTTGTTGTTGGATTTTTTTTGCCAATTGATCCACCCATACACACTCACAAAGAGGTAGTAGGAGTTGATGGAGACTTCGGCGTAAAATTGTTTATTGAAAAATACGATGATATAGAGCAGTGAGCTGATAAAACCAAAAAACCACAAAATTGACTTCTCTCTAATTGAAAAATAGAGATAAATCATACTGAGCATTGCTCCTGATATTTCTAACCAGTTTGATAAAAAATATTCCACAGTCAAAGTTTTATTTTTTCACATTTTTGGATGGGGTCAGTATGGCTTCGTAGGCCCCATTTGTATTGAGAATTTCGACCGCTTTTTTCAAACTTTCGTTGTTGGTATCGATAATCATCTGCTGCTCAGGCGCTCCCCAAAGGTTGTTGGCGATGATAGATTTCATTTGAAGTTTAATCACCCTTTTTGATCGGTTATACTCTTTTTCATCAAACTCAACCCCTTCATCTCTCGCTTTTTGAATCATATTTTGTAAAACCGTTTCAGGTATATCAAACTGATTTTTGAATGTTTCGAATTTGGGATAGTTAGCCTTAAGTTGCAGCTCGTTCTCTTTCATGTAGTCAATTACAGTAGAGTTGATAACGCCATTGGCTACGATTGTTCGGTGATATTTGGTATTCTCCAATGTGTCAAATGGAATAAAAACATCGGGCATAATGCCTCCGCCACCATACACAGTGCGACCCAATTTCAATGTTTTATACTGCAAGGAGTCGGGAAAATTGATGCTGTCAGCGTGCATAAACTCACCACGGTTGAAGCGGTTTTCAATATCTTTTGCATAATCTTTTCTGCCCTCCTGATAGGGTTTCTGAATACTTCTGCCAGATGGTGTGTGGTATTTTGCTATGGTTAGTCGCAATATAGAGCCATCAATAAGGCGGATTTCGCGTTGCACCAAGCCTTTGCCAAATGTGCGGCGTCCTACAATCACCGCTCTATCCCAATCTTGAAGAGCTCCACTCACAATTTCGCTTGCTGAGGCAGAGTATTCGTTGATAAGAACCACTACTCGCCCATTTTCAAAACTGCTCTTGCTGCTTGCTTTAGCTTCATTGCGTGGACTGTTATCGCCTTCTGTATAGACAATAAGTTGTTTGTCTTCTAAAAAATAGTTAGCCAAATTGATGGCCGTGTGCATATAGCCACCACCGTTGCCCTCCAAGCTGAGCACCAAATCTTTCATCCCTTCTTTTTTTAGTTTGATCATCGCACTCAAAAACTCACTTGTTGTATTTGCACCAAAAGAGTTGATTTTGATAAATCCGATGGTTTCTGTCAGCATATATGCCGCATCTATGCTATAGATAGGGATTTTATCGCGTATGATTTTGAAGATGATTTCCTCCTTACCCCTCAAAACGGTTACCTCTACAGTTGTTCCTTTTTTGCCGCGCAGTCGGGAGAAGATATCTGTGTTTTGTATCTTTACTCCGGCTACAAGCTCCTTTTCGATGTGGGTGATTTTATCACCGGCTCTCATTCCCACTTTTTCGGCAGGTGTGCCGCTGATGGTTTGTATAACGTTGATGGTATCTTTAATCATCTGAAATTGGATACCAACACCTTCAAAGTTGCCATCCAACTGTTCATGTACGCGTTGCACCTCTTTGCTCGGAATGTAGTTGGAGTGTGGGTCTAAATCTTCTAAAAGGGCTCTGATGCTATTCTCAGCCAAAGTTTCATCGTTGATCGTATCTACATATAGGGTGAAAATGGCACTAATAACTTGCTCAATTTTTCTTTTCTGAATAGGTGAAATATCTTTTGTAAAAGCTTGTTGATAGCCAAAGATAGTAACCAAGGCTATGATTAAAACTCTTTTTGAGATGGATGAAAAATTCATAATATCTTGTCTGTTTTGTGTTTGAAATATTTTATTTCAATAGGTTTATACCAGCATTTAGTTTTTCTGTTTTACAGTTTTTGATGCTAACTATAGCATTGTAAATATCGGCAATCGATGTTTTTGACTCATCGGTTTCTACCAAAAGCCTATCAAATGGAGTCATTTCAACGCTTTCTGCATTAAACTTCTCGCCAAATGAGAGATAAAAACCCAAATCTAAAGCCTGTTTTGCCAATTGTGGTTTTTGCCTGAAACCGTGAATTATCCATTTTTGCGAAGGCTTGATCTCTTTATAAAGCTCAAATAGCTCATTGAAACTTTTCACGCAGTGAATGATTAGTGGTAGAGCCAAGCGTTCGGATATCTCTATCTGCTTTTTAAAAATAGTTATTTGGATTTCAAAATCAACATCACAAAGTTTGTCCAAACCACATTCACCCATTATTTTCACTTGTTTGTTTTGAGATATTGCCTCTAAGTTATCAAAATCTTCGTCAGTAATTTGATCGGCATACCAAGGGTGAAAGCCAATGGAATAAAAAATATTGGGTAAAAGCTTAAAATCGCCTCTCTTTAATGCAAAATAGTCGATGTTGCTAACAATTATTTCATCAAAATCGGGTACGGCTTTATGGGTATGGATATCTACAAACTTCATTCAGCTGAGAGAAAACTGTCGATTAAACTAACCATAGAAGCAAACTCCTTTTCGTCAAAAAGTCGGGTAAGCATAATAATCTCCCCATCAGGATTGATGATGATATTGCGGGTAACACCTGCATTTTGTTCTGCATATTTATAAAAAATAGACCCATCCAAGTCGAGTCCAATGGGATAACTTGTCCCCATTTTATTTTGAAAATCGATTACCTCTTGTGCACTCTCTTTCAAATCAATGCCATAAAGAGCAAAGTCTGGATTGTCTTTGTGTTTGAGCCATATCTCTTGTTCTATATGAGGCATCTCTTTGCGACATACTCCACACCAGCTCGCTGTAAATTGCAGCATTACCAATTTGCCACGTAGCGAAGAGAGTGTTATCACTTCACCGTTGGGCATCTGCATCTCAAAATCGGGTGCTTCATCACCTACCTCAACAATATATTGGCGATTATCTGTGCGGTTTTCTTTATCTGTAGATTGTGCATTTATCATCATACTTATGATTAAAACAAAGGTGGTTATCAGATATTTCATAATGTGAGTTTTTAAAAATAAATAGACAAATATAGATAAAAAACAATTTGAAATCGGTGTAAAAACCAATATTTAATTGAAAAACCAGCTATTTTTAGTTTTTTATATCTATTCGTTATACCAAAACAATAATAAATGACTAAATTTGCGGGCAATATTTTTCATAGCTTATAATTACTGTACACAAACAATAAAAACTAATTTACCTATGTCA
Source organism: uncultured Paludibacter sp. (assembly GCA_964345395.1). Taxonomy (GTDB): domain Bacteria; phylum Bacteroidota; class Bacteroidia; order Bacteroidales; family Paludibacteraceae; genus UPXZ01. Next base: position 61,340 of record CAYFRA010000003.1, on the reverse strand, counting down.
TTTATTGCAAATAAAATTCAGATGGAAGGATTTACTTTCGACGACGTCCTATTGATTCCCGCCTATTCAGAGGTTTTACCTCGCAATGTAGATTTAACTTCACGTTTTAGTAGAAATATAGAACTCAAAACCCCTTTGGCTTCTGCCGCTATGGATACAGTAACTGAGGCTAAAATGGCAATTGCTATGGCTCGCGAGGGCGGCATCGGAGTGATACATAAAAATATGAGTATCGAAGATCAAGCTAAGCAAGTAGGTGTTGTGAAGCGTGCCGAAAATGGTATGATTGCTAACCCCATAACCATCAGAAAGGGTGCAACGGTGGGCGATGCTCTCGGATTGATGGCTGAATATAAAATTGGTGGTATTCCGGTTGTTGATGATCAAGGCTACTTGGTGGGTATTGTTACCAATCGCGATTTGCGTTTTCAACGCGATATGAATTTAGATATTGATGCGGTGATGACGAAAGAGAATTTAATCACCACTTCGCGTTCTACAGACTTAGAGGAGGCGGCAGATATCTTGCAATTACATAAAATTGAGAAGCTACCCGTAGTGGATGAAAATAACAAACTGATAGGTTTGCTAACTTATAAAGATATTACCAAAGCTAAAGACAAGCCTATGTCATCAAAAGATGAGAGTGGTAGGCTACGTGTTGCGGCTGCTGTAGGTGTTACTCACGATACTTTGGAGCGTGTTGCGGCTTTGGTAGATGCGGGTGTGGATGCTGTTATTATTGATACCGCCCATGGTCACTCAAAAGGGGTGATTGAAATGCTGAAACAGGTGAAATCTCAATTTCCTACCATTGACGTAGTAGTGGGTAATATTGCAACGGCTGAGGCTGCTTTGGCTTTGGTTGAAGCGGGTGCCGATGCGGTAAAAGTGGGGATTGGCCCTGGCTCCATCTGCACAACTCGTGTGGTGGCAGGTGTAGGAGTTCCTCAATTATCAGCTATTTATGAAGTTGCAGAAGCTTTGAAAGATAGCGACGTGCCTGTGATTGCCGATGGAGGCATTCGTTATTCGGGTGATATAGTGAAAGCCTTGGCTGCGGGTGGTAACTCTGTGATGCTCGGGTCCCTTATTGCTGGCGTTGAAGAGAGTCCCGGCGAAACCATTATCTATGCAGGTAGAAGATTCAAATCATATCGAGGTATGGGCTCTGTAGAAGCTATGGAGAAGGGATCGAAAGATCGTTACTTTCAAGATATGGAGGATGATATCAGTAAATTGGTGCCTGAAGGTATTTCGGCAAGGGTGCCATTCAAGGGTTCTTTGCCTGAAGTGATTTATCAGATGGTTGGTGGTTTGCGTGCAGGAATGGGCTATTGTGGTGCTCACAATATCGGTGAGTTGCATCAAGCTAAGTTTACTCGTATTACACCAGCAGGAGTTGTTGAAAACCATCCACACGACGTAGCAATTACCAGTGAAGCTCCAAATTATAGCAGAGGAGAGTAAATTAGCAAAGATATTGTAGCTATTATCAAAGAAATCAACAATTTTTTATACTATTAATCGTTTGATTTGATGGTGTAGAGTTCTTTTGTTTTTAAAACTCTATATCATTCAATAAATTTTTTGAAATCATTAATTACAAGATTAGTTATGAAGAAATTATCAATTCTAACTTTGGTTTTGGCATCACTCTTTTTTGGATTGTCGGCACAGCAGCCTCAAGATCCTAATTTGATGACTATCAACGGTAAGGATATCAAACTTTCGGAGTTTGAGTATATATATAATAAAAACAATTCCAACAATTTGATTGATAAAAAGACTTTAGAGGAGTATGTCGATTTATATGTCATTTTCAAAATGAAAGTTGAGGAGGCTATTGCTCAAGGTTTAGACACTACCAAAGCTTTTAAAACCGAATTGGCTATGTATCGCAATCAGCTTGCCCAACAATACTTACAAGATGAGGAGGGCTTAGAGCTGTTGATGAAGGAGGCTTATGATCGCAAGGTAGAGGAACGTGAAGTGAGCCACATCATCATTAGGATTGAGGGTGATGGCACATCAGCAGATACATTGAAGGCTTATAATAGAGCGATGGAGGCATACAAACTTGCTCAAAAAGAAGATTTTGCTAAGGTGGCTCAAGCATATTCTGACGATCCTAACGTAGCACGTACCAATGGTCATTTGGGTTGGGTATCAGCAGGTCGCACACCTTATAATTTTGAAACTCTTGTTTATAATACAGAGGTGGGTTCGGTCGCTTTGCCCATTCGCACGTTTATTGGATATCACATAGTGAAAGTAACAGAAAAACGTAATTCCCAAGGTGAAGTTCGTGTTTCGCATATAATGCTTGCCAATGATGATGATAAAAAACCAGAGGAAATAGAAGCGGCGGTAGACAGCATTTATCAGTTGGTGCTCGCAGGTGAAGATTTTGCAGAATTGGCAAAGCAAAATTCACAAGACCCAGGCTCAGCCAGTAAAGGGGGAGAGCTGCCTTGGTTTGGTAGTGGGCAGATGGTGCCTCAATTCGAAAAAGCTGCTTTTGCATTGCAAACAGAAGGAGAGATTTCTGCACCTATACGCTCTAATTATGGTTGGCACATCATCAAACTTTTGGGCAAAAAACCAATTGCTACATATGAGGAGCAGCGTCAATCCCTGAAATCAATGGTTGAGCAAAGTGATAGAGCGGTTGAGATTGAGAACTATTTTGTTGAGAAGCTGAAGAAAGAGTATCATTTTAGATTGAATGAGGGTAGCTTACAAGAGATTTTCGACCTAACAGACAAGTACGCAATGAGCGATTCGATTTTTAAGAAGGAGGCGATGAGATTGAATAAAAACTTATTTGGTTTTGCTAATCGTAACTTTTCTCAAAGCGATTTTGCACAGACATTTCTATCGGCTGTCGATGACTACAGGGGGGTTAAAACTGATTTTATCAAAGAACAACTCAGAAATTATGTGAATAAGCAGCTGATTGATTATGAAAAATCAGAGTTAGCTAACAAATATCCTGATTATAAAAACTTACTTCAAGAGTACCACGATGGCATTTTACTGTTTGAGGTTATGAATAATGAAGTTTGGGAAAAAGCATCGTTGGACAAAGAGGGCTTAGAGAAGTTTTTTGAGGACAACAAGAGTAAATACAAATGGGATGAGCCAAGATACAAAGGTCGCATTGTTTATGCGAAAGATAAAGCAACCCTCAAAGCAGTAAAAAAAGTGATCAAAATAGCCAATCCAGACTCAATTGATAGCTACATCAATAAGCGATTCAATGACTCAATCAAATATGTAAGGAGCGAAAAAGGGCTTTGGAAAAAAGGTATTAACCCTATCATTGATAAAAAGATTTTCAAAGTTAAATCTGAGATTAAAATTGATGAAAATTTTCCATATTATTTTGTTGTGGGTAAACTTCAAAAACAGTACCCAGAAGACTATTTAGATGTTAGAGGTGTGGTAACCGCTGATTATCAAGACTACTTAGAACAAAACTGGATAGCTTATTTAAAGCAAAAATACAGAGTGATGATTGACCAAAATGTAATGAAAGTGGTTAAGAAAAACTAAGTCATAAAAAAGTGCCAAAAAAATATCCTATCTTTGAATATTGTTTTGGCATTTTTTCTATATTTACATTTTAGTTGAACATGATTTTTTAAGATGAAGAGTCTATATTTCACTTTATTTCTTTTTATACTTTTGCTTGGTTGTAGAAATTACCAACCAAACGAGGGACGTGAAGCAGTTGTTGAAGTAGAGGGTAATTTCTTATATAATGATGAAATTCAAAAACTAATCCCCGTTGATGTCAATGTGGTAGATAGCGCTAATATTGTAGATAACTACATTAGAAACTGGGCAATCAACATCTTACTGTATGAAAATGCAAAAAGAAATATAGGTGATTTAAGTCAGATAAACCAATTGGTAGAGGAGTATCGGCGAACTTTGATTATCCATGAATATGAACAAAAATTGGTGTCAGAAAGAATCGGTTCCTCTGTTTCAGAACATACTTTGAAAGAGTTTTATGAAGATTATAAGCAGCAGCTTAAACTTGAAGAGAGTATCGTAAAAGGTATTTTTATCATTGCTCCTATTGATGCTCCCGAATTAGACAAACTGAGGATTTGGATGAGAAAAGCTGATGCTAAATCGATAGAAAACATCGAAAAATATAGTTTGCAAAATGCCATAAGCTACGATTTTTTTATCAACAATTGGACTCCTTTTTATGAAATAAACAAAAAAGCTCCCTTTCAATTTGAGAATACCAATCAAACTTTGCAAAGTTCAAATTTTTTTGAAGCAACAGACTCAACCCGCACCTATTTGTTACACGTGAAAAATAGAGCTTTTGAAGGGGAGATAGCACCTTACGATTATTCAAAAGAGATCATTACCACTATTATTTTGAATAAAAAGAAGACGGACTTTCTAATCAATTTTGAAAACACACTATATAATGATGCCTTAAAAAAGGGAAATATCAATTACTTGAATAATAATAAATAAAAATAATATCAACGATGAATTTCAGAACAGCCATACTTAGTTTGCTAATTTTACTATTTTTCGGGATTGTAAATGGGCAAGAAAAAGAGAAGAATATTTTAGATAAAGTGATTTGGGTGGTAGGTGATGAGGCTATACTTAAATCGGATATCGATGCGATGGTGCAAGAAGCTCAACTCAATGGCGAAACAATAGAGGGCAATCCTTATTGTATCTTTCCTGAACGTATAGCCATTGATAAACTATATTTGCACCAAGCGGCAATTGATAGCATAGAGGTAAACGAGAGCTACATACAAAGTATGTCAGACCGTGAGCTGGATTGGTATATAATGAATGCTGGCGGTGAGGATAAATTGGTGGAGTATTTGCAACGTCCTATTTCAAAATTACGAGATGAGATTCGAGAACGTAATCGTACGCGAAGCTTGGTACAGCAGATGCAAATGAGTTTGGTAAAGAATATTGAGGCGACACCGGCCGAAATTCGTCGATATTTTAATAGCTTAAGTAAAGATAGTTTGCCCACAGTGCCCGAAATGGTCGAGTTGCAACTGCTTGCTGTAAAACCTCCTATTCCTAATTCTGAAATCAATCGAGTGAAAACACAACTCAGAGAATGGACAGAGCGTGCAACAAAAAACCCTGATGATTTTAGCTTATTGGCACGTCTTTATTCTGAAGATGTTGAGAGTGCTAAAAAGGGTGGCGAACTTGGTTTTGCAGGTAGAGGAATGTATGATGAAGCCTTTGCAGCGGTGGCATTCAATATGGCTGATCCGAATAAAATTTCTCGCATTGTTGAGTCGCAATTTGGATTTCATATCATACAATTTATTGAGCGTAGAGGTGATAAAGTAAATGTAAGACACATCCTGCTTCGCCCTAAAGTTTCTCGTGAAATTAGAGATAAAGGTATTGAAAAGTTAGACTCCGTAGCCAATTTGATTAGAACCGAAAAACTCAGTTTCGAAAATGCAGTAGCTAATTTCTCTCAAGATAAAAATACACGAATGAATGCTGGTTTGATGATGAAAGAAGATCCCTATACCGGCAGTATCACTTCAAAACACGAATATCAAGATTTACCACCTGAGGTAGCAAAGATGGCCTACTCTATGAACGTGGGCGAGGTGTCAAAAGCATTTACAATGATTGACCCTATGACAAATAATGAGATGGTAGCCATCGTAAAAGTAAAATCGAAAACTCCTTCTCATAAAGCCAATGTGCAAGAAGATTATCAAATGATTAAATCCATTTTAGAGGATAAAAAGAAAGAAGAATTTTTGATGGAGTGGATTGCCAAAAAGCAGAGAGATACCTATATCAAAATCGATTCTGAATATCGCGATTGTGAGTTTACATTTGATGGTTGGATCAACGAATAATCTCCCATTATGTCTGTCAAGTCGTTTCATATCACCTCTTTTTTATCAAAAGCACTATTGCTGCTTATGATGCTACTCTTGCTGCCTGTGGCGTGGGGCCAAACCGACAAACCCAACGAACTGCGTGAAGAGATATTGAAAGCAAAAGAAGATGAAGAGAGACGCGTTGCGGCACGCAAAAAGAAGTTTACGAGCACACCGAAAAGAGGTGAAACGGTTTTGAAACCGGTTGACCCTGCCAAAAGAAATAAAGATGCCACATTGATAAAAATGGAGCAAGCTTGGGAAATGTCATATGACGAGCAGCGAATGCCAGGTATTCAGTTTCTGCGTGGTGATGTGCGTTTTCGCCAAGATAATTCGCTGCTTTTTTGCGATAGTGCTTATTTCGATACCAAAGCCAATGCTTTCAATGCTTTCAACAATGTTCGGATAGTGCAAGGCGATTCGCTCACAATCTATGGAGATTATCTTTATTACGATGGCAACACAAAAATGGCACAAGTGTGGGACAATGTGAAGTTGGTAAATAACAATACCACTCTCACAACCAATATGCTATATTACGATAGAAAAATAAATTTGGCATATTACAATACGGGTGGTAAGGTAGAAGATGGCAAAAATATATTGACCTCTGTCATTGGCGAATATTCACCCGATACCAAAATAGCTTTATTCAAAGATAAAGTAAAAATGACTACACCCGACTCGCATATGACTACGGACACTTTGAAATACAACACCGATAGTTCGATTGCTGATATTGTAGGGAATGCTCTGATTGTGCATAATGATGAGACAGATATTTATAGCCAAAGGGGTTGGTATGATACAGAAAACGACAGAATGATGTTGTTAGACAGATCTTTGGTCGAACACAATGATGGTAAAACTTTGGTAGGAGATACTATTTTTTATGATAAAATCAAAAAATATGGTGAAGCATTCTCTAACGTTGAGTTAGATTCTCCCGAAGATAAAACCACTTTAACAGGTGATTTTGTGTCATATGATGAAATCACAGGTACAGGTTATGCTACCAAAAAAGCTCTGTTGATTGATTGGTCGCAGCCCGATTCGCTTTTTTTGAGTGCCGATAATCTCTATACTTTTAAAGACTCTATAGAAACGGATACAACAAGTTATCAAGCATTTAGGGCATTTAAAAATGCACGATTTTTAAGAAAAGATGTTCAAGGAATGGCTGATTCGCTCTATTACTCTTCTCGCGATTCCATTATGAAAATGCGGCTTTTGCCAGTTGTTTGGAGTGATAACAACCAACTCAAAGCAAATGAGATTGATGCGTTTTTAATCAATGATGAAATAAGAAAGGTGGTATTGAGAAACTCTGCCATTGCGATCCAAAAAGATAGCCTCAGCCAGTTCAATCAAATTTCAGGTAAGGAAATGATAGCTTTTATAGATGATGGAGAGGTGCGAAAAGTGGATGTCAGTGGTAATGTAGAAACCATTTATTTTCCTATTGATGAGAAATCAAATGAGTATATTGGTGTAAATAAAACTTTAAGTAGCTTTGCAACTGCCTATTTTGCTGAAGAGAAAATTGAGCGCATTGTGCTAACTGCGGCATCATCCGGAACTATGTATCCTCTGTTTTTGATGGAGGAAGATGATCTTTTTTTACGAGATTTTCATTGGTACGAAGAAGAGCGTCCTCGTGTGGCTGAAGATGTGTTTGCTAAATTTGAACGTATAGAACCACCAAAGCGTCCCGAAAGCAAGAAACGCCCCTCTTTCCCTGGATCTGGTGGCGGTGGCGGAGATTCAGGTGGTTCGAAAGGTGGCGGCAAAGGACAAAGAGCGGGAGAGAGTAATACTACCAATCAAACAGGTATGGGTGTTGGTAATCAAGGATTAGGAGATAGAAGGTCAGACACTCCAGTTAGGTCGGGCAGTGCTAAACCTACAAGATTGAAGCTGCAATAAAGGATTAAAATTTTATTTTAAGCGTTTTTTCATGAATATTGAATTTATAGCTTGGGTTGGTTTTTCGCAGGGTCTATTTGCTACTGCTATGATGATGGCAAAGCGAGACAAAACCTGCTCTGACCGCGTATTAGCTATATGGCTGCTATTGCTTGCTATTGAGTTTCTTACTTGTGCTATTGACTTCCGTGTTTTTGGATTTTCAATCTTATCAAGCTCATTTTTACTTTTCAATCCTGCTATTTATATCTATATAAAATCTTTAATCAATAAAAATTTCAGGTTGAGATGGATTCATCTTCTGCATTTAATCCCTTTTATATTTTTCGAGATAGTGGCGTATATAAGTAAGATGCCCTTTACGTTCGAAAACTTCTTCACATTAAATGAATCTTTTATTTATCGTTTTGGATTTTCGGTATCGACTATTATTTCTACTGCAGTTTATATCCCTATAAGTATCTATTACTTGCATCAATATAGAATGAGGTTGATGAACGAAAAATCAACAATCGAAAAAGGCGAGAGCTTGGCTTGGCTCTATTTTGTCTCTATTTTCTACATCGTCTATTCCATTGTTGCCGTCATTATGGGTTTTGTTTTTGTATTTTTGGGCTATGGAGTCGATGTGATTACATACTACAACTACTCTTTTTTATTGCTGCTCATCTATATCATTAGTTTTTATGGTATTTATCAAATAAGACTTGAAGTAAAGTCTGATGATTTGCATAAAGAAGAACATGAGAGTTATAAAAACTCACTTTTGGATGCCGATACAAAAGCCGAAATTAAAGAAAAGGTAATTGATTATGTCGAAAAAAACAAGGCTTATCTCAACCCCGATATCAATATGGATCTCCTCTCTTTCTCCATCAATTATCCTAAATACCAGATTACAGAGGTGTTAAATATGGAAATTGGCAAAAACTTTTTTCAGTTTATAAATAGTTATAGGGTAGAAGAGGTGAAAAAAATGTTGTTAGAACCTACACTTAAATACTCCATCGAAGCGATTGGCTATGAATGTGGTTTTAATAGCAAATCATCATTTTATACCGTGTTTAAAAAGATGACAGGTGAAACGCCCATTTCATTTAGAAATAAAAACATCGGAAACTAAAAATATCCAATTTTCTGCATTTATACATCATACTGCTCACTACTATTTTCAAAAGTCCGACACATCTTATCCGTCTATATTTTAAAGGCTGAACAAAGTTTTTCTATTCTTATTGTAGATTTGTGAAACTAAAAGCACATTTATACTTTACAAAATAAGAAATAAGAAAATGAGAATACTAAGTTTGATAATATCGACTCTGTTTGTTGCTTGTTTTTCATCATTTGCACAAACATTTGATTTGGATATAAGTAATTTTAAGAACAACGATAAAGGAGTTATCCGAGTGGCAATTTTCCCCGATGCCAACTCTTTCAACAAAGAATCAGGTTGTCTTGATTATACCTTTTCAAAAACGGAATTGAAAGGAGCTAAGCTTTGTGTCAAAATCCCTGTCAAAGCTGGCACATGGGCTATAACCGTATTGGATGATGTGGATATGAGTGGTAAAATGTATTTCAATAGATTAGGTGTCCCAAAAAAAGGTTTTGGCATATCTAATTTTACTCCCAAAATAATGAAAAAACCGAAGTTTGAAAATGTTAGCATTCAAATCAAAGAGGGAGAGGTAAAAAGAGTGAGTATAAAAATGCACTATTTGCCATTTTGAAAAAGAAAGTAACATCAAATCTCAAAACTTGATTTCTCAGGAAATAATTCATCAAGCATAGGCTCTATTTGCGCTCTTTGCAAATCTGTAGCACGCTCTGTGTCGTTGATACAAAATAGTGACGGATTGTAATGTTTTAATGTCTTCTTTAGCTCTGTTTTATGCACTTTCAATCGCAGTGATTCGCTCCTTTTTACGTAGTGCAGCTCGCCTCGTTTATTTGCTAAATTATCAAATGCTATCAATACCCGCTGAATATCATTTGCCGAGCGAAAATGATTGCCGACTATTTGATCAATTTCATTTTTAAAAGTCTGCTCAACCAAAATCTTAAAATCATTTTTTACAAAAGCATCAATGTTGTGGTGTAACACGCCAGGATAGTATTTGTTATATTTTTTCTCGATTAATTGGATGGCACTGAGGATGCTTTTTCGATAATTATTGATGCGTAAACCAAATGTCTTTTTAAGCTTAAATTCAAGCTTCTGAAATGGCTGATATTGCAATCGTATCTTTGGTAAAGCTCTATTTGAAAAGAAGAATGAGGGTTTTAAATCTTTGTTTACAAACAAATCATCATTTGCAAGTAAGAAGTGTTCAGAGAGGTTTGGTATTTTATAAACAAAATACTCAATCACTACCGAATTAAAACAAGGAATAGCTGCTGCTGGCAATATCTCTTGATGATTGATGATCTTCACTTTCTCATTATTTACGTTTAACCAAAAGGGTATTTGATTGTCAGTAACGATGTAGATGTTGCGTATCCAAGGCAGGTGTTTTTCAACTGAACGAAGCGAGTATTTTAGTTCGTTGTGGTTTCCATATCGTCCTTTCAGTTCGGTAGTGTCAGCATCGCGTTTCAAGTTTTTTAATACCCTATTCCTGCGTTCCAACCATTTTGGATCACTTCCATCAACCCACAAATATACCAAATCAATTTCCATATCACAGTGCACGTTTTGATTTGGACTGCCAAATCAGATAATTATCATTTTTACCCTGACTTATTGCAACAAAGAAAGAGAGAAAAACGGTAAATCTTGTAACTCCAATCTGCGTATAAAGCGGCTCTTCTATCAACATAAAAAGTATGACAACGCATAAAAACATTTGCAGCAGATATGATTTTTGCTTGATGGCATATCTCCCCAATCCTGCAAGTAGAATTATCAAGGCGATAAGTCCCCAAATACCAAATTGAACCATATTTCCCATAAATTGATTGTGTGTGTATGATTTGATATTTCCTGCTACTTCAATAGTGTCTATCGATATTTGCTCTTGGTATGAAAGGGCTAAGGCCTGATCACCAAATCCCGAACCCCAAAAAAGATGCTCTTTGATATAGCTCAATGCCAATCTGAAGTCAGTAGCCCTAATCTTGTCACTCAAAAAGTCCCGAGTTCCATCATCCAATAAATAAAAAACTACCAATCCAACAAGAATATAGGTGATAATAAAGAATTTGAAATAAATCTTCTTTAGTTTTAAAAAATATAAGCTACTCAACGAAATGGTAAATAAATAACCTACAACGCCTATTCTGCTTTCCATCAGTAAGATAAAAGCAACCAGAAATAAGTTGAATAATATAATTTCTTTTAAATCGATACCGATTTCAAGATTATTGTTTTTATAAAACAGATACAATCCAATAATGAGTCCAAAAAGCAGTGTCAAAGAGATGTAACTTGGGTGGTAGATATACGCCCAAGAATTGACAAAAAAGAAGGCTTGATAAGCAAAACCACCTTTCAATAGCTCAGTCTGTGCTTCCCAACCAATCATATTGGCTTCGATAAATAATTTTTTGCTAATCCAAGCATACAGGCTGATGTCAAGATGGAGAAAATTATACCACCAATATATGAGCGATAAAGTGATAAAAAGCATAAACGAACGAAAAACAACCCTTGATATTTGGATGTAATTCTCTTTGCTCAAACTGAAAAAGATAAAAGAGAGAGGAATAAGATAGAATGAGATGGTCAGTTCGGGGAAATGAAAACCCTTGCTCGACCCGATTGTACCGAAAAATAGAAAAACAGCATAGAAAAACAGAAAATAATAGACTCTATTTAAAGCATAGAGTTTTCGATTGAAAAAAAAGTGGACAACTGATACTCCTACAAATACACCTGAGGTATAATTTCCCATTTTCTTATGTAAAATGCTAAAAATCAGCAGTATTGCGAGAGAGAATGAGATCATTATGTTTTTTGAAATTATGTCGGCAGGTTTCTGGTAAACAGAAATTATCTCTTTGTAGCTAATAAAACCAATGCTCAAGAAAAATATAACTAAAAGTAGATGCCTGAAAATTGGTTCATTCTCAATAGAAACCCAACCTACCAAAGATGCGAGGTAGATAAGAAAAAAGCTGATTGCAGTAGCAAAAAACATTTGATGTGAGAACTGTTTCAGCATCTATCGTGATTTAATTTTTTTATTTTTCTACAGATAGGTGATTGATTAGCGGATTGGCATACATCTCCAATATCTTGTTGTAGAGATAATCCCTATCTTTATTATCCAAATCAATTTTTCTAATCTGTTTGTCTATATAATTTTCAAAAGTTTCTTTATCCTCACTGCTATATTTATCCGAATTGTAATCAGTTTTTTCTAAAGTATCTAATGCCAAATAGTTATTCGGACGGATGTTGTAGTTTTGATGAATTTGCTTATCGATATGTGAAGCAATAAGTTGAAATTGTTTATTTTTTATGCTTGTCTCATTTGCAATTTCGTCTAACTTATCGTTGATGCAGTTGCCAATATGAAACACCACTTTCCCTTTGTAACCCATTACGCCGGTTTGCATATTGATGAGATCGTCTTGTGGAGATTTGGTGTGCTCGGGATTGTCACGTTTTTGCTGAAACTCTTTGGCTTTCAGATAGTCGCAAGGATCATACTCATACGAAATGCTTAATGGTACGATATTGAGTTCTTTTAGATTTTCGGCTATATCTTTACTTTCGCCAGCTAAGTTGAGCATTTTCAATAGGCTGAGCTGTGTTCTATCGTCAGAATCTTTGGCTCTACCTTCGCGTTGTGCTATCCACATAGAGCTCTTTTTTTCGTGGATAACGTGTCGCATATATGCTGATAATCGTTGCGAGCTTTCTAATATCTTTCTTGGATTGATGCCGCGTTGCACGATAAAGCTTTTGTTTACACGTACCAAATCTTCAATCCAAGGTAAAACCAACAGATTGTCGCCAATAGCTATTTCAACCGTATCAAATCCATTTTCGAGTAGTTTACCACATAGCAAAGCTGAGTCTAAAATGATGTCGCGGTGGTTGGAGATAAACAGATAATTACGCCCTTTCTCTAAGTTTTCAACGCCTCTCAACTCAATTCCTGTAGTGAGATTGGCTTCTAAGTATTGCAGAAAAGGATAAATCATCTCCTTTTGCAAATCATCTGGATGATTGAATTGTAACAATCTCTCTTTTAAGTTCTCTTTGGGTATAAGTGGAAAAAGTGTGCTCACAACGTTCATAAAAGCTTTTTCGCTGGTTAAACGCTGCATAGCTGCAGGTATCTCGTCGGCATTGTAAGCGCGTATCTCATCAAAATTGTATTCCATATTTTTTCAATAAATTAATTGTAGCAAAAGATGCTTTTACAGCATAAACAAATAATAAAAAAGGGTGACTGGTACAGCAAAAATCAAACTGTCAAAACGGTCGAGTATGCCACCATGTCCGGGAATTAGGTTTCCTGAATCTTTAACCTGAAGGGTTCGTTTTAGCAGCGATTCACTCAAATCACCCAAAGTTCCAAAGGAAACGACAAAAATGGATAAAATAATCCATTGTGTCATTGTGATATCGGTAACATATTTGGATAAAATAATAGCTGCAACGACTGCAAAACTTACTCCTCCAAAAAATCCTTCCCAAGTTTTTTTCGGTGATATCCGTTCAAACATTTTATGCTTACCTATCGTTACTCCCGTGATATATGCACCTGTGTCATTTGACCAAATAATTATAAATAGAGCCAACAATAGCCAAGGTTGAAAGCTGCTGTTTATAAAAATGATATAATTGAGAAGTGCAAAAGGAAGAGCTATATTGACTTGTCCTAAAAAATAATAAGCCCAGTTGTTGATGGGGTTGTTTTTTTTACGGAAAAGTTCAGTGATGATAACCAAAACAGAATAAATGGCGTAAACACCAAATAAGAGGATATGCGATATATCCGTAAAACTGTGAAGAAACGTAGTGATAAATAGAATTGCACCACCCAAAATGCCAATGAAGATATTTACATCTACTTTATCTTTGTCGTTTACTAAATTATAAAACTCATTGAGTCCTAATATAGTAATCAATAAAAAAACAGCAACAAAAGAGTAAGGGTGCCACAGTATCGAACCTACAATAAGCACTATGAAAACCAAGCCGCTTATCGATCTAATTACAAGATTTTTGAACATACTCAAATTGTATTTATTGGTTGTAGTTAAACATAATATTAGTCTAAAATAAACAACCATACAAAGTTAAACAAAGATTTACAATAATAAAATAGCATTGTCCTAATTGTCAAATAAAAAATCACACCGAATAAAATTTACTTATTCGGTGTGATTATCGACATATTTTTTGAGCAATCAACAATTACTCTTCAATATCCTCTTCACGGCTTTCAATATCTTCGGATATTTCAGCTATTTCGTTACTCTTTGTCAGCAAGTTTTCTTGTTCTAATTTCTTCTTCTCTTCTTGTTCGTTGAGGTGCATCAGTTCATCACTCCGTGAAATCCAAGGACGCTTACCAAAAATACGTTCCAAATCTTCTGCAAAAATAACCTCTTTTTCGAGTAGCAATTCAGCCAACTGATTGTGTCCTTCGGCGTTTTCAATCAAAACTTGTTTTGCTCTTTCATACTGTTCTGCTACAATGTTTTTAGCTTCATCATCAATCTTTTCGGCTGTTGCTTCGCTATATGGCTTGGTAAAGCCATATTCATTGCCTGATGAGTCGTAGTAGCTAAGATTGGGTAAGTTATCGCTCATGCCAAAGTAGGCTACCATTGCATAGGCTCGCTTGGTTACTCTCTCCAGATCGTTGAGAGCTCCTGTTGAAGTTTGTTTTAAGAACACCTCTTCAGCCGCACGACCGCCCAATGTAGCACACATTTCGTCTAACATATGCTCTTTGATAGTCAATTGACGCTCTTCGGGCAAATACCATGCTGCTCCTAAAGCCATACCGCGTGGCACGATGGTTACTTTTACCAAAGGATTGGCATGTTCTAATTTCCAACTGATGGTTGCATGTCCTGCTTCGTGATAGGCAATAGACTTTTTCTCGTGCATTGTCGTAATTTTATTACGCTTTTCCAATCCACCAATGATTCTATCTACCGAGTCTAAAAAATCTTGTTTATCAACAAATGTTTTATTTTTTCGTGCAGCAATCAGGGCAGCCTCATTACACACATTGGCAATATCAGCTCCCGAAAAACCTGGTGTTTGACGTGATAAAAACTCCAAATCAACTGTTTCATCAATTTTAATAGGGCGAAGATGTACTTTGAAAATCTCTTTACGTTCATGTACGTCAGGTAGGTCAACATGGATCTGACGGTCAAATCGACCTGCACGTAGCAATGCTTTATCTAAAATATCAGCACGGTTGGTGGCTGCAAGTATAATAACACCTGAATTTGAACCAAATCCATCCATCTCAGTCAATAGCTGATTGAGGGTGTTTTCTCGTTCGTCATTGCCACCCATACTTACACTTTTGCCTCTTGCTCGCCCTACAGCATCAATCTCATCAATAAATATAATACTTGGTGATTTTTCTTTTGCTTGACGGAATAAGTCCCGCACTCGCGATGCACCAACTCCCACAAACATCTCAACAAAATCAGAGCCTGACATTGAGAAAAAAGGCACATCTGCTTCACCTGCAACTGCTTTAGCCAGAAGGGTTTTACCTGTTCCAGGAGGACCAACCAAAAGTGCTCCTTTGGGGATTTTTCCACCCAATTCGGTATATTTAGAGGGGTTTTTTAGAAATTCAACAATCTCTTCTATCTCTTGTTTTGCCTCAGCAAGCCCAGCTACATCTTTGAAGGTTACACGATTTTTCATATCTCCTTTATCAAAAAGCTGTGCCTTTGATTTCCCGACATTGAAAATTCCACCAGGCCCTCCACTACCGCCACCACCCATCATACGGCGATTGAGCATATAAAAGAGTGAAACCAAAAGAATAACAGGCAAAAAGAACATTACAAAAATACCCATATAATCGCTCTCTTTGGTAACTTTCATCGCAATTTTTTTACCTGTAATCTCCTCGGCCTCTTTCACACTTTTATATACAGCATCTTGCGATAAAATATCACTTGTTACCATACGATCTTTGGTGTATTTAGCGGTATCTTTGCCAAATACGTGATACATCGAATCTTTAAAGATTATACCTTTTGCAATATCTTTATTGGACACCTCCACACTCTCGATGTAACCTTGTTTGAGGTAGGTTTCAAACTCACTCCAAATAATCTCCTTTGAAGGTGTATTACCTTTAAAAAAGTAAGAACTAAACAGTACGAATATAATCAGCAGATAAAGCCAGTTCAGCCCAAATTTTGGTTTGTTAGGCTTGTTCGTAGGTATATTCGGTTTATCAGGTTTTTTATTTTTATTTTCCATTTTTTATCTTTAATCAAATTTTAATCCAAATCAGGAATTTGAACCAGTTTGGCATCCATCCAAAGGTGTTCTAAGTCATAAAACTCACGAAAAGGACGTTGGAAAACGTGAACAATAATTTGTCCATAATCCATTGCAACCCATTCTGAATTTTCCAAGCCATCAATTGCATAAGCTTTTATGTCTATGCTTTCGCGAACATAATCTTTGATGGAGTTTGCAATTGCTCTCACTTGGGTGTTAGAATCTCCTTCTGCAATTACAAAATAGTTGCATGGTGCATCTGACAGCTTATTCATATCCACAATCACCACACGTTTAGCTTTTTTCTCTTGTGCTCCCTCTACAATTTTTTCTACAATCTCTTTGTTTTCAATCATTATATCATTTGTCTAAATAAATATCTTTTTTTCAAAACATCACCGTAAAATTCAATCCACTACTCAAGGCTTTTGTTTCGCCTCGCCTTTGAAACTCTCCAAACTCATTATGCTCAATAACTGTGCCCGAAATGGAAGCAATTTTACCAAATAATCCAATCAATAAGTTACTTTGTTTATTGATATTCAATTTTACTCCCGTTTTTAATTGAATAAATCCTCCTCCCTCGTAATTTCCCTTTGTTCGAAAAGCATATCCTGCCGAGCTCGCAATGAAGGGCGTTGTTTTAGCTTCTCCAATTGAAATTATAGCAGTGGCAAATAGAGGTACATAAATGAGATTTTTTGTAGCTACTTTGTGTATAGCTGTTGAATATCCAGTACCAATTCCTACAAATTCAATCCCATTTCCTAAGTCGGATAATCCAATGGCAAATCCTAAATCATTGCTTATCATACCGCCTTGTTTCGTATTGCTTGCATTCAAATAGCCTCCTTCGATAAGAGCTAAAGCTCCGAAACTTACTTTTCTCTTTAATCTGTGCGTTGGCTCAGAGATTTGTTCACTGAGTATCCTTATTCTTTGTATCTCTGTTTGTCCGATTTGAAACAACTCTCCTTTGTTGGTTGTAATAAGCAGATAATC
>CAYFRA010000003.1:26388-43936 GCA_964345395.1 uncultured Paludibacter sp. | reverse complement strand
GATGGATAAAAAGATAACAAGTATTTGTCAATTATTTAAATAAAAGCACATTATGAGTTGTATCATAAAGTGCTTTTATAAATATTTTTATATTTTAAAAAATGCTTATAGCAATTCCACGCTTCTTTTCACAAATCGAGCTAATGGCTCTCCTTTAAGCATATTGTTTGATAACAGTGCCAAATCTATCAACTGACTAACTGAGTTGTTGTTTTTTGCAAATTCAGCATAGATTGCTTCCTCTTTTTTGTTGATAGCAATCAGCTCGTTTTGAATTTTATCAATCTTCTCTTTTTCAGCAGTCGGGATCTCCTCTTCTTTCAGATCTTTATGCTTGTCTGAAAGTTCATTTTTTTGTTTATTCAGGCTTTCATACTCCTCTTTTAATGGATTGATTGCTGCAGATGTAGCTTCTTCTTGCTCTTTTAATAGTTTTTCTACTACTGGATGAGCAGTGTTTACAATCAAATTATAGCTGTCTGGTAGGTCGCCATAAAAACTCATCATTCCTCCTTGCGTAGCTGACATCTCTTTCATGCGGCGCATAAATTCATCTTGCGTAATCATCACCGGATTGCTATCGGCACTCAATTGTTCTAATTTTACCAAGAAATTCAATTTCTCTTGTTTGGGCAATTGTGAGCTGAAAATATTTGTCAAAGCATTGCGTTGCAAGTCATTGAGATTGACAGTTTTATCTTCTTCTTTTACAATCAGCTTATCAGCTATATCAGCATCAACACGCACAAAACGTGATTTTTCAAACTTCTGTTCCAACTGACTAATTACGTGTACATCCAATTCGCCATCCATCAAAACAATATCATAACCTTTAGCTTTGGCCGCTTCGATATGGGTGTATTGTGTCTCTTCGTTAGTTGCATAAAGATAAATCAAGTCACCATTTTTATCGGTTTGGTTGGATTTAATCAACTCCTTATACTCCTCAAATGTGAAGTAGTTATTCTCGATATTTTTTAAAAGTGCAAACTTCTCAGCTCTCTCATAAAATTTTTCGTCGCTTAGCATTCCATACTGAATGAAAAGACGCACATCATTCCATTTCTCTTCAAATTGCTTGCGGTCCGATTTGAAAATATCATTTAATCTGTCAGCAACTTTTTTTGTAATATGGCTCGATATTTTTTTTACATTTCCATCGGCTTGCAAGTAGCTACGCGAAACATTCAAAGGAATGTCAGGTGAGTCGATTACGCCGTGGAGAAGCGTCAAATATTCGGGTACAATATTATCAACATGATCGGTTACATAGACTTGATTGCTATATAATTGAATTTTATTGCGTTGAATATCCATATTGTTTTTAATCTTTGGAAAATAAAGAATACCAGTCAAATTAAAAGGATAATCAACATTGAGGTGAATGTGGAAAAGCGGATCTTCCATTTGCATGGGGTAGAGATCGCGATAGAATTTATGATAATCTTCATCTGTCAAATCGGCAGGAGTTTTTACCCAAGCAGGCTCTGTTTCATTGATGATATTGTCTTCTTCTGTCTCCACCTCTTTACCATCTTTCCAATCTTTCTTTTTACCAAAAGCAACGGGGATAGGTAAAAATTTACAATATTTATTGAGCAATTCCTGTATGCGGTGTTCTTCGAGAAACTCTGCACTCTCTTCATCGATGTGAAGTACAATGTCGGTTCCACGCTCAGCTTTGATGGTGTTTTCTAAGGTGTATTCGGGATCTCCTTTGCACGACCAATGCTGTGCTACAGCTCCCTCCTTGTGTGATAAAGTGAAAATTTCTACCTTTTTAGCAACCATAAATGCAGAATAGAATCCCAAACCAAAATGCCCAATAATAGCTTGTGCATCGTCTTTGTATTTTTCAACAAACTCTTCGGCACTTGATAGTGCTATTTGATTGATGTATTTGTCAATCTCTTCGGCATCCATACCGATACCACTATCACTGATTGTCAGTGTCTTTTTCTGTTTATCTAACAGCACACGAACTGTCAAGTCGCCCAATTCTCCTTTGTATTCATTTACTGATGCTAATGTCTTTAGCTTTTGTGTAGCATCTACTGCGTTTGAAATCAATTCACGTAAAAAAATCTCGTGATCACTGTAAAGAAATTTTTTAATAACGGGGAATATATTTTCACTTGTAACCCCAATGCTTCCTTTTGCCATAATTCAAAAATCTTTTCTTAATGATGCAATGCTAAATGAATCTTGCTCTTTAGCTTGCTATATGAAATTTATAAACTTAATTTTGTATTTTTGCATTGTATCAAAACTGATACTGCTCATTAATTTTACAAAGAAAGTGCCAGACAATAAGTGTGACATTTTGGCAGAAAGCATTGTGGAAATTTATAAAACAAACTTTATTGCAAGGCTTTTGTTTATCTAATCACACACCTGCATAATGAAATAGCAGGATAAATATTGAGAATAAAAAAGAAATATATGGATACAAGTTTTATAAACAACAATTTAGAAGGCCAAATCTTGATGATTTTTGGTGCAAATGGCGATCTGTCAAAACGTAAACTACTACCCGCTATTTTTCAATTGCATATAGATAAATTACTGCCCGATAAGTTTGCCGTAATTGGATGTGGTAGCGACACGAAAGATAGTAAACAGTTTAGAGAAGATGTAACAGATTTCCTAAATGAATTTGCTCCCGAAAAACTAAGTAATGAAACAGATGAGTTAAGCACTTTTATGGAGATGATTCACTACAAAACAGTCAACAATCGCAAAGAAGAAGATTTTGAAGGTTTGAAGAATTTTGCCTACTCACTTAGAACACAAATGGGAATTCCACAGAATTATATCTACTACTTTTCGATACCACCATTTATGTATGAAGTTGTGGCAGCTAATTTATCCAAATGGGGAATGAATCGAGAAGAGAAAGGTTGGAAGCGTTTGATTGTAGAAAAACCTTTTGGATATAGCTTAGAAACGGCCAATGATTTAGATAAAAAACTACACAACTGTTTTAAAGAGCATCAAATATATCGTATCGACCACTATTTAGGAAAAGAGACCGTGCAAAACATTATGGTTACTCGCTTTGCTAACGGTTTTTTTGAGCCACTTTGGAAAAGAAACTATGTAGATCGGGTAGAGATAACGGCATCTGAAAAAATCGGAGTTGGAAGCCGCGGAGGTTTTTATGATACAGCAGGAGCTATGCGTGATATGATTCAGAATCATCTTTTACAGGTTTTAGCTGTTGTGGCAATGGAGCCACCTGCAGTTTTTGATGCAGATTCAATCCGAAATGAAACTGTAAAAGTACTTCAGGCTTTGCGACCGATTAAAGAGGAGGAGGTTTCCAAATATGTGGTAAGAGGGCAATATATCGAAGGAAAACGAAAGGGTGAAGTGCTGCCTGCTTATCGTGATGAGAAAGGGGTTGCTGCTGACTCGATGACTGAAACTTTTGTAGCGATGAAGCTGTATATTGACAATTGGCGATGGTCGGATGTTCCATTTTATATCCGAACAGGAAAAAATCTTCCCGTACGTGTTACAGAGGTTGTTATTCATCTAAAACCAGCTCCTTTGCAGCTATTCAAAGAGCGAACAAATGAGGAACATACCAATATGATTATTTTGCGTATCCATCCAGATGCTGGTATTGCGATTGATTTTGGTATGAAAATACCCGGTGGTGGATATAAGGTGCAACATGTTAATATGGACTTTCACTACTCCGATTTGTTGGAATCAAAAATACCTGAAGCCTATGAGCGCCTGCTTTTAGATTGTATGGGCGGAGATGCAACGCTTTATGCTCGTGCTGACGCCGTAAATGCAAGTTGGAAGTTTGTTGATCCTATTCTGAAAGCTTGGGAAACCGATAAAAAGATACCACTTTATCATTATAAAAGCAACAGTTGGGGACCTACTGAAGCTGATTTGCTATTTGAAGATGAAAACATCCAATGGCAAGACCAATGCGATAAGTTTTTTTGCGAAATATAAAAAAATAAAAAAGGTTCTCAATTTTGAGAACCTTTTTTTATGATTAAAATAAAACTTAATAATTATAGTTTTGGACCAAAATCAACCAATGCTTTACCCGCTTCGTTGCCAGTAAACTTATTGAAGTTTTTGATGAAACGATCAGCTAAATCTTTTGCTTTGGTATCCCATTGCGTAGCATCAGCGTAAGTGTCGCGTGGGTCGAGGATATTGGTATCAACACCATTCAATTCTGTAGGCACTTCAAAGTTGAAGTAAGGAATCGATTTTGTAGGAGCTTTGTCAATAGAGCCATCAAGAATTGAATCGATTATGCCACGTGTATCTTTGATAGAGATACGTTTGCCTGTTCCATTCCAACCTGTGTTTACTAAGTATGCTTTAGCGCCCTCAGCTTCCATACGTTTTACAAGTTCCTCGGCATATTTGGTAGGATGCAATGATAAGAAAGCAGCACCAAAACAAGCAGAGAAAGTAGGCGTTGGCTCAGTGATGCCACGCTCTGTACCCGCTAATTTTGCAGTAAATCCTGAAAGGAAATAATATTTAGTTTGCTCAGGAGTCAAAATAGATACTGGAGGCAACACACCAAATGCATCAGCAGAAAGGAAAATAACCTGTTTTGCAGCTGGCCCTTTTGATTTTGGCTTAACAATATTGTCGATGTGATAAATAGGGTAAGAAACACGTGTGTTTTCTGTTACTGAATTATCATCAAAATCAATTTTACCACTCTCGTCAACTGTTACGTTTTCAAGAAGAGCATCTTTTTTGATAGCGTTGTAGATATCTGGCTCTGAATCTTTATCCAAATTGATAACTTTTGCATAGCAACCACCTTCATAGTTGAATACACCATCATCATCCCAACCGTGCTCATCATCACCAATCAAAAGACGTTTTGGATCAGTAGATAATGTAGTTTTACCAGTTCCTGAGAGACCAAAGAATACCGCTGTGTTTTCACCATTCAAATCGGTGTTTGCAGAGCAGTGCATAGAAGCGATACCACGAAGAGGCATCAAGTAGTTCATGTATGAGAACATACCTTTTTTCATCTCACCACCATACCAGCTACCACCAATCAGCTGCATTTTTTCTGTTAAGTTAAATACAGTATAAGTAGAAGAGTTCAATCCCAATTCTTTCCAGTTTTCTCCAGCATCTGTTTTAGAAGCATTTAGAATAACAAAATCAGGCTCACCGTAAGTAGCTAACTCCTCTTCCGTAGGGCGAATAAACATGTTTTTCACAAAATGAGCTTGCCAAGCAACCTCCATTATGAAGCGGAACTTTTGACGCGTATTATCATTGGTGCCACAAAAAGTATCAACAACAAAAAGACGTTTGTTTGACAATTGTTTGGTTGTAATTGTTTTCAACTCATCCCAAGTTGATTGTGGAAGAGGTTTATTATCATTTTTGTATTCGTCTGAAGTCCACCAAATAGAGTCGCGTGAAACATCGTCCATAATAAAAAATTTGTCTTTTGGTGAACGTCCTGTATAGATACCAGTCATTACATTGACAGCACCAAGCTCACTAACTTGACCTTTTTCAAAGCCTTCCAAACCTGGTTTTGTCTCTTCTTCAAACAGTTGTTCGTAAGATGGATTGTGGATAATTTCAGTTGTTCCAACAATACCATATTTGCTTAAATCTAAATTTGCCATGTGATAAATATTAAAATGGTTTATATCTTTTCTAAATCAAAAATCGGGTGCAAAAATAGCATTAAAAATCTTAGTAACAAAAACGTATAAAGAAAAATTTCTCTAATTTACATAGTTTTTACAAGTTTAACACATTTAATAACAAAACAGAAGCATAAACAATAAGTTTTTGACAATTTGCTCTATTAATAAGATTTATGAATACATAAGGAATAAAAAGAATAGAACTATTAATGATGTTTAAATTGATGTACCGTATCACCTATTTTTTACTTTGGCACGCTAATTGATTTTATATGAGCGAAGATGAATTTGAGTATCATCTTTGAAGTGAGAATTAAATCAGTATTAACACACAAAAAAATATAGAACTATGAAAACAAGAATTTACTACATCTTATCATTCGTAGCTTTGATTTTGATAAGTATGACAGGCGTAATGCAAGCACAAGTAAGCAACTACGATGTTTACTCTTATGCAAATTCAAATAGTTATAGATCAAATAATGTTACTGTTGAAGCTTTCAATGATGATATTAGTTACAATTTGGATTTAAGAGCTGTGGCAAATGTTTTTGCCGAATCTAATAATTTAGAAGAGTTTGAAAGAAGACTTAATGATTATAGCTTAGGTATTAATAATCTTGACTTGAACCACGATGGACAAGTTGATTATCTTCGAGTAGTTGAAACCAAACAAGGGAATACTCATTTAGTTGTCATTCAGGCTGTTGTTGGATATGATATGTTTCAAGATGTTGCCTCAATTGTTGTTGAAAAAAGAAGCAACAAATATACTGTTCAAATTATTGGTGATCCATATATTTATGGTCCCTACTATATTGTTGAACCAGTATATGTAAGAACTCCAGTGATATTCTCTTTCTTTTGGGGCCCAAGATATTACCGTTGGTACTCTCCATATTATTGGGGATATTATCCAAGTTATTGGAGTTATTGGCACCCAATACATACGCATGTATATGTAAACAATATCAATATCTATTGCAATAAATATAAAAACACTTATAATTATACGAATAAAGTTCGCAGCAATAGCTACAATCAAATGAGAAGCAGTGTCAGCAGAAATGATTATCAAAGAGCCAACCCCAACTCCTCTTTTGTAAATAGAAATAACAGCTCTTCAACATCAAGAAGTGCAACTGTTTCAAATAGAAGAGACTTGGATAGACAAATAATGAGCGGTGCAAGAAGTGGTACTGTAAACAGAGGTAACGCAACCGTAAATCGCGGACAAGAAAGTGCTATTAGAAATAATAATACAACTACCAATCGCACTCAAGGAAATGTAAGAAATGCTGATGTTATCAATAATAATCGCACTACCCAACAAGGTACTGTAAGAAGCAACAATGCAAACACAGGTGTTAGACAAAATCAAGTTAACACAACACCCAGAACAACAACAGGTTCGGTAAGAAATGCAGAACAATGGAGCAATGTTAGAAATAACAACTCAAGTGTGCAAAGAGGTGGGCAGTCAAGTGCTACTGGCAGCGGAGTTCGCAATCAAAGTGGCGTAAGAACTAATAGTAGTTCATCTACAGCTACTCCAAATAGATCAGCAGTAAATGGGCAAAGCGGCAATACTATTAATCGCGGAGGTAGCTCTGTAGGAACTTCTCCAAGCCGTTCTACCGGCACATCAACGAGTACTCCTCGTGTTACTACTCCATCAAGAAGTAGTAGCAGTAGCGTTGGAAGCACACCAAGCAGATCGTCAGGTAGCTCTTCGGTGTCAACATCACGCAGCAGCGCACCAAGTAGAAGTAGTAGTGTAGGAAGTGCACCAAGCAGAAGTAGCAGTGTTGGAAGCTCATCAAGTCGATCATCTTCTCCTTCACGCAGCAGCGGCACAAGCTCTCGTGGAAGTGCAGGTGGTGGTAGAGGTAGATAATTAAGATGTAATTTTATGAAAAATAAAAAACCAATTATTCACTATTTCTTTCATTAGATTTGAATAATGATTTGGTTTAGATCTCAAGGTATAGTATTGTGAAGGAAAGAGGATAGCTCAATGGGTAGAGCTATCCTCTTTAATATTTTTCTTCTTACCAAAAATTAGTTGGTTGTCGGTTCCTTCTTAGCAATAAACAGATGGTAAGCCTGAACTAAACTTACCGCTACGTTTGATATAACTATGGGCCAAGCAGCAAGCATCGTACCATATACCACAAAAAGCAAACAGGCTATTAGGTTAATAATTCTAACCATTTTAAGTTTTTTAGGCAAAAATGAAACTACCAAAAGTGTCATTGCTGCATAGCCAAAGATATTCGTTATCATAATAGATCTATATTTATTAAAAAAGTTGAAACCACAAAGTTAATCAATTTTTTAATATCATATAATCAAGTTCTTAATATGAAAAAGAGATTGTATAAGATAAAATAGTTATATTTGTAGTCTGATATAGCAATAGTAAATTAATAGAAAGGAAATATTATGATACATTATCCACCATCTGAACTGATAATAAATGAAGACAATTCTATTTTTCATCTTCATTTACGACCCGAACAAATAGCAGACAATATCATTTTAGTGGGCGACCCAGGCAGAGTTGCTTTGGTAGCATCATATTTTGATAGCCAAGAATTTTCAGTGTCAAGTCGAGAGTTCAACACCATCACAGGTTCTTACAAAGGAAAACGAATAACAGTAATATCAACTGGAATTGGTACAGATAATATCGATATTGTGGTAAATGAATTGGATGCTTTGGCCAATATTGACTTTGAAACACGCACCAACAAACCTACATTCAGACAGCTCAATTTTGTTAGAATAGGTACTTCTGGAGGTATGCAACCCGACATTCCATTAGGAAGTTTTCTTATATCAGAAAAATCTATAGGATTTGACGGAGTCTTGAATTTTTACGCCAATCGTGACGAGGTGAGTGACTTGGATTTTGAAGAAAGTTTGAAAGAACAATTGGGCTGGAATCCTCAATTTGCCGCTCCTTATGTAGTGGATAGTGATGTTAGTTTGGTTGAAAAGATTGGGCAGGATGATATGATACGAGGTGTTACTATCTCTGCCAATGGATTTTATGGACCGCAAGGAAGACGCTTACGTTTGCCATTGGCTGATCCAGAGCTGAACAATAAAATTGAAAATTTCTGCTATGGAGATTATAAAATTACAAACTACGAGATGGAAAGCTCAGCCATAGCAGGATTAGCAAATTTGATGGGACACAAAGCAATGACAGTCTGCTGTATTATTGCTAACAGACGTGTTGAAGCGGCTAATACCGATTATAGCGAGTATATCAAAAACCTGATTGTAACTGTTTTAGATAGGATCTAAAATTTAAATTCAATAATAAGTTGATGGGAATAACAACTACAATTTGTGCTATTTCTACTGCGCCGGGGGTGGGTGGTATTGCGGTGATTCGCGTGTCTGGGAGTGAGTCGTTGCAGATTGTCGATAAAATTGTTCGACTGAAGAATCAGTCTGAAAAATTAATTGACCAATCTGGCTATACCGTTCACTTTGGGCATATCATTGATCGAAAAGAGCAAGTGGTAGATGAGGTGTTGCTAACTGTTTTTCGTAACCCTCACTCTTTCACAGGAGAAGATGTAGTTGAAATTTCTTGTCACGGATCGGTTTATATTCAAGAAAAAATTTTACGACTGTTGATTCATGCTGGTGCTAAACTTGCACAGGCTGGAGAGTTTTCAATGCGTGCTTTCAGCAATGGTAAAATGGACCTGTCGCAAGCTGAAGCAGTAGCTGATCTTATTGCTTCAACTACTGCATCTTCACATCGAATGGCACTGAATCAGATGCGAGGTGGTTTTTCAAATGAATTGAAAATTTTACGTGAAAAACTATTACACTTTGTCTCATTGATTGAATTGGAGTTGGACTTCTCAGAAGAAGATGTTGAATTTGCTGATAGAACCCAGTTGAAGTTATTAGCCGAAGAGATACTTGCTAAAATTAGTGCTCTGACTGATTCATTCAAAACTGGAAATGTGCTCAAGAATGGTATTCCTGTGGCTCTTGTAGGTGAAACCAATGTAGGAAAATCTACTCTGCTCAATTATTTACTCAACGAAGAACGAGCCATTGTGTCTAATATACATGGCACTACTCGCGATAGCATTGAAGATACCGTAAATATTGAAGGCATTACTTTTCGCTTTATAGATACCGCCGGAATACGAAAAACTATCGATGAGATAGAGAATATTGGTATTGAACGCACTTACCAAAAAATTGAGCAATCGCACATTGTGCTTTGGTTGGTTGATACTACCAAAGTTACAGAACACATCGAATGGCTGACAGAGCGAATAGCACAAAGGTCAGAAGATAAGAAAGTGATTTTGGTTTTCAATAAAATTGATAAGCTACAAGATGATGAACATGAGGTGATTGAGGAGTTGTTTAATCGTTTTGAAGGAGAGCGAATCTATATTTCGGCTAAGAAAAAAATAAATACAGATAAGTTGAAAAATGCACTTATCGAAGCTTCAGGGATGAAAAGTGTCGGAACAGATGATGTAATTATTAATAACCTACGCCACTATGAAGCACTGATGCTTGCCAAAACAGATATCGAACGTGTGATTGATGGGCTTGCTTCCAATGTTTCGAGCGACTTTCTCAGTCAAGATATCCGATCTTGCATGCACCATCTTGGTGAAATAACCGGCACCATATCAACGGATGAAGTTTTAGGATCTATATTTTCCAAATTTTGCATTGGTAAATAAAGCTAAATAACTTCAATTACGTTTTTTTGAGTTATCATCAAAAAAAGAGTTTTTATAAAGCGATACGACTAAAAATCAGAATTTTAGCAAGAGATTAGTTGTGTGTTTAAAAAATAAGCACTATATTTGCACCCTCAATTCGCAATGAGGTAAGATTTCAAGTGATAAACTATTGTGTTTTATCCACCTCACCGATTAATTATTAAATACAAAAGTATAAAATGTACGCAATTGTAGAGATTTTGGGACAACAATTCAAAGTAGAGCAAGGAAAGAAATTGTATGTCCACAGAATGAATGAATCAGAAACAGGATCAACTGTTGAGTTTGACAAAGTATTGTTGGTTGACAACAATGGGGTAGTATCAGTAGGTGCACCCATCGTGGAAGGCGCAAAAGTGGTTTGTGAAGTTGTATCTCATGTGAGAGGTGATAAAGTGATTGTTTTTCATAAAAAACGTCGCAAAGGTTACCGTAAACGCAACGGTCATCGTCAAGATTTCACAGAATTAACAGTTAAAGAGATTGTAGCATAACCCGATTAAAATTAAAAGAAAATGGCACATAAGAAAGGTCAAGGTAGTTCACGTAACGGTCGTGAATCAGCAAGTAAAAGACTTGGGGTAAAAATTTTTGGTGGTCAGTATGCCAAGGCAGGTAATATCATTATACGCCAAAGAGGCACACAACACTATCCTGGTGATAATATGGGTATTGGTAAAGACCACACGCTATACGCATTGGTTGATGGAACGGTAGAGTTCAGACGTAAAAAAAATAATCGTTCGGTAGTTTCAATAGTTCCTGTTGGATAAGTAAACTACTAATTTGATAATAACTTATTATAAATCTCCCATTAGTAAATGGCTAATGGGAGATTTTTTTATTAATTTTGTTGCGATTTTATGGAAAAAGTCAAAACTGGAAATAGAATTTATTTATTAGCTATTATTGCTATGGTTTGTTGGGCATTCTCGTTTATTTGGACGAGAGTGGCTCTGCTTAGCTTTCCGCCTATCACTTTGGTTACGTTGCGGTTAATTTTAGCATCCATCCTGTTGATTGGTTTTCAGTTGTTCCGTAAAAATTTAATTCAGATTGATAAAAAAGATATCAAATATTTCTTGCTTTTGGCTTTTTTCGAACCATTTCTTTACTACATTGGTGAAACACATGGACTTACTTTGGTAAAAGCAACAACAGCATCTGTGATTATCGCTACTATACCAATATTTGCACCTTTTGCAGCGTTTTTCTTTCTCCGTGAAAAGTTTACAATTATCAATATTGTTGGGATATTTATCTCTTTATATGGAGTCTATCTGATTGTACAAACTGGAAGTAAAAACGATACTACATCTTTAACTGGGGTGTTTTTACTCTTTTTAGCAGTGTTTTCGGCAGTGGTATATGGTTTGATTCTTAGGAAGATACCAATGAAATATTCTGCCATCAATATTGTTTTATATCAAAACCTATTTGGATTGCTCTTCTTCATACCTACCGCTTTGTTGGTAGATTTTTCAAAATACACAGATATTATCATCTACAGAGAAGCATTGCAGGCTTTGTTATTACTTACAATTTTTGCATCAGTAATGGCTTTTGTGCTTTTTTCGACAGTAGTAAGAAAAATAGGACTAACAAAATCGCAGGTATTTACAAACTTGATACCTGTGTTTACAGCCTTATTCTCTTGGATAATTTTTAAAGATAAACTTTCTTTATTGCAATGGAGTGGGATAGGGATAGTAGTATTAGGTGTTTTTGTGAGTCAAGGAAAGATAAAGTTTTTAAATAAATTATCAACACAGCTGCGGATCAACAATTAAACATTTAATGGCTTTTATACTTGTTTTTTTTCGTTGCAATTGTCAATTTTATCATTAAACAAAAAGATAATTTCTAATGCGCGAAAATGGATTTATATTCCAATGTAAAGGTGTAATAGTTTTATAAATCCGAATAAATAAATCCAGAGGTATAAGCCCGCCTAAAATAAAGAATTAAGATAGAAAAAGAGTTGTAACAATTTGCTACAACTCTACTTTTGGGATTTATTTTTTAACTTGTTCTATCGAAAGTAATCTGCCATTTTCAGGGCTAACATAAGCTTTGCTATACTTATCCATTGTTTCAATGGGAATAGGCATCAATACACCCAACTGAGGGATTGAGATATTTTGTTGATATAGTTGTTTGTCATTAAAATCATTTATTTCGATATTGGCCAAAACCGGGACAACCGAATACAATGTCTCTTTTGCTGTTTTCTGTTTTTTATCAGCTTTTACCAATTCGATAGGAGTGTACGAAACATTTATGAAATATGGATCTCCACTCAAATCGTTGTGGTCAATAACTCCTGATAAGCTGGAGTATCTGAATAAAACTTGATGATTCAGAGCCCCTGTAGGTTTGAAAATTAGAGTCTGATCTATTAGCTTTGTATTAGTTATGCCAACAAATAATTCGGTAAGTGCTTTTTCCTGATTTGAAATCTCTTCAAGCATAGCTCTTAGCGAAACTGCATCGGATGGAGTATAATCAACATCACCTGACAGTATGTCTTCTCGATTTTCGCGGAGACGATATATCTGCTTGGCTACTCCTTCGGCCATTTTCATCACCGAACCCGCCTGAAGCACATCCTCACCAATAGGCATAATGGTCTGGGAGATGTTTTCTTTTTCCAAAGACTGCATTACTCCTTTAGAACTATAGTTGCTTGTTGGTTGAACATTTACCCCACAAAGTAATCCCGCTTCATTGACAGTAATGTTGTTGGTTACAGATTTTTTTGAAGGAGAAATATTAAATGTTCGTTTGGGATCAGGTACAGTTCGTGTCTCAAAATGAATTGATTTTATTCGATAATACTGTTTTTCGACAGTAATTACCTCTGATGCGGCTAAGTATCTTTCGGAATATTGATAAAATTTACCCGGTATTTCTGTTACCAATTCAGAAGTAACATGTATGACCAATTCAGTTTGAGGTAATGAATAGATTAGGTTTGATTTCCCTTCATATACTACTTGTGATTTTGCTATTGACGACACAATCAACAGGACTACCAATATTTTTCTCATTTTTTCTCTTTATAAAATAGTTTGATTTATTAAAAAGATTCACTTTACTTTAAAACGCTTATATCCATATAAAATTACATAGCAATAAGATGCCATTATCTAATATATATCTTTTTGTGGAATACTCTTTATTTTTCATTGAATATAATATGTAGAAGTGTTGTGCCAACGGCATGTAATGTGTTTTTATCAATATTTTCCATTGTGTCATTTGTAGTATGCCAGAAATGTCCAAAACCACTTTCACTATTAGGATCATATTGAATGATATCAATGGAAGGAATTTTGGCTATTTTATTGACATATAAATGATCGTCTGTTATCGAACCACCTTGCTTATTCACAAAATAATACTCAAAACCCAATTCACTCGCTTTTTTCCATACTTTATCAACCAAAGATTTTGCAAAATAATCAGAAATTTGTTCGCGATAGAACTGAGCATTTTTACCTCCAACCATATCTAATAAGATACCATATCTTGCTCTATAGCCAGGTTTGTGCTTGTTTTTGCTCCAATACTGACTTCCTAAACACCAAGAATCATTTGTTTCGTAAGAGCTTAAATCTTCTGGGGCACCGTAATCTTCTGCATCAAACAAAATAATATCAACCCCAATAGCAGGTAATTGTTCGTTGAATATACGAGCAATTTCTAACAATACCCCTACTCCACTTGCGCCATCATTAGCACCTAAAACTGGTTCTCGACGCTTGTTTATTTCAGCATCGTGATCAGCCCAAGGTCTCGTATCCCAATGAGCAAATAAGATAATTCTATCTTTTGACTCGGGTTGGTAGCTTGCTATGATGTTTTTTGACTTCAAAACTGTGCCATCGAATGCAATCAAATCAGCCTCCTGGATAATTACCTTAGCTCCATATTCAGTTAATTTATTTTCTAAATATATTCCGCAAGCTTTGTGTGCTTCGCTATTTGGTACTCTTGCCCCAAAATCTACTTGCTGCTGTATAAAGTTGTAAGCACTGTCTGCCGAAAATATGGGTATATCTATTTTGGCTTGCTCATTGACTTTTTTTTCAGTGTCGTTGTTTTTATTCACAATCTTAGTGCAAGATGATAACATTATTTGAGAAGCTAATAAAATATATAAAAATAATTTCATCATTATTTATTTTTTAACGTAGATATGAAGAATACAAAGTTATAAATAATTACAAACATTTGCTCAATTTTAAAAGAATCTGTTTTCAAAAATAATCTTCAATGTATTATAGATACTTTTCAAAGAGTAAATTCAATCAAATTATCTGTAAAGAGTTTTGAATAAGTTAAGTATGCTTTTTTGTATGTAAAACGACTCAAATAAGGATAATTTTTTGATTTGTTTGATTAAATTGAATAAAAACATACAAATTACTTGTAATAACGATAAAAGATTGTATTTTTGTAAAAGGAAAAATTTATTTCAAACCATTAATCATATTCAAAAAAAATTATGAACGAATTAGTAGTAAAAATTAATGAGCTTATTGATGCATTCCAAGACAATGCTGCTCAACAAGTAGAAAAGGGTAATAAAGCAGCAGGTGCTCGTGCACGCAAAGCTTCGTTAGAACTTGAAAAACTGTTAAAAGAATTCCGTAAAGTATCTATTTCAGCTTCAAAATAGGACTATACGCAAGATGAAATTATAAAAAAAGGGATGTTTATTTTGAACATCCCTTTTTTTTTAGCTCTTTTTTGACTTTCTAAGTAGTCGTAGGTTCTTTTTGTTTTTGTCATATCCATATCCGTAGCCATATCCATACCCGTAACCAAATCTGCCATATCCAAAATTGTAGTTGGTTACATCATTTACAACCAAGCCCATCTTAGGTAATAGTTTGGTTTCACTAAGCTCATTTGCTAAGAGTAAACTATTCTTATGTGTATAATTGGCACGTGTCACAAATACAGTTACATCTACAACCCTACCAGCCACAATTGTGTCTGTAACACGGCTTACAGGTGCTGAGTCAATGTATATATAATCAAATTTTTGTTTCAGGTGTTCGATCATTGTATCCAATTCTTTTTTAGCGATAAGTTCCGAAGGATTTGGTGGAACTGATCCTGAAGCTATCACTGAAAGATTTTTATGTATTTTTGAATCTTGGATTATATCATCGATATTCACTACATAACCTGATAGATATTCAGAAATACCAGCATCTGTTCGGATGTCTAAATACTCTGCCATTTTAGGAAGGCGTAAATCCATCCCTAATAAAACAACCTTTTTGCCAAGCAGCGCCATACTTATTGCAGAGTTGATAGAAACAAAAGTTTTTCCTTCTTTTGGTTCGGTCGAAGTAAATAATACGACTTTTTCTTCTTTCCCTAACATAAAAAGTAAACTTGTTCTAAGCATTCTGAAAGCCTCATCAGATATCTTATTTTCATTTTCGTGAACAGCAATATTACCCGTTTCTGATACTGGAATTTCAGCTAATAAATTTACCTTAGATACTTTTTCAATATCAGATCGACTTTCAATACTATGGTGCACTAAGCTTCTGATGTATATTAATGCTATAGGAAGCAGGAAGGCCAACATAAGTGCAGCTAACAAGATGATCATTTTCTTAGGTGCAACAGGTGAACCTCGGTAAGCTTTATCCAATATTTTCGCACTATTAGCCGATATTGCAAGCGATAACGCATTCTCTTCGCGTTTTTGTAACAACATCAAAAACAAAGCGTTTTTAATTTGTTTCTCACGATCAAATTCTGAGTATTGCCTTTCTTGTGTAGGTGCTAAACCAGTTTGTGCTCGGTAGTAATTTACTTGATTTTGTGCATCTCTCTTAGCAATACTAAATCCTTGTTTAGAACTTAGAATTGCAGTAATAACAGCATCACGCATGTTGTCAATCTGCACATCTATATTTTTAACCACTGGGTTGCTTTCAGTGTTACTACGCAAAAGTCTTTCTCTCTCTAAAATAAGTTTATTATACTCGCTCACTGTTGCTATGAGTGATGGGTCATTCACACCTACATTGGCAGGTATTAACTTGTTACGATTTTCGCTACTATGGATATAAGCCTCAAGATATTCTACTAAATTTAACTGAGTCGATACTTCTACTAATTTTTGTTCATATTGACTCCCTTTTTGCATAGATATTTGCAAGTCTGTATGCAAATCTGTCAATCCTTGTGATTTTTTAAACTGCTCGACTGAACGCTCAGCAACTCCCAATTCTTGGTCAATGATTGCTATTCGTTCGTCTATAAAATCTTTCGTGTTTAATTCTTCTCTTTTTTTATCGGCTATTGATTCTTGATTATATACATTAATTAAAGTTGTAAGAAAATCCTCTCCCTGATTTGGTTGATTTGTTTTGTATTGCATTTTCAATACGGTTGTGCTTTTGTTTGTAGGATTGATAGAAAGCCTACTACGTATTGAATTTGAAGTTTTTATCGGATTATTTATAACAATTTTTATTGGACCCATTTTGGTGTCAAATGGTACATTTTTATTGAGTGTTACAGTAAGATTCCCTTGTGGTAGCTTCAATAATACAGGAAAACTATTGATTTCTTTCGCAATATTCTTACCATCTTCTTCATAAGAAACTTTAACTTTATTTTCATCTTGAAGTTCCACAATTAATTCTAAGGGACGCTGTAAGTTTTCTAAATTATCTGGGTTCAGACTCACTTCTACAGGAGATGTCTTATACAGTAATTTGCTACGTAGAAAACCATCCTCTATGCTGTAGGTGGTGTGCATGTTTAGTAAATTGACGGTTTGCTTAATCAATGAATTAGAACGGATTATCTCAATCTCATTTTCAATGCTATTGATAGAACCAGCCAAGTCTAATCCACTAATAAATGCAGGTGTATTATATTTGGCACCGTCATTCTGCTCCTTCAACACGATGGTCTGTTCTACTTGATATGTTTTTTTCGCATAATAGAAATAGACAAATACAAGAAATAAAACAATGATTATTGAATAGAGGAACCATTTCCATCTACTCAAATATGGTGCAATAACTTCCTCTAAGTTTAGTTCGTCATTGTTTTTTT
>CAYFRA010000003.1:14748-26288 GCA_964345395.1 uncultured Paludibacter sp. | reverse complement strand
CTACTCAAATATGGTGCAATAACTTCCTCTAAGTTTAGTTCGTCATTGTTTTTTTTTATATGATTCAGTTGGTTTAAGTTTTGCTCAACGCTATTATTATCAATCATTTTATCCTATATTATTTTGTTTTTTTTATGTAAAAGTAACAGCAAAATTATCTTATTATTTTAAGATATTTAATATTAGGTTTGATATTGAAATAACAATAGAGACACTCGAAACAAACAAAGTTGTCATTGTGCCTATTTCAGAATTTTTAGCTTTAACCTTGTTTGGTTCAACATAAACCACGTCGTTTTGTTGTAGATAGTAGTTGGGCGTATGGATGATATTGGGGTCATTCAGATTTATTTGAATAATTTCTTTTTTACCATTTCCGTGTTCTCTGATTATTTTCACATTCTCTCTTTTGCCCCATATGGTCATATCACCAGCTAAAGAAAGGGCTTGAAAGATATTTACTTTTTCGTTTTCTACTCTAAAAGTGCCTGGATGCCCAACCTCGCCGACTACTGAAACTTTATAATCTGCAAAACTTACAATAACAATGGGCATTTCTTTGAAGTTCGAACTGATTTTTTCTAATACCAAGCTTTCTGCTTCTCTACGTGTTAAGTTTTTAACATACAGTTTGCCCACTGTAGGAAAGTTTATATAGCCATCATTGTCAACTAAATATTTTTGTAAAGCTTGAGGTCCAATTGTGCTTCCACCGGTTATACTTGCTGTCGGATAGAGCAGATTAAATGCAATACCAGCTTCTCGGTCTGTTGCATTAACGGTTATGGTTAGTAGGTCGTTGGGTAAAATCCTTGCATCATAAATGATTATATCTTCATCTTGAATTGTATATTTATATGTTTCTTCTTGTAGATAAGGAATCTTTTTAGCGTTCGAACACGAAGCCAAAAAGAAAATCAAAATAAAAGCAAAATACAAGTTGCGTATCTTTTTCTTCATATTTTTGTGATTATAATTTAAGAAATTATTGAAAAATCTTTTTTACCAATGTGGTTAATATACACCTTTAAACGTATCTTTTGTGTTGATTATTACAAAAGTATGCAAAAATACAATTTCTTTGTTTAATAACCTATTTAATTTGACACATAAATAGATAGGTTTGCTTTCAATTTATTGTTAAATACAATTTTTACCTTTTCTAATAGTTTATTATGTAGATTTGTCTGAAACGTTTCAAAAAAAATGGCAAAAACCAAATTTACACAAGTAAATCACGTTATAGCTAAACCTGTTTGGTTCATTTTTATTGATTCATAACAAAAGATGTTATTCAAAAATGAGAATAGTAAAATATAGTATTCAAAGTGTGTTTAAGAAAAGAAAAGCTTTTCTGAGGCTATCTCTTATTTTTGTGTTTCACTTAATCGTATCATTGTCTATATACTCACAATTTGAAGCACAATTGAGCCAATATATGTTTAATCCAGCCTCTTTTAATGCTGCTTCAATCGGGGAAGACGGGATGATTAATATTGTAGGGCAACATCGAATACAATGGGTTGGAATGCCTGGTGCACCACAAACTACCTATTTTAATGTCAATGCTCCTTTTGAACATAGCGAGATACTTAGTCACGGAGTGGGTATCAAATTTTTGAACGATAGAATTGGTGCTTTTTCTAATCAATCTGCTCATTTTCAATATGCATATAAAAGAAAAGTAGGAAAAGGAGTAGCAAGTATTGGGGCTGATATTGGGTTTGTAAGCGTTGGTTTCATCGCAGATAGTATAAAGAATGTCGATATAAATTCTGAATTTCACGATTTCTTGGGCGATACTGCTATCCCTACTGTAGATGATGTGGGTATGAATGCTGATTTCTCAGCTGCAGTTTTTTACTCTATCCCTGCAAAGCTGCATCTTGGAATCTCATATCTGCACTTGAATACGCCAAAAATTTTATTAAATGATGATAAAACAGAATTTAATATCCGAAATGTTCTTTATGCAGTGGGCGGATATGATCAAGTGCTGGGTGACCCTAAATGGTTGTTAAGATCAAATAGCTTGATAAAAACAGATTTTTTAAGTTTTCAGGCAGATATTTCAAGTAGAATTGAGTATGATAAAAAGCTTTGGGGAGGGCTTTCATATCGTATACTTGATTCAGCAATTGTTTTTGTAGGAACTCAGCTAATGAATGGGTTGAGCTTAGGTTATGCTTATGATTTGCCTACAAGCAAAATGATACGAGCAAGTAGTGGTTCGCATGAAGTATTTATCTCGTATAATTTTCTTTTCGATACAAATAATAACAAAAACAGATATAAAAGTATAAGAATATTGTAAAAAATCAGTTATTAAGATGAACTGTTCGTTTCAAGCAGTCTGACAGATGTAGAATCTGTAATTACAATTATGAAGTTTATACTATCAATTGGTTATGAAAAAACTATTATCAACATTATCAATAATCCTGCTACTCACAGCTTGTAATAAGCCAATGGGCGAATTAGTTGGAGTAGGGAATAAGGGCTCTTTTCGTGATGCAAACCCTTATGGAATGGTTTATATTAAAGGTGGATCTTTTATGATGGGAGCAAATGAGATCTCTATATTTGGCGATGTGCCAGAGCAGCCCAGAAAAGTAACATTAAACTCTTTTTGGATGGATGAAACAGAGATTACAAATGATCAATATCACCAATTCATCAATTATGTTCGCGATTCGATAGCACTCAGGATGCTTATTGTGAATGGACGTGATGAGTATCGCAAACCTCTAAAAGGAGACTTTGATGAAGCTACTCCCGAAGATGCTTTAATCAATTGGAAATCAAAAATACCTTGGAACTCGAAAGATGAGGAGATTCAAGATATTCTTAATGACTTGTATTATCCAGATGAGATGACGCTTGACGGGAAAAAAGAGTTAGACCCAAGTAAACTAAGATATAAATATCGCTGGTATGACTATCAACAAGCATCTCTGCCAGCCAATAAAATAAATCTTCAAACAGGAAAATACCCCGAAAATGCTCAAGTCAGAATTGACAGTGGGTTTATTGATGATAATGGAATAGTGCAAAATATTACAATCAACCGACAACTGCGTTCGAGAAATGATTTTTTCCAATCGAAGATTGTCAATGTGTATCCTGATACAACTGCCTGGATGTCTGATTTTCAATATACTTACAACGATCCAAAAATGAAAACATATTTTTCACACGGAGCTTTTGCTCAATATCCTGTTGTTGGAGTTACTTGGGAACAAGCTGTTGCGTTTACCAATTGGAGAACAAAACTGTATTACGGAACAGATTTGGTGCAAGGTGAAGAGTACCGTTTGCCAACTGAAGCTGAATGGGAATATGCGGCTCGTGGTGGACGAGAATTAGCACTTTATCCTTGGGGTGGAGAATACGTTCGCGATTCGAAAGGTTGTTATTTAGCAAATTTCAAACCATCAAGAGCTGGATTTGCTGATGACAATGGTTCTGCAACTATGAAGGTGGCATCATTTCCACCCAATAATTATGGATTATATGATATGGCAGGTAATGTTGCTGAATGGACATCAAGCACCTACAACCCATCAAGCAATGCAATTCTTTCAGAAATTAATCCAACTTATCAGTACAATGCAAAAAATGAAGATCCTCAAATATTGAAGCGTAAAGTAGTAAAAGGTGGCTCTTGGAAAGATGTCGCATACTATTTGCAATGTGGTGTAAAAACTTATCAATATCAAGACGAAAGTCGTCCATATATCGGATTTAGATGTGTTAGATTTTATACCGGTGAATAATAGTTTATCTACATTATTAGCACATTAAAAGAAAAAGACATTATATTCAAACATTAATATGAAACTAAATAAGCCAAACAGCAAATTTTATAAATGGTGGAACTCTTATACTGGTCGCCGCATTGTTTCTGCCGCTTATAGCTTAGGTGCATCTATTGTAATTATGGGTGCTATGTTCAAAATTTTACATTTGCCACTCGGAAATTATATGCTTGGTATCGGTATGAGTGTTGAATCTCTAATTTTTGCATTGGGGATATTTGACAAGCCATACAGAGAGTTTGATTGGAGCAGAATTTTCAACTTCAAAGCTGAAACCGATGATAGATTAGATGCTACTTCAATATCAAGTGCGGTAGCTGGTGGTGTGCAAACTGCTTTTTTTCCTCCGATGCAAAATCAAGGAAGTGAGCTTAGCGAAACGTCATCTGACTCACCTCAAACACATGCAAGTGGCAGTGGAGTCGGCGGTGGTGGCGGTATCGTTGGCGGTGGTGGCGGCGTTGTATATATAGGTGGTGGCGGAGGCGGAGCTTCTTATCCTCATGCTGCGGATGTTGGTGAATATACACCATCTGAAAGGACTGAAACCCAAGTTGGTGGCGGGAGTATCCAATTGCCAAATGCACTAAGTGAAGAGGATGTTGTAAGCTTGAGTGAAGGGATAAAAAACCTGAGCATAACAGCTGAAAATCTTCAAAAATTAGCTAATGTAGCTTTAGCAGCAAATGACTTTGCTGAAAAAATAGAATCGGCTTCAAATGTTGCAGGTAACTTTGCTGAATCCCAAGAAAAACTGAATAATACAGCAAGAATATTAGCTGAAGCTTATGAAAATGTCAATTCAGAGATGGGTCAAGTGGTAAATAGCACACAAAATTATTCTGAAAAAATAGGGACAGTGAATAGTAGCATATCAAGCATCAATTCTATTTATGAAATTCAGCTTAAACACCTAAACGAACAGACTGAAAGGCTGAATCAGCAAGCTGAAGCGATACGGAGAGCCTCTGAACAAATCGATAGTTTTGCAAACGATATGGGCAAAATGAAAGAAGCTGCCAATATATCTCAAATTGAGAGTCAACGCTATCATGATGCTACGCGTAAACTTACGCGTCAAGTAGAGGATTTGAACAATATTTATGGCAATATGCTAAATGCATTAAGCTAATTTTTTTCAATTAAAATTTAAAAATCACTTTTTCTTCATCAAAAAACAGAAGAAAACCAAGATAAAGTTATGAGTGGAGCAAAAAACTGTCCAGAAACCCCGCGGCAACGAATGATTGGTATGATGTACCTCGTTCTTACTGCTATGTTGGCATTGAATGTATCGAGCGAAATACTTGATGGATTTTCAATGGTGGATGGAGGACTTCGAGAATCTATCTCATCATCCGACAAGCGAAATGCTGCTCTTTATGACGACTTTCAATTTATGTACGAAAAAAATGAATCGAAAGTGAAAGAGTGGCTCGATCAAGCTAATGTTGTCAAACAAAAATCGGATGAATTTTATGAATATATCAAAGAATTTAAATATGAAATTCTTAAAATTGCAGATGGCAAAAAAGCAGATAAAAATGCTGTAAAAATCATCTCACGCGAAAATATAGATGCAGCAGGAGAATATGCTTTGACAAAGCGAAACGGAGCGATACTAAGAAAAAACATGGATGAATATCGTGAGTTTTTAAAACAAATAAACCCGTCAAAAGCTGATATGTATGACACCATGTTCTCCACAGGTGGATCATCATGGGAAACCCGCCTGTTTGAATCAATGCCTGTATCGGCTACGATAACGATGCTCACTAAATATCAAGCAGACATACGTTCTGCCGAAGCTGAAGCTGTTCAATATCTCAAATCAAGAACTGACTTTGATGACTTTCGTGTCAATCAAGTTAAAGCGTTTGTTGTTCCCAATTCACGTTATATTATTCAAGGTGGAAAATATAGTGCCGATATTATTTTAGCAGCAACAGACTCTACACGCCAATATGAATATTTTGTAAATAACACTCGCATTCCTATTGCCGGGGATAATAAGTTTGGTCGATATGAGTTTGTAGCATCACAAACCGGTACCTTCAAATATTCAGGAGTAATTCGTATGCCCGACAATAATGGGGGTACGCTATCCTATCCATTTACTGAAGAATATACAGTTGGAAAACCCACAGCAACCATCTCAAACGAAGACTTGAATGTTGTTTATTTAGGAATAGACAATCGGTTTAGTGTATCTGTACCAGGTATTGCTGCCGAAAATGTTCATGTCAAAGTAGATGGCGGCACAGCGAAGAAAGTCTCAGATGGTAACTTTTTAGTTCGAGCTACTCGCGATAACGAAATAACAATCATTGTATCAGCACTTGTAGAAGGGAGAGAACAAGCAATGGGAAGCAGTGTTTTCAGAGTAAGATATCTCCCTGACCCCATTGCATATTTGCAATATACAGATGCAGGCGGTGTGCCACGCATTATTCGAGAAGGGCGTATTTCGAAACGACAGCTCCAATCAGCACGAATTGTTGCAAGTTATGGTGAAGACGCCTTAGTAGAAGCAAAATTTGATGTTACCTCTTTCCTACAACTCTCAATTTTTGGTGCTTCGACCAGCAATAGCGGGCAATTAACTTCGAGACATAAAACTGATATAGACCAGCTTGAAGGGGGAGACATTGTTACATTTAAAAACATACAAGCAGTGGGACCCGACGGGAAACAAAGAAGCTTAGGTGTAATTCAAGTAGAAATTTAAACAATATTCATTTTATATTGATTTCAGAAAAAATAAAATAAAAATGAAAAAACAGATCTTAATAATAAGTTTTTTGGGACTATTTTTTATTGGAAATAACATAAAAGCCCAAGAGACGTACCAATCATTCTTTGATGATATCGGCAATATTAACTTGCACACTACAGAGTTAGATGCATTGGCAGATACTATCGCTGTGATTAAGCACCGCGCTGAAGATATCACTTGGTCGAGAGTGGTGTATAGGGTAATTGATATGCGCGATAAGCAAAACTTTCAACTCTATTTTCCAACTCGCCCATCCAACCAGCATCAAAGCCTTTTCAGGGTGATGCTCAATGCAGTTGTAGGTGGAATCAATGTATATGCTCGAAATCCGCGCGACATCAAACCAGAGTTTGATAATTTGCTTAATGGTGACGAGCTGTCACGTATATTTGCTTATGATGAGATTATGGATAACAACTTAATTCAAGTTGATCCAATTACCGAAGAACGCAGTATCAACCCTGATCAATATATGCGTTATGTTCGGAATCAACTAAAGTTTTTAATTCAAGAAGTTATATTTTTTGACACCCATACGTCAAGACTTTACTCTAAAATTATAGCCATTGCACCAATGTATGCACTACACCCAGATAATATGGTGAGCAATGACTCAATGGCTTATTTCAGAAATTCGGTGCTTTGTTGGTTCTCATTCGACGAGCTAAGACCTTTCTTAATGAAGCACTTGATAATACCAGACGGCAACAATAGTCAGAAAATGACATTCGATGATTTTTTCTCTCAAAAACTTTATTCAAGCTATTTATTGGGCGATAGCAATATGTATAGCCGTATGCTCTTGGAATATTCGGTTGATGAAAATGTACTTAAAGCTGAGCAAAAACGCATTGAAACTGAACTGATGAATATTGAACAAGATTTATGGGAAAACTAATTGATATGGGGTTATAATCAATTGGTTTAAGGGGCGACGATAGTGTCGCCCCTTTTTTTATTAATTCCTGAAAAAAAACGTTCACACACTTTCTAAATCACTATAAATCAATAATATTTTGTATCTTTGCACTACTTTTCTAAAATGCATTATGAATTGTATTTATCTATTCATAATTGCTTTTGAACTTGTTAATTATTAATTTACCCATTTAAATGTGGGTTTTTACTTAAATAAATTATGGCTTCACAAAGTGATGTTTTTAAAAAAATAATTGCTCATTCCAAAGAGTATGGTTTTGTATTTCCGTCAAGTGAAATTTATGATGGTCTTGGTGCTGTTTATGATTATGGGCAAAATGGAGTTGAATTAAAAAATAATTTGAAGAAATATTGGTGGGATAGCATGGTTCTGCTCAATGAAAATATTGTCGGAATTGATTCAGCCATTTTTATGCATCCAACTATTTGGAAAGCGTCTGGACACGTAGATGCGTTTAATGATCCTTTGATTGACAATAAGGATAGTAAAAAACGCTATCGTGCAGATGTGTTGATTGAGGAACTGCTTGCCAAATATGATGATAAAATCAATAAAGAGATAGAGAAGGCGGCAAAACGCTTTGGTGAATCATTTGACGAAACAATGTATCGCCAAACAAACGCACGAGTTGTAGAGAATCAGACTGTTAGAGATGAGATACATGCACGATTTGTAAAAGCATTAAACGAAGAGAATTTTGCTGAATTGAAGGCAATTATTGAAGATTACGAAATAGCTTGTCCTATTAGCGGAACTCGTAACTGGACTGATGTTCGCCAATTCAATTTGATGTTTTCAACTGAAATGGGAGCTTCTGCTGATGCTTCAATGAAAGTGTATCTTCGCCCCGAAACGGCTCAAGGAATATTTGTAAACTATCTGAATGTACAGAAAACTGGGCGAATGAGAATCCCCTTTGGAATTGCACAAATTGGAAAGGCTTTTCGCAATGAGATTGTAGCACGTCAGTTTATTTTCCGTATGCGAGAGTTTGAGCAAATGGAGATGCAGTTTTTTGTTCGTCCGGGCGATGAGATGAAATGGTATGAACACTGGAAGGAATTTAGACTCCGTTGGCATCAAGCTTTGGGATTAGGCAATGATAAATATCGTTTCCACGATCACGATAAGTTAGCTCACTACGCCAACGCTGCAACTGATATTGAGTTTGAGATGCCATTTGGATTTAAAGAAGTTGAAGGTATTCACTCACGCACAGACTTTGACTTGTCGCAACATGAGAAATTTTCTGGAAAGAACATCAAATACTTTGATCCCGAATTAAACGAATCCTACGTCCCCTATGTAGTCGAAACTTCCATAGGTGTTGACCGTATGTTCCTTTCTATACTTAGCGGTTCTTATGAAGAAGAGGTGTTAGAAGGTGGCGATAGCCGTGTTGTTTTGAAACTCCCTCCAATATTAAGCCCTGTAAAAGTTGCTATTTTGCCTTTGCTTAGAAAAGATGGTTTACCTGAGAAAGCACGTGAGATTATGGACGAACTAAAATTTAGTTTCAAATGTGCTTACGACGAAAAAGATAGTATCGGAAAACGTTATCGTCGTCAAGATGCAATTGGTACTCCATTTTGCATAACGGTTGATCATCAAACTGCCGATGATGACACAGTAACGATACGACACAGAGATAGTATGGAGCAAGAGCGTGTAAAAATTAGTGAATTAAACGCTATTATTGATGAAAAAGTGAATATGAAAAATCTTTTTAGAAAAATTGTAGCAAAAAAATAGCTCAATTTAAATTTTTATACGAAAGGATTTTTTCAAAACAAGAGAAAATCCTTTCTTTGTCTAATTTCATTTGAAATAAATATGCTTAATATGAATAAAGATACCAAAATAGCAGTTTTGATATCAGGTGGGGTAGATAGCTCTTTGGTTGTTCATCAGCTTGTAGAAGAGGGGTTTAAACCCACTCTTTTTTATATCAAAATAGGCGATGAGAATGATGAGTTGCTTGATTGTAGCACCGAAGAGGATATTGAAATGGCAAGCTATATTGCCAACAAATATAATTGCGAGCTGAAGATTGTTGATTTGCACCAAGATTATTGGGATAATGTAGTGGCTTATACTATTGAGAAAGTGAAATTGGGTTTAACTCCAAACCCTGATGTGATGTGCAATAAGCTGATTAAATTTGGAGTTTTTAATGAGCGTTTCGGAAAAGATTTTGACAAAATAGCAACGGGTCATTACGCAACAACCGTTGAGAAAAACGGAAAAACGTATTTAGGAACAGCCAAAGACCCCGTTAAAGACCAAACTGATTTTTTAGCACAAATAAACTCTTTGCAGGTTTCAAAACTGATTTTTCCTATTGGGAATTTGATGAAAGAGGAGGTAAGGGAGTTGGCCGAAAAAGTTAAACTGCCAACCGCCACACGCCAAGATAGTCAAGGTATCTGTTTTTTGGGCAAAGTAAATTACAATGATTTTATTCGCCGATATTTGGGTGATAAACCTGGTCCGGTAGTAGAATATGAAACAGGTAAAATAATAGGCGAACATAAAGCTTATTGGTTTCATACAGTAGGACAACGTAAGGGTTTAGGTATTTCTGGTGG
The DNA here is from genome assembly GCA_964345395.1 of uncultured Paludibacter sp. Classification (GTDB taxonomy): domain Bacteria; phylum Bacteroidota; class Bacteroidia; order Bacteroidales; family Paludibacteraceae; genus UPXZ01. Next base: position 16,166 of record CAYFRA010000003.1, on the reverse strand, counting down.
CCCTTGGTATGTGGTGAAAAAAGATATTTCGGCAAATATAATTTACGCTTCAAAGGGTTATAATGTAGAAACACAATATGGTAAGATATTTGAGTTAAAAGATTTTAATTTTATTACTGATGATCCTTGGGAAAATATAAGTGAACCAATTGAGATTACCTTCAAAATAAGGCATACTCCCGAATTTACGAAAGGTACTATTCAGAAAACAAAGCTTGGCTACAAAGTGCTGTCAGAGAGTAAACTACAAGGCATTGCTGCTGGGCAATTTGGAGTTATATATGATGCCAGTTCTGAAATATGTATAGGAAGTGGTGAAATCATATAAAAAACAAGGGTTAAAAGTTCAAAACTTCTAACCCTTGTTTTTTTATAAACTAAAATTCAATTAGAATTTTACAGTAAGGCTTAATTTCAAATCATCATTTTTCCACTCATAGCTATCGCGATTATCTCTGTCTAATAGACCTAAATCATAGCTTGCTCTCAAACCCACTTTTCCAAACTCAAGTCCTGCACCACCACCAATTTGTAAGTCAAATCTTGAATATAGATGTTTTCCATTAGCTTCTTTGATGTCATAAATATTATCGTGCTGTCCGCTACCCCCCCAATAACCACCTTTTCTTGACTCTTTCAATCCAAAGTTGAAATTAGGGCCAGCAAAGATGTAAAGTTTAACACTGCTTCCTAATGGGAAACCAGCATTAACTCTGAAAGGAACATCTAATCTGTGTGCAGTAATATTTGACTCTGTAATACTTGCATAATCATCATTTGTTACAAGATAATTATATAGCAATGCATACTCCAAACTTACAGGACCCTGAATAGTCATATTGTAAGTTGGTCCTACGTGGAAACCTTTAACAGCCTTGTCAAATGTGCTTGTTTTTGAAGTACCAACACCAGCTTGAATGCCTACTTGTGCGTTTGAAATCCCAAATGTAAATAATAGAGCTACTACAAGTAGCGAAACTTTTTTCAACGTTCTCATTTTTCAATAATTTTTAGTTTATATAATAACTAAAATTCAATATTTTCTGTTTTAGAAAGAGTAAACAATACCTACTTTGAAATCATCGTTTTTCCACTCTGAGTTTGAGTTATCTCTATCAAGTAAACCCAAGTCGTAGCTTACGCGAAGTCCAATATTGCCAAAATCTAAACCAGCACCACCACCTATTTGTAAATCGAATGGTGAGTAAAGTTTGCCATCATTATATTTCTTTGAATAGATATTTTCACTAGTCAAGTTTCCAAGTCCCGTTTTAGCGACTGATACTTGTGATATCCCAAAATTGAAGTTTGGGCCAGCAAATAGAGATAAATTAATGTTGTTTGCTAAGGGAAAACCAGCAGAAACTCTAAACGGTACATCAATCCTATGTGCAGTAGTTGTCGCATCAACCAAACCC
>CAYFRA010000003.1:0-14648 GCA_964345395.1 uncultured Paludibacter sp. | reverse complement strand
AACTCTAAACGGTACATCAATCCTATGTGCAGTAGTTGTCGCATCAACCAAACCCATATAATTTTTGCTTGTTGTTAAATAATTGTAAAGTAATCCGTACTCTAACCCAATTGGACCTTGAATTGCTAAATCGGCAGTTAAACCGGCGTGAAAACCATTTAAGCTGACATTTGAGCCAGCTGGTTTAGACATACTATATCCTGCTTGAATACCTACTTGTGCATTTGATACACCTACTGAAATAAACAACGCTAACATTAATAGCGTAACTTTTTTTATTGTCTTCATTTTTTTTATTGTTTAATTTTTTGAATATACTACCCTTGATGTTATCAAACATCGTGCCACTATGATTATCTGTGTTATTAACAAATAGAATTAGTAATTGTTTTTAAGAGAAAAAGAGGATGTATCAATATCTCATCCTTGTAGCATCTAAACGCAGGAAAATAAACAACAACAAGGTAAAGCTCCATAGGGAAGAGCCTCCGTAGCTTAGAAAAGGTAGCGGAATACCAATCACGGGCATCAATCCAATGACCATGCCAATATTTACCATAATATGAAAAAACAGAATACTAGCTACGCCATATCCATATATCCTGCTAAAATCGTACTTTTGCTTTTCAGCCAAGATTATTATTCGCAATAGCAAAATTAGATATAGAGAAATTAAAACTGTAGAACCTACAAATCCCCACTCTTCACCTACGGTGCAAAAAATAAAATCGGTATCTTGTTCTGGCACATATTTTAGTTTAGTTTGAGTTCCATTCAAATAGCCTTTGCCCATTAATCCTCCTGCTCCAATTGCTATTTTTGATTGATTGACATTGTAACCGCCTCCTTTCAAGTCTTGTTCCATTCCCAATAGCACTTTAATCCGCACTCGTTGATGATTTTCTAATACGTCCTCAAATATATAATCGGCTGAGAAAGTAAAAGCTACAAAACCTAATGTCAAAAATGATAAAAATAAAAGTTTTTTTGCTCTTTTTATACGAGAAATAATAATCCAAAATAAAGCTGTAGCTATTGATGTACCTATTGCTACATATTCAAAATTGACAAGCGTAAATAAGTTGATTATGTATGATATCAAAGCCACAACCAAAATTGATAAAAAAAGATAAAGAGCCTCCTTTTTTCGTTTGTCATAAAAAAACACATATGCAATCTGAGCAAATAGAATAATTGCCATTGCTACTACCATACCCACACTCGAAGGGTTGTTTTGTACGATTAGTGTTTCGCTATATTTGATGGCAACTATGAAAATTAAAACAGCAAATGAACCCAACAGAAGTATCAAACCACTCATTCCTTCGCGATATAAAACCAAAACAAATGATAGCAGGACCAAGGCTCCTCCTGTTTCTTTCTGAAAAATGATGATGATAAATGGAACGAGTACAAAAAGTAAAACAGGAATATAATCTCGAAAAGATTTGAGTTTGAAATTGTAGGAGCTCATATATTTTGCTACAACTAAAGCCGTAGCTGTTTTAGCCAATTCAGCAGGTTGAAAGCTAATAGGCCCAAATGTAAGCCAAGATTTAGAGCCTTTGATTTCAGTGGCTAAAAAAACAGTAGCAACAAGTAATATAATTACTAATGCATAAAAAAAGTATGCAAAATAATTGAAAAATCGGGAATCCAATAACAATACAATTCCAGCTATCCCAAATGCTGTTAGAGCCCAAACAAACTGTTTGCCCGCTCGATTATTGAAATCAAAAAAGCTAACATCTTCAAAGTTGTAGCTGGCAGCATAAATATTTAGCCAACCAAATATAACTAAAATCAAATAGATAAGGAGCACCCATTTATCTACTGAAAATTTAATCTTTGTATTGTTTTGCATTTGGGTTTGTTACCGATCTTGAATAATTTTCTTTAATATATAATCTTGAATCATCAATCTTTCCTTTGATGTAGTATTCCATCATCAGACTGGCTACAGGTGCAGCCCAAGTTGCTCCAAAACCAGCATTTTCAATGACACAAGCAATGACAATTTGGGGATTTTCACGCGGTGCGTAACCAATATAGAAAGCATGATCTTTTCCTCTATTGTTTTCAACTGTTCCTGTTTTTCCACAGCTCACCAAATTTGGAATTTTCCATCTACGCCCTGTTCCAAATTCATTTACACGCCACATACCTTCATCTATAATGTCAAAGTATTCTTTCTTTATTCCTGTTTCATGTCTATGAGTTAACATTGAGTCAGCTTTATTGAGATGTGGGGCAATGTAGTATCCTTTATTAGCTATTACGGCAGTTGCATTAGCCAATTGCAAGGGTGTTACTAAAATTTCACCTTGACCAATTGATAAAGATCTGATTGTCAGTGCCCGCCAACCAGTAGCACCATGAAACTTATCGTAATACTCTACTGACGGTATTAATCCGGCACTTTGTTGATAAATATCACCATCTGTAAATCTGTTGCCAAAACCAAAACTCATCATAGCCTCACGCCACTCATCGTATGATTTTTTATACTTAATATGATCATCGCCATATCCATCTATTTCTACTGTAGATCGAAATGTTTGCCAAAAATATGGATTACAAGATTGTTCAATGGCATTGAGTAGTGTAATAGATGAACCATGATAATGAGTACAGCGTATAGGCGAAGAGGCTGTTCCGTTGCAATAAAATCTGGTGTTAGCTGTGATACCCCCTAAATGTAGTCCTACTGCCGCCTGAAACATCTTGAACGTTGATCCAGGAGAATAAGTAGCTTGTGTTGCACGATTATAAAGTGGTTTAAGTGGGTCGTTGAGCAAGGTACCATAATTTGACGCTCTTGATTTTCCAACTAACAATGATGGCGAATAGCTTGGATTAGAAACCATAGCCAAAATTTCGCCAGTTGAAGGCTCTATTGCCACCACGCTTCCCACTTTGCCTTTTAGTAACTCCTCACCCAAAGTTTGCAAACGAATATCAATCGTTGTTTTCAAATCTCTACCAGCTATCGGATCTTTGTCATGTGAGCCATTAGCATAACTCCCCTGAATCATTCCACGGGCATCTCTCAATAACACTTCAACCCCTTTAACCCCTCTAAGGTCTTTTTCGTAAGTATATTCAATCCCATCTCTACCCACATAATCGCCCGGTACATAATAATCATCCTTATCAATCATATTTTGAGTAATCTCACCAAAACTACCTAAAACATGCCCCCCTGCATCATATCTATACTCCCGCTGTATTCTTGTTTGAACATAAAATCCAGCATATTTATACATCGATTGTTGAATGGTAGCCACTTGCTCCATTTCTAACTGTGACAACAAAACTTGTGGACGGAATGAAGAATATCCAATTTTACTTTTAGCTTCACTCATTTTGTCTTTGAAGTACTCAACATCTATACCTAAATCTTTGCAAAAAGAGATGGTGTCTAAATCATTAATTTCACGGTGAATAAAGTTTATGTCATAAACAAACTTATTGTAAACCAACAACGAGTCATTTCTGTCGTATATAAGACCTCTGATAGGGTATATAGTTTTATTCAAAAAAGCATTGCTTTCAGCCCCTCTTTTATATTTATCTTCTAAAATCTGTAATGAAAATAGCCGTAAGATATAAATAAGTATCACTACAATAAATATTGTTGCGATGACATAGCTCCTATTTTTCAAATAGTCATTCATCTATTTTTTAAGAAAACTAAAACTGCTAATTGTAAATATTAATACCAAGTTTACAAATATACTGATAATAAGCTTAGGAACCAGAATTGAAATATTATAAAACGAAAAAGCATCTATAATAAAGAGAGAAATGTGATGAACAACAACTAATATAATCAGATATTTTGAAAAAGTTGAAAATCCCAAAGTTGTAAAAGAAGGTGTCATCTTTGTCACTTCATCATAAGAAACAAAAAGTTGAAGTATAGGGTCACGCAAAAAAGCCATAAGAACAACAGCTGAGGTGTGCATACCGGGTGTGTTGTTAAATGAGTCAATAATCAAGCCCATAGCAAAAGCCAACAACAAAGTTAGCCAACGTGGAGAGCTTAGGGGCAGCAGCAATATAAATAGAATATAAACCATCGGCACAATATATCCCATAAATTGGATATTATCTAACAGTAAAACTTGAAGTAGTACCAATAGGATAAAACGGATAATATTTTGAATGACAATATGCATATATCTGCTGATTTTACTCTTCTTCTAACTCTTTTTGCTCATTGTAGTTTTTGTAATCTATCACTTTTACATAAGTAAGTGATTTGAAATCTACACCTAATTTCACATCAATGTTGTAATAGGATTCACTATCTCTCAATTCAAAGTTATCAACAGTACCAATTATAACACCTTCAGGGAATGTTTTGAAACCACCAGTAACGATAGTGTCACCAAGACTAAACTTGATGTGTCGAGCTATATCATTTAGCTTTGTGTATTTATAATCTTCACCATCCCATAGCATCGACCCAAAATGATTGTTTTTTTTGAATTTAGCAATAATGGTCAGTTTAGGATTAATTACAGGAATTACTTTAGAAAAGTGTGTAGATACTTTCTCAACAATACCCACTAAACCTTGGTCTGATACCACACCCATATCCTCTTTTATCCCATCTTTTGCCCCTTTGTTTAATGTAATGAAATTTTGATTTTGATTGATAGATATGCGTATTACTTTAGCGGGAATGTAGGTATGTTCTTTTTCGGGCGAAGTAAAACTAATCAATCGTTGTCCTTTGGGTTTAATTGTGTCCGTTAAAGTCGAAAGTTGATTTTCCAGTTCTGTTACTCGATTTATCAACTGTGTGTTTTCAATATTGAGATTTTTGTTTGTTTCGGAGAGCTTGAAAAACTCAACCATTTTGCCTGATGTTTCCAGTATTTTGCCTGATACCAAATTGATAGAAGACAAAAAAATGCTTCTTTGGTAACTGCTATTCCGAATTACCATAGTTATAGCAATGGTTTCTAAAAAAATAAAAAGAAACACAATGCTATATCGAGCGAGAAAGTCTAATAGGTTTTTCAAACTAAATAGAATCCTCTAAGCCACTTGCTTGGTGAAATAGAGGATTTTTTATTGTAAAGTTTAAGAAATATAATTCAATAATAATTAACGAAGAAGAAATGGATATTTTTCTACATTTTTCAAAGCAATAGCAGTACCCCGTGCAACAGCATGAAGTGGCTCTTCAGCTACATGAAATTTGATACCTAATTTATCAGATAGTCTCTTGTCCAAGCCTCTCAATTGAGCTCCACCACCTGCTAAATAAATACCCTCTTTTACAATATCGGCATATAACTCGGGGGGGGTTTGTTCTAAGGCACTTAAGATAGCTATTTCGATTTTTGCAACAGATTTCTCTAAACAATGAGCTACTTCTTGATATGAAACAGGCACTTCCATCGGTAATGCTGTCATTCTATTCGGTCCGTGAACCACGAAATCTTCTGGTGCATCTTCTAAATCAGTTAAAGCTGAACCAACTTGGATTTTAATTTGTTCGGCAGTGCGTTCACCTACTTTGATATTGTGCATTCTACCCATATACTCCATAATATCAGATGTCAAATCATCACCAGCAATTCGTATCGACTTGTTTGATACGATACCTCCAAGTGAAATCACAGCAATCTCTGTTGTACCTCCACCTATATCCACAATCATACAGCCATTTGGAGCACTTACATCTATACCGATACCAATAGCTGCCGCCATCGGTTCGAAAATCATATAAGTTTCTCTGGCTCCAGCGTGCTCTGCTGAATCTCTGACTGCACGTATCTCAACCTCTGTGCTACCAGATGGGATGCAAATAACCATCTTTAAGGTTGGTGAAAAAAGTCTGTTTTTGCTTGGTATTTTTTTTATCAAACCACGCATCATCATTTCGCAAGCATGGAAGTCAGCAATTACGCCATCTCTCAGTGGGCGAACTGTTCTAATTCCCTCATTTTCTTTGCCTTGCATCAATCTTGCTTGATGTCCTATCGCTATAAGTTTGTCTGTTCGTCTATCCAAAGCAACTACCGATGGTTCATTCACTACCACCTTGTCATTGTGCAAGATAATGGTGTTGGCTGTGCCAAGGTCCATTGCTATTTCTTGTGTAAAAGAAAATAATCCCATATCAATCTATTTATACTTTTATATTATTTCAAATTTTAATAATCTATTAATGTTTAAAGTGTCTAACACCTGTAATAACCATACTTACTCCTTTATCATTGCAAACAGCGATGCTATCTGCATCTTTGATAGAGCCGCCAGGTTGTGCTATGGCTGTTATCCCCGCTTCAGTTGCAATTTCAACACTGTCAGGAAAAGGGAAAAATGCATCTGATCCCATAACCGCACCCTGCAAGTCAAAGTCAAAAGATTTTGCTTTTATAATCGCCTGCTTCAGTGCATCAACGCGTGAAGTTTGCCCTATTCCGCTTGCTAAAAGCTGTCTGTCTTTCACCAGAACAATTGCATTTGATTTGGAGTGTTTCACAATTTTTTGAGCAAAAACCATATCTTCAACTTCTCTTTCACTCGGCTTCAAATCTGTTACAACGTTAAAAATGTTTTCTGTGTCTACAGCTGTATCTCTATCTTGCATCAAAACTCCATTAAGCACAGTTCTAAACTGTTTTTTAGATATTTCCGCATGTTTCAGAATTAAAATAATTCTGTTTTTCTTTTTTGTCAACACCTCTAAGGCATCTAAGTCGTAATCTGGTGCAACAATTACTTCAAAGAATATTTTATCAATCTCAATGGCAGTCTCTTTATCGACCACTGCGTTGGTGATGAGCACGCCTCCAAAAGCAGACAATGGATCTGCTTCTAATGCAGCATCCCAAGCATCTCTCAATTTGGATCGCGATGCCAATCCACAAGCGTTATTGTGTTTGAGTATTGCAAAGGTAATATCTTCAAAATCGTTGATAAGATTTACCGCAGCATCAATATCTAATAAGTTGTTGTAAGATATCTCTTTGCCGTGAAGCTGCTCAAACATCTCTTCGAATGAGCCATAAAAGAGTGCGTTCTGATGTGGGTTTTCTCCATATCGGAGTATTTTTGCGTCGTTTATACTATATCTAAAACCGCTCTCTTTTCCTCCATCAAAATAATTGAAAATGGCAGCGTCATAGTGCGAAGAAACTCCAAAAGCCTCCTTGGCAAACCACTTTCTCTCTTCCAAAGTTGTTTCTACACCATTTTGTTCTATCAACTCAATAAATGGCTCATATTGTTTTTTGGAAGCTACAATTACGACATCGTTATAGTTTTTTGCTGCTGCACGAATCAGGGAAATACCGCCAATATCTATTTTTTCAATAATATCAGCCTCTTGAGCTCCAGATGCTAAGGTGTCTTCAAAAGGATACAAATCTACAATAACTAAATCTATTTCTGGAATATCGTGATCTTCAAGCTGTTCCAAATCGGGGGTAAAATTGCGTCTGGCTAATATCCCCCCAAAAATCTTAGGGTGCAATGTTTTTACCCTGCCACCTAAAATAGATGGAAACGAAATCAAATCCTCGACAGCCTCACAAGAATAACCTAAGGATTCAATATGCAATTTGGTTCCTCCTGTTGATAAAAATTCAACACCTTCTGAATCCAATATTCTAAGTATTTGATCCAGATTCTCTTTATCGAAAACAGAGATTAAAGCCTTTTTAATTCGTTTTTTTGCCATCTTAGTAGAGTGTAATTTCTCAATTTGCAAAGTTACAAATTATATTTAATTTTTACTTCTATAAACTTGATATTTCACTGTAATAAAGCTTAAAATAAAAAAGAATAAATTTCATTATCGAAATTTATTCTTTTTATTCAATGGAAAAATATTTTTTGTAAGTCTTGTATCAATAATACTTTCTAAAACCAATTATTTGTCGAATATCATTGATAGTTTTTCTTGCACTAATCATCGCTTTTTCTTTACCCATCTCGGCAACTTCATTGATGTATTTCTCATCAGCCAATACTTCATCAATTTTTTCTCTGAATGGATTTACAAATATTGTCATGTCTTCAGCAAGTTGCTTTTTCAAATCTCCATATCGGATTGTGCAATTGTTGTAGCTCTCTTTGAAAAACTCAAGTGTTTCGGGTTTAGACACGACGCTCATTAGTTGAAAAAGATTTGCAACGGGCTCACTCACAGGTGAATTTGGTTCGGTTGGTCCTGAGTCGGTTACTGCTTTCTTCATCTTTTTCAATATTGCTTCAGGTGTGTCTGTCAAGAATATTGTGCTATCTTCACCTTCAGATTTACCCATTTTTCCAGAGCCATTCAACCCTGGTATTTTAATCAGCTCTTTGCCAAAGTTAAAAGCTTGTGGCTCAGGAAAATATTCTACGCCATACATCCTGTTAAAGCGATTACCAAATGTACGTGTCATTTCTAAATGCTGTTCTTGATCTTTGCCAACAGGAACAAAGTCGGCACGATGTATCAAAATATCAGCTGCCATCAGGGTTGGGTAAGTTAACAATCCCGCATTTACATTTTGTGGTTGCTGTCTGATTTTATCTTTAAATGATGCACTTCGCTCCAATTCTCCAACGTAGGCATTCATATTGAGGTATAAGTACAATTCAACCACCTCAGGCACATCACTTTGTATATACAAAGTAGCTTTTTCTGGATCCAATCCAGCAGCTAAATATTGAGCTAATACGCTCTTTATGTTTTTTTGGAGGTCGGCAGGTGTTGGGTGAGTAGTCAAAGAGTGATAATCTGCTATAAAGAAGTAGCAATTATACTCATGCTGCATCTCGATAAAATTGCGTAAAGCGCCAAAATAATTACCTATATGTAAATTGCCTGTTGGTCTAATACCACTTAATACTGTTTTCATAAAATCTCTTATCGAGCATATTTTTGTGCTCGACACATATGTTTTCTAAGTTTTTAAAATAGTTATATTATCTCCTTTATTAATCTATAGGTATCATTCTCTTTATTCTTTGATCAAGAGATGTGAGAGTTTCTGTTGTACCAACACCTGGTATTTCTTGAATTTTCCTGTTTAGCAATTCCATCAAGTGCTCATCATTCATTGCATACATTTTGATCAGTATTGTGTATGAACCCAAAGTATAATGAGATTCTACAACTTCAGGAATCTGCTCCAGAGCTTCCACTACATCTTTGTACATGGATGCTCTCTCCAAAGTAATCCCAATATAAACACAAAGTTGAAACCCTAATTTTTTTGGATTTACCGAATAACCTGAACCTGTTATTACCCCCAAATCAACTAATCGTTGTACTCTCTGATGAATGGCAGCTCGTGATACTCCACACTGGTCAGCTACATCTTTAAAGGGCATACGTGCATTTTGAGAAATAATACCTAAAATTTGTCGATCTAATTTATCAATTTTTTCCATGGCTTTTTATGATTTGTCATTTTGACAGCAAAATTAAGCTATTTGATGTAGAAGTAAAATAATATGCTCAATTATTTCTATTTATTATTGCATTTTTAACATACAATTCGGTTTTATTGCAAAAATAGACATCGGCAGTAGCCTCCTAAGTGCAACATCAGATTTTAAGATGTTTTATTATTCATCTACAGGAGTTTTGTTCAAAACAGTCTATTTCTTAGCTTCATTTGGGTTATCACTGTCCTCATTTTCAGCTACATTTTCTGTAATTGCCAATTTGATAAACACAATCTCTTTTAGATTTTCATCAATGTAAGCTTCTTGGTTGTGTGCCTCCTTCAATAAAACCAACTCCCTCCAAACAATCAGCAATTTTGAAGCTAATAACTCCGGGTTTGGAACCAAGCCCTTATTGACAGTAGTGGGATAATCAGATTTTTTTATCAATTTCCATTTGGTGTCATTCCTATCAAACACAAATTTTTCATTATTTTCATTTACAAAGTGATACTGCTCTAAGTCATATTCAGAGATAGAGAAACCAGCATAGTATAGTGTATCTACATTCAACTCATTTTTTTGTTGATAACCTCTGATGATTGGTTTGTTTTTTAATGCTTCTAAAGTTAGTTGTAGCGTATCAACAGGAGTTACATTGTAAACCGTGTCCACAAAACTATCCTCGCTCTTTTTTGTCAATTTAGGAATATAATCACAAGCCGACAATAGAATGGCTGCTAATATCAATAAAGATAATTTTCTCATAACTTAATAAGGATTGAATTAATATCTTGCAAATATAATTAAACTTTTAATAATACTCACGTCATAGGCCGATGATATAAATAAAAAAATAAACTTATCAACAAAGTAAGTATTTGGTATTCAGTATTAAAGTTGTTGCATTAACAATTCGTTTTATAAAAATGATTTTATAAAGAGTAAAAAATATAGTACTTTTATAAACTAAGAAAAAGAGGGTTGTAAATAAAAATCATAGTATAAAATGAAATCTTTTGTACATATACATGCCCATTCCAGTTATTCGGTATTAGATGGGATGTCGAGCATTGAAAATTTGGTTGACAAAGCTATTGCGGATGGAATGCCGGCTTTAGCACTGACAGACCACGGGAATATGTTTGGCATTAAAGAGTTCTACAATTACAGTAAAAAGAAGAATGCTAAGCATTTTGAGAAAATCAAGAAGCTGAACCAGAGCTTGGAAAATGCTGTAGATGAAGCAGAGAAAAAGCAAATTCAAGATGAAATCGTTGCTGTAGAAAAAAATATTTTTAAACCAATTTTTGGTTGTGAAGTTTACGTAGCAAAGCGATCGAGATTTATGAAAGAGGATCGAGAAGATCGCAGTGGTTATCACTTGGTGTTGTTGGCTAAAAATAAAAAAGGTTATCAAAATCTTTCTCGAATGGTCTCATTAGGGCATATCGAAGGTTTTTATTATCGTCCTCGCATTGATCGTGAGCTGCTGGAGCGATATAGCGAAGGCATCATAGCAAGCTCAGCTTGTTTAGGTGGTGAAATTCATAAAAAGATAGAAGTGGGCGATTTAGAAGGTGCTGAGAATGCTATTATGTGGCATAAAAAAGTTTTTGGTGAAGATTATTACATTGAGCTTCAAAGGCATGAAACTGATAAACTTAGAGCCAGTACCGATACTTTTGAAAAGCAAGAGTTGCAAAATGCAGAATTGATTAAGCTGGCCCGAAAAACCAACACCAAAATTATTGCTTCTAATGATGTCCATTTTGTAGAAGAGGAACACGCTGATGCACATGAGCACTTGATTTGTCTGAGCACCGGAAAAGATCTTGACGACCCTACTCGAATGAGATATACCAAGCAAGAGTGGTTGAAGTCGCCGGCTGAAATGCACCAAATATTCGAAGATATTCCTGAAGCCATCGACAATACCATTGAATTGGCAAGTAAGGTAGAAATCTATGATTTAGATGGGCCTCCATTGATGCCGAAATTTGATATACCTACTGACTTTGGAATATTGGATGATTATCGCAAAAGATTTGATGAAAAAGCCCTTATTGATGAGTTTGGTATAGAAAATTATACTCGTCTTGGCGGTTATGACGATGTGTTGCGGGTGAAGTTAGAATCAGATTATCTCGAAAAATTAACTTATATCGGGGCTGAGAAAAGATATGGAAATGAGTTGAGCGAGGAGGTAAAAGAGCGTATCGACTTTGAGTTAGATACTATGAAAACTATGGGGTATCCTGGCTATTTCTTAATTGTGCAAGACTTTATACAAGCTGCTCGTGATATGGGTGTTTCTGTAGGACCAGGGCGTGGATCTGCTGCGGGTTCTGTGGTGGCCTACTGCCTTAAAATTACCAATGTTGACCCTTTGAAATACGATTTGCTTTTTGAACGTTTTCTAAATCCTGATCGCGTATCACTACCCGATATTGATATTGACTTCGAAGATGACAGGCGAGGGGAGGTTGTGCAGTGGGTTACCGAGAAATATGGAAAAGAGCGAGTTGCAAGTATTGTAACTTATGGCACTATGGGCACAAAGTCCGCAATAAAAGACGTTGCTCGTGTGCAAAGATTACCTCTATCTGAAGCGGATAGACTAACAAAGCTAATCCCCAATCGTATTCCTAAGAAAAATGAGAATGATAAAGACATCAAAGTGACGGTTGGTACCAGTGTGCAGTATGTAGAAGAGCTGAAAGAGGCACGCAACTCATCAAACCCAACACTCTCCAACACTCTAAAATATGCCGAAATGCTTGAAGGTACTGTCAGACAAACGGGAGTGCACGCCTGTGGTTTGATTATCGGTTCAGATGATTTGATCAATTTGGTACCCCTTAGCACTGCAGTTGATAAAGATACGAAAGAGGACAAAATCATCACTCAATTTGAAGGTACGGTGATTGAAGATATTGGTTTGATAAAAATGGATTTTTTAGGACTTAAAACACTTTCCATTATCAAAGAAGCTCTTAATAATATCAAAAAATCTAAAGGTATAGATATCGATATTGACTCAATTGCGATCAACGATAAAAAAACATATAAACTGTTTAGCAAGGGAAACACAGTCGCTGTATTTCAATTTGAATCTGCTGGTATGCAAAAGTACCTAAAAGAGTTAAAGCCAACTCAATTTGAAGATTTAATAGCGATGAATGCTCTCTATCGGCCTGGCCCAATGGATTATATCCCTCAGTTTGTGAAACGCAAACACGGTGAGGAGCAAATAGATTATCCATTAGATGTGATGAAAAACCGCTTAGAAGAAACCTATGGTATCACTGTCTATCAAGAGCAGGTCATGCTTCTGAGTCGCGATTTAGCTGGTTTTACACGAGGTGAATCTGATGAGTTGCGAAAAGCAATGGGTAAAAAGCAGAAAGATAAAATGGAGTCGTTGCATGCCAAATTTATCGAAGGTGCACAGAATAATGGCTACGGGCCGATCAGTACATTAGAGAAAATTTGGTCTGATTGGGCAAAATTTGCTTCTTACGCTTTCAATAAATCTCACGCAACTTGCTATTCGTTAATCGCTTACCAAACGGCATACCTAAAAGCACATTATCCAGCCGAATTTATGGCAGCCAACCTCACACGCAATAAAGATGATATTAGCGAGGTGGGTAAATTGATGGACGATTGTCGCACAATGAAAATTCATGTGTTAGGGCCGGATATCAATGAGAGTGATTTGAACTTTACTGTAAACAAAGAAGGAAATATTAGGTTTGGTCTTGGAGGTATAAAAAATGTAGGACAAGCTGCTGTAGAATCTATTGTGGAGGAGAGAAATAAAAACGGTAAATTTACTGGTATTTTTGATTTTATTGAGCGGGTAAACCTGCAAAGCTGCAATAAAAAGAATATCGAAAGTTTAGCTTATGCCGGAGCCTTTGATGCTTTTGAGGATATCAAACGTGAGCAGTTTTTTGCTATCAACAGCAAAGAAGAACCCGTGTTAGAATCTCTAATCAAATATGGTAACTTATTCCAAGAAGATAAACAATTTAATCAAAACTCGCTTTTCGGAACACTTGATGATGCCATTGAAATATCAAAGCCAGAAATACCTTTTACCAACGACTGGTCATCACTTATCAAACTCAACTACGAGCGAGAAATGATAGGTATGTATCTATCGGCCCATCCGATGGATGAATATAAGTTTGAGTTGAATCATCTATGTAACGCCACAACTACCGATGCAATCTCTTTTAAGAGCAAACCATTGGGTACAGGGTTGAAAATGGGAGGAATAGTTACTGCTTTCCGAAATGGAACTACCAGAAATGGTAAACCATACGGCATGATTACTATCGAAGATTACGACGGGGCTTATGAGTTTCCGCTATTTGGGAAAGATTATGAAACTTACAGCAAGTATATGATAAAAGATATATTTATCTACGTGCACGCTGTAGTGCAAGAACGCCAATACGGATGGAATAGAAGTGATGATAATGAAAAGCCTGAAATAGAGTTAAAGCTTATTAGTATCATTCCATTCAAGGATGCAAGGAAACAGATAAAAAGTTTACGAATTTCACTCTATTCGCAAAACGTGGACTCTATGCTTCTTGAAAAACTATTGGATTACTTATCAAGCAAGAAAGGTGATGTCAATTTGTTTATAAATCTTGTAGATATCTATACAGCAGAAAAACTAACTCTTTATTCAAGAAAACATCAAATCAAAATTACCACCGAGATATATAACTGGTTGAACCAAGCTCAAGAAGAAGGCTTGTTGAGATTTGAAGTTGAAAAGAGACAAAAATAGATTTTTTATTTTGTAAAATTATGTCTATTTTTGCAGACGCAAAAAAACAAAATTTGTCTATTTCAATATAGATAAACTATTTGTTGAAAAGTTCCGTTATAGCTTAAAGTTTGAACTCAATTATTATAATTAAAATTTATAGAAAATGGCATTAGAATTTACAGACAGCAACATCAAAGAGTATATCGAATCTGGCAAACCAGTAGTAGTTGATCTTTGGGCAGAGTGGTGTGGTCCTTGTCGCTTAATTGGTCCAATTATCGAAGAGTTGGCAGTTGAGTATGAGGATAAAGTTATTGTAGGAAAACTAAACGTAGATGAAAATAGCGATACTCCAAACGAATTTGGCGTTAGAAATATTCCAACTGTTTTGTTCTTCAAAAATGGAGAATTGGCAGATAAGTTGGTTGGAGCAGCTGCAAAATCTAAGTTT
>CAYFRA010000002.1:44520-68686 GCA_964345395.1 uncultured Paludibacter sp. | reverse complement strand
ATAATCAATTAAAAAATTTAATGCCAAGTGATTCAAGTTTTTTTGTATCTTCGTAAAACCTTATTGAAAAGCATTTATTAATCATTAGATAATCTACTAAATAGAAGATATATGAAAAACGGCAGAGTCTTATTCATTGTTATTATCACAAGTTTATGTTTATCAACACCGACATTTGCTCAACTCAAAACTGGTGAACTTATTGAGATACAACTCAAAACAGATGTTTTGCAAACAGATGCCATCGTTTTGGAGTCAAAACGCCCTGAACTTGGAGAGCGTCTTTTTTATTCGAATGCTGTAGAGCAAAAGATAGCAGAAGTGGAGAAACAGCTCAAAAATCCTTATCTGAGATGGATGTTTCAAAATTGCTTTCCAAACACACTTGACACCACTGTATATTACCGTGTTTTGGATGACGAAGATGATACTTTTGTATATACGGGCGATATTCACGCTATGTGGTTGAGAGATTCTGCCGCACAGGTTTATCCATACGTTTTTTTGGCTAACGAAGATGAGGCGTTGAAAAAAATGCTTCGAGGTGTGATATTGCGACACCAAAAGTTGATCATCCTTGACCCCTATGCCAATGCTTTTAGTGATGGCGATGTGGAGTCGCAATGGAAATCAGACAGAACATTGATGCGTAGCGGTGTGTATGAGAGAAAATGGGAAATTGATTCGCTCTGCTACCCCATCCGATTGGCTTATGCCTATTGGAAAGAGACCGATGACGAGTCTGTCTTTGGAGATGATTGGATCAAATCAATTGAACTCACCATCCAAACATTCAGAGAGCAGCAACGAAAAGAGAATCTTGGGCCTTATAGGTTTTTACGCGTAACGGATAGACAGCACGACACCGTATCTAATGATGGCTATGGCTCGCCCATCAAGCCTGTGGGGCTTATCGTATCGTCATTTAGACCATCTGACGACAGCACTGTTTTGCAGTTTTTGGTACCTTCCAATTTCTTTGCTGTTAGCTCACTACGCAAAGCTGGCGAAATATTGCAGAGCGTACACTCCAATTTTGAATTGGCTAATGAATGTGTGCTATTGGCCAACGAAGTGGAACAAGCATTGAGGCAGTATGCCATATATGACCACCCAAAATATGGTGAAATATATGCCTATGAAGTGGATGGTTTTGGCAATCACTATCTCTCTGACGACTCCAATGTTCCAAGCTTGCTGTCAATGGCCTATCTTGGCGATGTGAACAAGTATGACCCCATTTATCAAAACACCCGCAACTTTGTGTGGAGCGATGACAATCCCTATTTTTTCAGAGGTGAAGCTGGCGAAGGAATTGGTGGGCCGCACATCGGATACAACTATGTTTGGCCAATGAGCATTATGATGAAAGCATTTACGAGCGATGATGACGAGGAGATAAAAAGCTGTATTCAATCTTTGATGAACACCGATGCAGGAACTGGATTTATGCACGAATCATTTCATAAAGATGACGCAACAAAGTACACAAGAGATTGGTTTGCTTGGCAAAACACCCTTTTTGGTGAATTAATAATCAAGCTGATTGACGATGGTAAATTGGATTTACTAAATAGCATTGAGTATAATTTTTGATAAAATATCAAATTATTATCTGATTTATCTAACTATTTTCACTATATTTGTACGCTGTAATATCATCAGTGAAAATGAAAGAAACAGCAAAAATCGGTTTTGACCACCAAGCATATTTAAAGCATCAAACAGAGGCTATTCTCGAACGTGTAAGCCATTTTAAGGATAAATTATACTTAGAGATGGGTGGAAAAATTCTCTACGACTATCATGCTGCTCGGGTTTTGCCTGGCTTTCATCCCAACGGAAAAATAAGATTACTCCAACAACTCAAAGATAAGATAGAGGTAGTTTTGTGTGTCTATGCTGGTGATTTAGAGAGAAATAAAATTCGTGCCGACTTTGGTATCACCTACGACGTGGATGCATTCAAGAGCATCGATGATATGAAATGGTTTGGTATCAATGTTAGCTCTGTGGTGATTACCCGATATAAAAACCAACCCGCTGCCGATGTTTTTAAAAACAAGTTGGAGCTCAAAGGCATCAAAGTCTATCTGCACAATCCTACAAAAGGCTACCCATCCGATATCGACACCATCGTGAGCGACGAGGGCTATGGAGCCAACGATTATATCCACACCACAAAACCCATTGTGGTAGTAACAGGGCCTGGACCAGGCAGCGGCAAGCTCGCTACCTGTCTGAGCAATATTTATCACGATTATAAAAATGGAATTGAATCGGGCTATGCCAAATTTGAAACCTTTCCGGTTTGGGATTTACCCCTCAACCACGAAGCCAATGTAGCTTATGAGTCAGCCACTGCCGACCTTCGCGACTTCAACAAGATAGATCCTTTTCATCTTGAAGCTTATGGCATAGAAGCGGTAAGCTACAACCGTGATGTAGAGGCTTTTAGGTTGCTGAAACGAATCATTGAGAAAATTGCAGACAGGCAATCTATCTACAAATCACCTACAGATATGGGAGTGAATCGCATCAGCAAAGGCATCATTGATGATCAAATTGTAAGAAAATCAGCTTCACAAGAGATTATTCGTCGTTATTTCAGAAGTTCGGTTGAGTTTGCTATGGGTTTGACTGGAAAATCTACTGTCGATCGCTCGATTGAGATTATGGATAAAGTGGGCGTGAGCGAAAATGACAGAGCAGTGGTAGCCGCATCACGCCAAGCAGCCGAAGAGGCCGAAAAGAAAGGGATGGGCTATGGCGGAATTTATAGTGGTGCCGCTATCGAATTGAAAGATGGCACCATCGTTACGGGCAAAAGCTCACCTCTATTCCACTCTGCAGCAGCTATGTTTTTGAATGCCACTAAACATCTTGCTGGCTTGCCTGACAGTATGCTGTTGCTTCCCGAAATGGTTATTGACTCGGTTACACATCTCAAAAAAGACATTCTCAATGGCAAGCAGGTGAGCTTAGATGTGGAAGAAACACTTATAGCTTTGGCCATCAGTGCCACCACCAATCCCGCCGCAAAAATGGCTTTGGAGAAACTTACAGAGCTATATGATTGTGAAATGCACTCCACACACATTCCCACGCCGGGCGATGAAGCGGGTTGCAGAAAACTAAGAGTAAATCTCACTTGCGATCCGGTTTACTCAAGCAATAGATTATTTATCAGCGAATAACAATCTGGCTTTTAGGCTTCCAAGATATTGTATTTTTTATTGATAACATCCAAAGCATCTCTGATTTCAAAATCGGTAGGAAACTTGATGCGGTGATCTTCAACTTCACCATTTTCAAGCGTAATGCTATAGTCGAAATAGCCTTCGTCTCCTTTTAGCAACTTTTGCCACTCACTGTTTTCATTGTGTCTAAACTGAAAATAATAATGCAAAATCTCATTGCGGTAAATCTCAAAAACAATCTTTACTTCCCTCCCTTGAGGTCTTTCATAAACAATGTAATCATTAAATTCTTTCATTCCGTTAGTTTTTTTTATAATAAGTATTTGCAAAATATTAAAATCTTTTTGCTACCATCATCCGCAAGCCATTTTCTACTATCCTAATCTCTATTTTATCTCCTTCTACAATTGGTTCTCCATCCAAATGGAAAGCCCCTGCCCTTTCACGCTGCAAACATATTTTTTTGGTTTTCAGCGTAGTTACTAAAAGATCTTCTTTGATGGTTTTGGTGAAAAGCTGAAATGCAATTGTAGGAATGGCAACTATTGGCACATCAGCAATGACAGAGATATCTAACAAACCATCTTGCACACTTGCATTAGGAGCAATATAAGCGTTGTTGCCCCATTGCGAAGCGTTGGCAAATGTGATAACAAAAGCCTTACCAGAAAAGTTTATCCCATCAGCTTCATTGATCAAAGTGTAAGGTTCTCGTTTGTAGTTCAAATAACCAGATAGCATTTTTTCTATATACCCTATTTTACCGCGTCTTCCTCCTTGTGCAAAAAGTTCGCTCACATAGGCATCAAAGCCAGTACCACAAGTACAGAAAAAAGGTTTATCTTCATTCACCAAACCATAATCTATCAAAATCTCTTCTGAAAAATTGAGCAGCTTGACTGCTTTGACAAAGTTTTGTGGAATCTTCATATGTCGAGCCAAGCCATTGCCCGATCCCGTTGAGATTACACCCAATGCAGTAGATGTATGGATAAGTGCACTGGCAACCTCATTGACCGTGCCATCACCACCCACTGCAACAACAATATCAAAACCTCGCTCTACAAATTTTTTTGAAAGTTTGTTGGCATGTTTCGGAGCTTCAGTAAACACAATTTCGTGCGTAGTGTAGAGCTTGAAATCAAGATTTTCGGCAATAAGCTTTTCAATCGGCCATTTAGACGCATTGCCCGAATGAGGATTAATGATAAAAGCTATTGACTTAGACATACTCCTATAATGATCTGTTTTTAAAACAACAATATATTTCTTGATTCACAAAGTTAATAAATCATTTTTGAATTGCCGCAAACTAAGCAAATTCAATTTTTATCAAAAACAGCAAAATTGTCTAACAATATTAAGTTGAATGACATATTTATTTCATTTCATTATTTTTTTTCGATTCATTTGTTGTATATTTGAGCAATCAAAGCAATAATAAAACAAAACAGCTTCAATCATGGCAGCACCAAAGCGTAAAAACAATAAATCGAAAGAGAAAACACCGAAAAGCGAACTTTCAAAACAGATTAAAATTGTATTCTCTGAAAACCACAAGAAAACCTTCAATTACAAACAGATTTCCAGTGTTTTGGGTGTCGAGACACCGAGACAAAAAGAGATGGTAAGATCGATTCTCATCAATTTGAAAGAGGAGAAGATTATTGTTGAAGTTTCGCGAGGCAAATATAAACTTAACTCAATTGGTGGATATGCAGTAGGACGTTTGGAGCGCGAAGGGGTAAAATCTTATGTGGTGCCAGACGGTGGAGGAGCTCCTATCTACATCCCAGAAAAAAAGATGGGAACTGCAATGCTACACGACAAAGTGAAGGTATTTATCTATGCATCACGCAAAAACAGAGACCCCGAAGGTGAGGTAGTTGAAGTGCTGAAACGAGTTAAAGACACTTTTGTGGGCGAGTTGGAGGTTTCCGAAAAGTTTGCATTTCTCAATGTAGCCAACAAAGCATTGAATAGCGATATTCTTATCCCTTTGGACAAACTGAATGGTGGAAAAACTGGACAGAAAGCGATGGTGCGCATCACAGAGTGGAAACACACAATGAAAAGTCCAATTGGTGAAGTGGTTGATATACTGGGCGTCAAGGGCGATAACAACACCGAAATGCATGCTATTTTAGCAGAATTTGGACTACCCTACTCCTATCCCGAAAAAATTGAGCAATTGGCAAAAAAAATCGAACCCAATGTAACGAAAGAGGAGATATTTAGAAGATATGATATGCGGCATGTCCCCACATTTACAATAGACCCAAAAGATGCTAAGGATTTTGATGATGCACTGTCTATCAGATATTTAGAAAAAGAGTCATTGTGGGAAGTGGGGGTGCATATAGCTGATGTTACCTATTACATCAAAAACAAATCGACCATTGATGAGGAGGCTAAGAAACGAGCCACATCGGTCTATTTAGTGGATAGAACTGTGCCTATGCTGCCTGAGCATCTTTCAAATTATGTCTGTTCATTGCGTCCGGGCGAAGAGAAACTTTGTTACTCAGTGATTTTCAAAATGGATGAATATGCCGAAGTGCGAGATTATCAGATTACAGAAACAGTGATAAAAAGCGATAGAAGATTTGACTACGAGGAGGCTCAAAGCATCATCGAAAGTGGCGAGGGCGACTTTAGCAAAGAGATATTGAAACTCAATGAATTTGCTAAGAACTTGCGTTCCAAACGATTCAGAAGCGGTGCTATCGCTTTTGATAGAGTTGAAGTAAAATTCAATATAGACGAAGCGGGCAAACCCCTCAATGTCTATTTTTCGGAAGCAAAAGATAGCAATAAGTTGATAGAAGAGCTGATGCTACTTGCCAACCGCACCGTTGCTACCCACATCGCTCGCCCTGGAAAAGGAAATAAAGTGATGCCTTTTGTTTATCGAGTGCATGATGTGCCTGACCAAGAAAAGCTGGAGAATTTTGCTGTTTTCATCAAAAAATTTGGTTACAACCTCAATGTATATGGCCGAAAAACCCAAATATCCAACTCCATCAACAAACTTTTAGAACAAGTTGTAGGCAAAAACGAACAAAATTTGGTCGAAACCTTAGCTATTCGCTCTATGGCAAAAGCTATTTACACAACCGAAAACATTGGGCATTATGGATTGGCATTTGAAAACTACACCCATTTCACATCTCCCATACGCCGCTATCCTGATATGATGGTGCATCGACTGCTCAAAAGGTATAAAAATGGAGGCAAAGGCGGTAATTTAGAGAGATTGGAGGAGGCCTGCGAACACAGCTCACACCAAGAACAACTCGCTGCAAATGCCGAAAGAGCATCAATCAAATACAAACAAGTAGAATTTATGGCCGACAAAATAGGACAAACCTTTGATGGTGTAGTTTCGGGTATCACCGAATGGGGCGTGTATGTGGAAATTATCGAAAACAAATGCGAAGGAATGATACCTATCCGTGACTTAGATGATGATTTCTATATTTTAGATGAGAAAAACTACTGCTTGGTGGGTCGCATTCATCATAAAAAATATCAATTGGGTGATCCTTTAACTATACGAGTTGCAAAAGCAAACTTAGACAAAAAACAGTTGGATTTTGCATTGGCATAAAAATTTCGAAATTTTTCTTTTGTTATACTGAAATATTGTCTTATCTTTGCAGTCGCAAAAGCGAAATTGGCTCCGTAGCTCAACTGTATAGAGTATCTGACTACGGATCAGAAGGTTGCAGGTTAGAACCCTGCCGGAGTCACAACAACAAAAAACCTAATTAACTGTTACATCGTTAATTAGGTTTTTTTATTTTAAATATATGCGGTAAAAAACTGAAACTTGTAAGCTAATTTTGAGAATAAACCACTTAGCAAATCACTGCTAAAGACTCAGGGTTTATCGTTCATCAATACCCCAATATCTTCATCATCGATTTGTAGCTTTGCTCTTTGGCAAATAGTTTGGTAAAATACTCCCCATCTTCATCTACGTCAATCACAACCAATTTTGGTGCGGGGATTAGACAGTGCTGTATCCCACCAAAGCCACTCAGCGACTCTTGATATGCACCCATATTGAAAAATCCTATATACTGCTCATCGCCATCAACTCTTTTGGGCATAAACACTGCATTGGAGTGCACCTCTGCATTATAAAAGTCTTCACTATCGCAAGTCAATCCTCCCAAATTTACCCGCTCATACTCCTCATTCCAGTTGTTGATTGCCAAAAACATATAACGCTGGTTGATAGCCCAAGTATCAGGTAGTGTAGTCATAAATGAGCTGTCAATCATATTCCAAAGCTCGCGGTCGTTCTGCTTTTTTTGGTTCACAATAGAGTACAACATCGCACCACTCTCGCCTACGGTGTAAGTTCCAAACTCAGTAAATATATCAGGCTCTTGCACTCCATTCTGGTTGCATATCAACTTAATTTGATTTACAATCTCCTCTGCCATATACTCATAATCAAACTCAAAGTCTAAATGTGATTTGATGGGAAAGCCTCCACCAATATCCAAACTATCTAATGTAGGACATATCTTTTTGAGTTGACAATAGAGATTAACTGCTTTGCTTAGCTCATTCCAATAGTAGAGTGTATCACGAATACCTGTATTGATAAAGAAATGCAACATCTTTAACTCCACATTGGGATTCTTAGCTATCTTCTCTTCATAATAAGGAATGATATCATTATACCGAATACCTAATCGTGAAGTGTAAAAATTAAACTTAGGCTCCTCCTCCGATGCAATGCGAATACCCACTTTTATTTTCTCATCAAAACCATCTTGAAGCAGATCCATTTCGAATATATTGTCTAAAATAGGGATCACGTTGGTGTAGCCATTGCGAATCAGGTTTTGAATATTCTCCACATACATAGGTCGCTTAAAACCATTGCATAATACATAGGTATCTTTGGGCAACACACCTTGCTCATGCAACGACTCTATCAAATTGATATCAAATGCAGATGAGGTTTCGATGTGAGAACCATTTTTCAACACCTCCTCCATCACAAAGGAGAAGTGAGAGCTTTTTGTACAGTAGCAATAGTGGTAATCTCCTTCATAATCTACCTTTGCCATAGCCACATTAAACATCCGTCTTGCTTTCTGAATGTTTTTACTAATAGCAGGAAGATAAGAGATACGCAGCGGCGTTCCATACTGCTTGATGATATCCATCATTGGGATATCATTCCAAATCAAATCCCCATCTTCAATATTAAATTCATCTGTAGGGAATTCAAATGTTTGTTCAATTAAATCTACATATTTATTCTTCATCTCTCATAAATTTTGCATTATAAATCAATTACTTACAACAATTTATCCATATCTAACTAACTTAGATACTATACAATAGTCCAATTCAAATGCAAATATATACCTTATATTTTATATTCTAAACAGTTTACATGTGAATTGTCACAATTTTAATGATATAATGATGATAAAATTAAATTAATTGAAAAAATACCATACTCTTCAACCACTTTAAACCACCACAATAAAAAAATAGATTAAAACAAGAAATAAAGATAGCTTAGTGAAGAAATGAGTCAAACACCCATCAAATCGAGCAAGTGCTGAATTGTTGATAACTTAGCTTATAAGCCTGTTGAAAACTTGTTAATAAATATAAGTGGTTTAAAGTGGGGTGAATTGAAAAATTATAACTATTTTTACCGTTGAATAATTTACCTATTGCTATGATGATGAATTTTATAGGAAAATATGATGCTAAATCTGACGTAAAAGGTCGCGTGTTTATACCGGCAAACTACAGAAAAATGCTTCTTGAAGATGGAAAAGAGCAGCTTGTGGTACGCAAGGACACCGACAACCAATGTTTGATATTTTATCCACTTGCAGTTTGGGAAGCTAAAGTAAGTCAGCTCAAAGAAAATTTAGACGAATGGGATGCAGATGATCAAATTTTGTTGATGCAGTTTGTATCAATAGCTGAAATTTTAGACATCGACTCACAAGGAAGGGTTTTGATTTCTAAAAGATTTTATGAACAAATCGGGTCGGATAGCCACGAAGTGGTATTTGTAGGTATGATGGATCGTTTTGCTCTATGGAGTAGAGATAGATATGAGCAGACTTTGTTGTCAGCTGATGATTTTGCTGAAAGAATACGCATAAAAATGAGAAAAAAAGATGAGTAAACCCCTTTATCACATACCAGCTTTACTGCCCGAAACAATGGAGGGTTTAAACATAAAGCCTGACGGCGTGTATGTAGATGTTACATTTGGTGGTGGTGGGCATTCACGTGCCATACTGAGCAGGCTCAACGAAAAAGGGAGGCTGATCGCTTTCGATCAAGATGAAGACGCTTTCAGAAATCAAATAGAAGATGGTAGATTTACATTGGTACAGAGTAATTTCAAGTACCTATCCAACTTTCTTAAATATTTAGGTGTTGATAAAGTTGATGGTATATTAGCTGACCTGGGTGTATCGTTTCACCATTTCGATGCTTCTGATAGGGGGTTTTCATTTCGCTTTGATGCCAAGTTGGATATGAGAATGAACCAAAAATCGCAGATAACAGCTGCTCACATCATCAATGAGTATCCAGAGAATAGACTTGCAAAGATATTTCAGCTTTATGGAGAGATGCAAAACTCAAGGCGAATAGCTTCAGCAATTGTCAGATCCAGAGAAAACGGCACAATCGAAACCATTGGGGAACTTTTGGAGGTGAGCAAAAATTTTATACCAAAAGCAAAGGAGAAAAAAGAGTTGGCAAAGCTGTTTCAAGCCATACGGATAGAGGTGAACAATGAAATGGGAACTTTGAGCGAGTTTTTGAGTCAGTGCGTAGATGCACTTCACACTGATGGGAGATTGGCAATCATCACCTACCACTCATTGGAGGATAGGATGGTGAAGAATTTTCTTCGAAGTGGAAATATGGAGGGAGTAATTGAAAAAGACTTTTTTGGCAATATCATTTCGCCAATGAAGGTAATCAATAACAAAGTGATAACACCAAGTGACGAGGAGATCGAAAACAATCCACGCTCGCGAAGTGCAAAGTTGAGAATAGCCGAAAAGCGGGCACAACAAGAGGGATAGCAAAATGGAGTTTTGGAAAAACATAATAGAGAAGATTAAAAACAACGAGGATTTCTCCGAATTGAAAGAAAGCAGTTTGCGTGATTTGATGACGGGAAACTTCTTGAACAAGAGATTTATACGAAAGAATTATTTATTACTTGCTCTAATTACAATTTTTGTCTTTATCTACATAGACAACCGATTGGTGCATGAAAAGAATATGGCAAAAGAGGCAAGCCTAAGAAAAGAGCTTCAGGATGTAAAATACCAAGCCTTGACCATCTCTTCTGAATACACCAAACTGAGCAGACGAAGTTTTATTTTAGATCAAATTCGTCAAAAAGGTTTGAACTTGATAGAAAGCCCCACTCCACCTATCGTGATAGAGAAACCAAACAAACAGAAAGATGAAAAAACCATCAGAAAGTTGGAGGAGCATATGAAAGCGACTGAAAAACTGAACAAAGATAGCAGCAACAACGATGAAACCATTGAGATAGAATGAATGAATCAAACAGAACAATAATTACAAGATTTGGGATAGTGTATCTATTTTTAGTTATGCTCATCATCTTTATCATCTATAATATTGTAAAAATACAGTATAAAGAGGGTGATATATGGCGTGAGATGCTGAAAAAGAACATCAAATCTAACATTGAAGTGGCGGCTAAGAGGGGCGACATCTACTCCTCTGACGGCAGATTGATGGCAAGCACCATACCCACTTACACTTTATATATGGATATGCGAGCTGAGGCACTCCATATTGATACAGCAAAATTATTTAGGAACAATGTAGATACTTTAGCGGAGGCACTAAGTCTATTTTTCAAAGATAAAACAAAAGCTCAATATAAAAGTGAGCTGATACACAATCACAAAATCCAAAATCATAGTTATCAATTTCACAAAAAGAAAATCACTTATTCGCAACTGAAACAGGTGAGGGAGATGCCACTTTTTAAATATGGGCAGATAAAGAGTGGATTGATAGCAAAGGAGTCTTTTGTGCGGTTGAAACCTTTTGGGAGTTTGGCAACAAGGACTATCGGAGATATCTACGCCGACAACGAAGAGCCAAAAAACGGCTTGGAGTTGGGATTAGACTCTTTATTGAAAGGAAAACCAGGTAAATCATCAAAACGGAAAGTGGCTAACAGGTTTGAAGACATCATTGAGATAGAGCCTATTGATGGAATGGATGTGATAACAACTATCGACATCAATTTTCAAGATATAGCCGAACGTGCTTTGATTGAAAAGATGACTGAAATAAGTGCTAAAGTAGGTTATGCTGCCGTGATGGAGGTGAAAACTGGTGAGATAAAAGCCATTGTCAATATGGAGAGAAATAGCAACGGTAGCTATTCCGAAAACCGAAATGGAGTTGTTAGTGATATGACTGAGCCTGGCTCCACCTTCAAAGTAGCTTCACTGATGGCGGTATTGGACGATGGCAAGGCTAAGTTGAGCGACTCAATCGCCACTGGCAACGGAAAATTTAACTTTGGAAGAGCGGTGATGAAAGACCACAACCACCACCGAGGAGGATATCAAACCATCAGTTTAGAGAACGCCCTAAATGCTTCGTCAAATATTGGTATATCTCGCACCATTGTGCGTGCTTACGGTGACAACCCAAGTAAGTTTGTAGAAAAACTTTATAAAATAGGATTGGTTGAACCCTTTCAACTCTATATCCCTGGCACGGCAACACCCAACATCCGCCACCCAAAAGATAAAAACACAAATTGGTATAACACCACTCTCCCCTGGATGTCAATCGGTTATGAAGTGCAGATACCACCGATATACACCTTGGCTTTTTTCAACGCCATAGCCAATGAGGGTCGATTTATTGAACCAACACTCGTGAAGTCAATCAACAAAAACGGACAGGTTGTCAAAGAGATTAAACCACGCATCATCAATGAGCAAATTTGCAAACCAAGTGTTTTGAAAGATGTACAAAAAGCTCTCTTGGGCGTGGTGGAACATCCAAAATATGGAACTGCAAAACCGGCACATTCAAGTTTGGTTAGAATAGCAGGTAAAACCGGAACGGCACAAATTTCACAAGGAAAATCGGGTTACTCAAAACATCAAGTTTCGTTTTGTGGTTATTTCCCTTATGAAGACCCAAAATACACTTGTATTGTGGTAATTAGAGAGCCATCGGGGCTTCCCTCGGGCGGTTTAATGGCAGGAACAGTAGTGAAAAGAATAGCGGAACAAATAACCGCAATTGACACAAAAAACACCATACAACATATAGGTATGGATAGCACGCTAAACAAATCAAATACACCAAATATCAAAACAGGAAATTTGATGGCGACAAAAAACATTATGAGTAAATTAAGCTTAGACTTTAGATATGACGGTGATAGCAATTGGGGAAGAATGACAAAGGATGATGCATCCAATATGATGGTTGAGAATATTCAAATTAGCAATGACAAAGTACCCAACTTGAACGGAATGGGAATGAAAGATGCCATCTACCTATGTGAAAGTGTTGGACTTAAAGTTAATGTAATTGGAGTGGGTAAACTGAGATCACAAAGTTTACCTGCAAACTCAAAAATAACAACAGGGCAAAGCATTACACTCAAGTTTGAGCCGTAGTGTGTATAAAACCATTTTTTTAATCTGAATATAAAATTTGATATATATGCAATTAAATAGTTTGATCAATAAATTTGAATATCTGCAACGCGTGGGCAATGAAGATACGGTGATCAGCTCCATTCAGTTTGACTCGCGAGAGGTTGAAAAGGGGAGTTTGTATGTAGCAATAAAGGGTACAATTGCTGACGGACATACATACATTTCACAAGCGATAGAGAAAGGTGCAGTAGCAATTGTATGTGAAGTGATGCCTCAAACTTTAGAAGAAGGGCTTGTATATTTTCTTGTTAGAAACAGCAACATAGCACTCGGACAATTGGCGAATACGTGGTTTGGATATCCAAGTCGAGACATGAAACTTGTAGGGGTAACCGGTACTAACGGAAAAACCACCATTGCGACACTGCTCTATAAACTTTTCAAAAACTTAGGTTACGCTTGTGGTTTGATTTCTACTGTTTCCAACTTCATCAACGACCGTGAGGTTGTGGCCAACTACACTACACCCGATGCTATGGAGCTCAATCGCTTGTTATCACAAATGCGTGATGAGGGTTGCGATTATGTATTTATGGAGGTAAGTTCACACGCCATTGACCAACATCGCATTGAAAGTTTGGAGTTTGATGGTGCCATATTCAGCAACATCACCCGCGATCATTTGGATTATCACATTACGTTTGACAACTATCTGAAAGCTAAAAAAGCATTTTTTGATCAGTTAGATAAATCAGCCTTTGCACTCACCAACATCGATGACAAAAACGGCATGGTGATGCTACAAAATACGAAAGCATTAAAAAAGAGCTACTCTTTACAAAGTATAGCTGATTTTAAAACCAAAATACTTGAAGATGATTTTAGCGGAATGCTTTTGGATATCAACAACAAAGAGATTCACATGGGTTTTATTGGTCATTTCAATGCCTACAACCTCACTGCCGTATATGCTACTGCCCTACTTCTTGGGCAAGATGAATTGGAGGTACTAACTGCACTGAGCTCACTAAACCCTGTTTCTGGTCGTTTTGAAACCATACATGCTCCAAAAGGCTTTATCGCCATTGTTGACTATGCTCATACGCCCGATGCTCTGAAAAATGTAATTTCTTCTATCAATGAAATTTTGAAAGGGAATGGCAATCTGATAACCGTAGTTGGAGCAGGCGGAAATCGAGATGTAGGAAAACGTCCACTTATGGCTCAACAAGCTGTGTGGGGTAGTTGGAAAGCTATTTTGACTGCTGACAATCCACGCAACGAAGAACCAATGGATATCATCAACGATATGTTAGCAGGCTTGAGCAAAGAGGAGCAAGCCCAATCTTTGGTAATCACTGATAGGCGTGAAGCTATCAAAACTGCCTGCTCATTGGCTCAAAAAAATGATGTGGTGCTGATTGCAGGCAAAGGGCACGAAGATTATCAAATTATAAAAGGTGTAAAACACCACTTTGACGATCGCGAAGAGGTGAAAAAAGCAATCGGTTTGCTGTAATATATATGTAGAAATCATTAACAACTATTGAATATGTTTTATTTACTTATAAAAAATTTATCCAAAAACTTTGATATTGCGGGTTATAGTATGTTTACGTCAATCTCTTTTAGAGCTGGCGTAGGTTTTCTTCTTGCCCTGCTTATTGCAACTCTGTTTGGAAGAAAAATAATCGACAAATTGCAGAAAATGCAGATAGGAGAGGTAATTCGAGATTTGGGTTTGGGAGATCAAGAGAAGAAAAAAGGTACACCCACAATGGGCGGTATCATCATCATCATCTCTATACTGATACCTACGCTACTTTTGGCCGACTTGACCAATATCTATATCATTCTACTCATTATTTCCACAATTTGGATGGGTGTGATTGGTTTTCTTGACGATTATCTCAAGTTTAAATCAGGAAATAAAGATGGACTAAAAGGTAAGTTTAAAGTTTTCGGACAAGTAGGATTAGGATTGATAGTAGGTATTATTCTCTATATGAGCCCACAAGCCGTGATACGTGAAAACATAGAACATATCGGTCAAAATCAACGAGTAGAGGAGGTGAGCTTCAAGAGCGAAGATATTAAATCAACCAAATCGACCATCCCTTTTGTCAAAAACAACAATTGGGACTATGCAAACGCATTCAAGTGGGCAGGTGATAAAGCCCAAACCTATGGCTGGATATTGTTTGTCATCATGTCGATATTTGTAGTTACTGCCGTTTCAAACAGTTCCAACCTCACCGATGGAATGGATGGCATCACAACCGGATCTACAGCAATCATAGGTGTCACTTTGGGGATATTGGCCTACCTATCGGGCAACGTCAATTACGCTGGTTATCTAAATATTATGTATATCCCCGGCACAGGCGAGATGGTGATTTTTGCAGGCACGCTTATCGGGGCTACCATTGGTTTTTTATGGTACAACTCCTACCCTGCACAAGTGTTTATGGGTGATACAGGTAGTTTGACATTGGGTGGAATCGTTGCGGTATTTGCCATTGCCATTCACAAAGAGTTGTTGATCCCTATTTTGTGCGGTGTGTTCTTTATCGAAAGTTTATCGGTAATAATTCAAACCTCTTACTTCAAATATACCAAAAAGAAAAGCGGTGTGGGCAGACGAGTCTTTTTGATGTCGCCCATTCACCACCATTTTCAAAAAGGAGGTAAATCTGGTATTGATGCCTTAATAAAGAAACCTTTCAATCCCGTTCACGAATCGAAATTGGTAGTCAGATTTTGGCTGATAGGTTTGATATTGGCAGCAATAACCATCATTACTTTAAAAGTGAGATAAGATAAAAATGGCAAAAAGAGTGGTCATATTAGGTGGTGGCGAAAGTGGAACAGGAGCTGCTGTGTTGGCAAAGAGACAAAACTTTGATCTGTTTGTGTCAGATTATGGCAAAATAGCAGATAAGTACAAAGCTCTTTTGACAGAACATCAGATTGATTTTGAGGAGTTACGACATAGCGAGGATCTTATTCTCAATGCCGACACCGTTATCAAAAGTCCGGGCATACCCGACAATGCTCCAATTGTTGAAAAAATCAGAACTAAAGGGATAGAGCTAATTTCTGAAATCGAATTTGCTTCGTTTTTTACAGAAGCTAAAATGATTTGTATAACAGGAAGCAATGGGAAAACCACTACTTCTATGTTGCTTTATCAAATTTTCAAAGATGCTGGCTTAAATGTGGGCTTGGCAGGAAATGTGGGTAGGAGCTTAGCTATGCAGGTGGCATTAGAGAAGTACGATTATTATGTTTTAGAGCTAAGCAGTTTTCAATTGGATGATATGATAGCATTCAAAGCAGACGTAGCTATTTTGCTCAACATCAGCCCCGATCACTTGGATAGATATGATAATGATTTTCAAAAATATATCGATTCTAAATTTAAAATTATACAAAATCAGACAAAAGATGACTACTTCATCTACTGGGAAGAGGACGTAGAAATAGATAAACGCATCAAAAAAATGCAGATAGCGTCTCAATTACTTCCATTTGCAGAAAACAGAAGTGAAAGTTCACAAGCATACATCGAAAATGATGAATTAATAATAACAAACAAAGAAATTTTCAATATGGCAACAACAGAAATAGCAATCAAAGGCAAGCATAACCGACACAATGCGATGGCTGCTGGTCTTGCCGCTTCAATTATGGATATACGAAAAGATAATATACGTCAATCACTGAGAGGGTTTCAAGGTGTAGAACATCGTTTGGAATATGTAGCTACAGTTCGTGATGTAGTGTATGTAAATGACAGTAAAGCCACCAATGTCAATTCATGTTGGTATGCTTTGGATAGCATCAACTCATCTGTTGTGCTGATTATGGGCGGAACCGACAAAGGGAATGATTATAGTGAGATAGAGGCATTGGTTGTCGAAAAAGTTAATCACCTCATATTATTGGGCTTAGACAACAGTAAGCTTAAAGAGTTTTTTGAAGGAAAAGTGGAGCATATCTCTGAAACAAAATCGATGGAAGAGAGTGTCAAGTTGGCTTATGAGGTTGCCAAACCAGGTGATACTGTTTTATTATCACCAAGCTGTGCCAGCTTCGATCTTTTTAAAAACTATGAAGATAGAGGAAAACAATTTAAAGATTATGTGAGAAAACTGTAACAAGTAAAAATGATGGAAAAATCTATTTCAAAATACTTGCGAGGCGATAAAACGATTTGGACAATCTTCATTGTGCTAAGTGTTATATCTGTCATTGTGCTATTTAGTGCATCGAGCACACTGGCATTCAAAGCCTCAAACCACCAGCAACCCATACTTATGCACATCGCTTTTCTTTCGATAGGAGCTTTTTTTGCATTTGTCGTCCATCTCGTACCTTATAAATATATAAGGATATTGGGTTACTTGGGGTTTATCATATCGTTTTCGCTATTAGTCTATTTATCAGCAAGAGGTGTAGTAACTAATAATGCAAGACGCTGGATAAGTATTTTAGGTATCAGTTTCCAACCATCAGAATTAGCTAAACTCTCATTAATTATCGTTGTTGCCGATCTGGTGTCAAGGGTTAGAGCTAAACCAACTGATGAAAATAAGATTTTTAAAATAATACTCTATTTTTCTATCCCTACAATAGGTTTGATATTTTTAGAAA
Organism: uncultured Paludibacter sp.; assembly: GCA_964345395.1. Classification (GTDB taxonomy): domain Bacteria; phylum Bacteroidota; class Bacteroidia; order Bacteroidales; family Paludibacteraceae; genus UPXZ01. Next base: position 51,141 of record CAYFRA010000002.1, on the reverse strand, counting down.
ACTTCTCTACAGCTGCTATTATTGGTTTTACGATATTTAGCATTATGTTTTTAGGACAAATATCTTACAAAAAACTTCTCCCAATCATTGCTATTATTTTGGTATTGGTACTATCCATACTACTCATAGCCAAAAGTGTGGACTCGGAAAAACTTCCGCGACCTTTGGCTCGTGCTACAACTTGGGTAAACAGAATTATCAACCTAAGTGAAGATAAAAATCCTGAAAAACGATTTGAGATTAATGATAAAAATTATCAAGTACAGCAAGGCAGAATTGCAGTTGCCCACGGCGGTTTGAAGGGGGTATTCCCTGGCAATAGCATACAAAGAGACTATTTGCCACATGCTTTTGATGATTTTATATTTGCTATTATTTTAGAAGAGATGGGACTTATAGGTGGAATTTTTATCATGATTCTTTACATGGCCTTGCTCTTCCGAACGGGACAGATAGCTACGCTGTGTAGATCAACTTTTCCAGCTCTTTTGGTTACTGGCTTAGGCTTAATCATTACACTGCAAGCCTCGGTAAACATGTTGGTAGGTTCTGGTTTTGGTTTGGTCACAGGGCAAACACTACCCCTTATCAGTCGTGGTGGCACTTCAATTGTGATAACCAGCATCTATTTTGGTATCATCTTAGGGATAATCCGACAGATTAAAGAGGAGGCGCAAGCTGAAAATTTTGACGAAAACATCGATGAAGGTGAAGTGATTGATATTGAAACAATTTAATTACTAATGAATAAAACAACAAACAAAATGAAATACATCATAAGCGGAGGCGGAACAGGCGGTCATATTTTTCCTGCAATCAGTATTGCAAATGAGATAAAACAGCGCGATAAAGAGGCTGAAATCCTCTTTGTTGGTGCTTTGGGGCGTATGGAGATGGAACGTGTTCCACAGGCGGGCTACGAAATTGTTGGTTTACCGGTTCGCGGTTTAGATCGTAAGAATATTCTCAAAAACTTTGGCGTTGTGATCGATCTTTTTAAAAGTATCCTGAAAGCTAAAAAAATTATTCGCCAATTCAAACCTGATATTGCCATTGGAGTGGGTGGCTATGCCAGTGCTCCCACACTCAAAGCAGCATCGCGTCAAGGCGTGCCTACACTACTGCAAGAACAGAACTCCTATGCAGGCGTAACCAACAAGTTGTTAGCAAAAAAAGCATCAAAGATTTGTGTAGCTTATGATGGGATGGAGAAGTTTTTTCCTTCTGAAAAAATTGTAATTACTGGCAATCCTATCCGTCAAGATTTATTTGAAATAGATGATAGCAAAAAGCAAGCGGGATATGATTATTTTGGATTATCAAATAGCAAAAAAACCATCTTGTTTGTTGGTGGCAGTTTGGGTGCTCGCACCATCAACGAGAGTGTAGCAAATAGTATTGACAAAATAATAAAGCAAGAGAATGTGCAGATTATATGGCAAACAGGCAAAACATATATCAATAAAGCAAAAGAGCGTTTGGCTACAAAACAGGCTGACAACATCTATGTGAGTGATTTTATATCGAGGATGGACTACGCCTACGCCATTGCCGATCTGATTATCTCACGTTCGGGTGCAAGCTCTATCTCAGAATTGTGTATTTTGGGAAAACCCGTTATCTTAGTGCCCTCACCCAATGTTGCAGAGGATCACCAAACTATGAATGCTCTTGCTTTATCGAACAAAAATGCCGCTATCTTGATTAGAGATAATGAAGCGAACGAAAAACTTATCGATACTGCTATGGATATTCTGAAAAATGAAACTAAATTGGGCGAGCTTTCAAATAATATTATTAAATTAGCCCACCACAATTCAGCAAAAAAAATTGTTGATGAGGTTTTTAAAATAATTCAAACAAAATAATGACAAACAAATATACGCAATATTATTTTATCGGAATTGGTGGAGCTGGGATGAGTGCTCTCGCCCGCTATTTCAATGCAAAAGGTTTCAAAGTGGCAGGATATGACCTTCGATCAAGTGTGCTTACTCAAGAGTTGGAAGATGAAGGAGTGGTGATAAACTACATCGATAATATTTCTACCATACCCCAAACTTTTTTAACCCCGCGCAATACACTTGTTGTCTTCACGCCTGCCATTCCCGCATCACATGAGCAGTTGAATTATTTTATCGAAAAAGGTTTCGACACCATCAAACGGGCCGAACTTTTAGGCAAAATAACAGACAACAACAAAGCAATTTGTATAGCTGGGACACATGGCAAAACCACCACAACAACCATTACAGCACATCTATTCCAACAGTCTCAGGTAAAATGCAATGCGTTTTTAGGGGGAATATCTAACAACTACAAAACCAATATGATTCTCTCAAATCATAGCAATTATGTCATTGTTGAAGCTGACGAATATGATAGATCCTTTCATCATCTACGCCCATTTATGGCTGTGATCACATCTGTCGATCCCGATCATTTGGATATCTACCATACACTTGATGAGTATGTGAAAAGTTTTGAGCATTTTACCTCGCTAATCAAAAGTGGTGGTTATCTTTTAGTAAACGAAAAAGTAGAGCTAAATGCTGTTCTGAATAAAGGTGTGAAGAGTTACACATACGGATTTGGAGAAAATGCAGATTTCAGAGCTGAAAATATCAGGATTGATAAAGGCAGTATTTTGTTTGATTTTGTAACCCCCACTGAGTCGGCTCACGACATCCGACTATCTGTGCCTATGCTTATCAATGTTGAAAATGGCTTGGCAGCTATGGCTATGGCCTGGCTCAATGGTGTTACTCTCCCTGAGTTGCGGGTATCGATGGCGTCTTTTTCAGGCATTTATCGAAGATTCGATTTCAAAATCAACTATGACAATTTGGTTTACATTGATGATTATGCTCACCACCCAAGTGAATTAGATGCCAGCATTGACTCTATCAGATACCTTTATCCTGACAGAAAAATTACGGGCATCTTTCAACCACATCTCTACAGCAGAACGAAAGATTTTGCCAAAGAGTTTGCACATTCGTTATCTAATTTGGATAGCTTGATTTTATTGGATATATATCCCGCTCGTGAAGAGCCTATTGAAGGAGTTAGCTCTGAGATTATCTTTAATGATGTTAGCATCGAGGATAAAACATTAAGCTCAAAAGAAAATTTACTAACTTTGCTTGATCAACAAGATTTAGATATCGTTGTCAGTTTTGGTGCAGGTGATATCGAAAAGATTGTGCCCAATATACAAGAATTTCTAAAAAAGAAATATAAAGCAAAAAATGAATAGTACTCTCAAATACATACTATTATCCGTTGCAGTGCTGGCAAGTTTGTTGTTTTTACTGGGTATGAATAAATTCAGTGCCAATAATGAAAACAGGCAAGTTTGTAGCAATGTCAATATTCATTTTACAAACTCAGCCGATTTGCAGCTTATTGATGCAGAGGATATAGCTCGTTATCTCGCCAACAACAATCTGTATCCCATTGGTGAGAGATTTGAGTCATTCAAGACTGCCGATATAGAGAAGATTTTGAATGAGCACCCTATCATCAAAAATGCAGATTGCTATAAATCTCCAAAAGGGGAGGTGGTTATAGATATCCATCAGAGGAAACCAATTTTTAGAGTTTTCTCAGGCGAAAATTATTTTGTTGACGACGAGGGAGAGCTTATGCCATTAGCTACACAAAACAGTGTTTATCTTCCTATCGTTACAGGCAAAGTTACAAAAACTTTAGCTACCAATGAGTTGTTTGAATTTGTGAAGTATGTGCGTAAAGATGAGTTTTGGGACAATCAGATTGAACAAATCTATATCAACAACCAAAGTCAGGTTCAGCTTATACCTCGCGTAGGAGATCACATCATAGTATTGGGTAGTTTTGACAACTTTGAAAAGAAGCTCAAAAGAATGCAAATGTTTTATCTTTACGGACTGAGCAAAGTGGGTTGGGAGGCATATTCAAAAATAGATTTGAGTTTCAACAATCAAGTTGTATGTACAAAGCGATAGTGATTCCTGCTTGATTTAATTCTATCAAAATTTTAATTATTATGACAAAATATCCTATTTTATACATCGAATACAACAGTAATAATATTACTGCTTTCTCTGCTGTGGTGCAAGAAGACGGGAAAGTGAAAATACTCGGATCTCTATCAAAAGAAAATGAAGGCATAGAGCAAGGGATTATTTTAAATTTCAGTAATGCTGCCTATCGTACTACTGAAGTTGTTAAGCTAATTAGCAACTTAACCAAAGAGAAAAAGTATGATAAAATCAGCATCACCGTCAACGCACGTTCTATGCGTAACGACACATTCACTGTAGATCAAGAGATCATAGGTTACGTAAACGAAGAGCTAATCGATAAGATGAAAGAGAGCTGTATTCAGCATTTTGAAGATATGGATTTATTTGTTTTCGACATTGCACCAGACGCCTATTACATTGATAGTAAATACGAAAAAGATCCTATAAACAAGAGAGGCAAGAAGTTGCGTATCGACTTTAACGTAATCATTGGACAACGTTACATCAGAAACAACATCGAAAAAACCGTCGAGCGAACAGGCTTAAACTTAGATTACCAGTTAGTTGGTATCGAAGCTCTATCTACTGCATTGCTTTCTGATGAAGAACGAGAAGAGGGTGTGGCAATAATTTCATTTGAGGCTTCTACCACCACCTTAGCCATCTACTACAAAGGCAAGCTTCAAGAGTACAGAGTGGTTCCTCTGGGTAGCGACGACATCACAAATGATATCAAGTCGATAGGAATTAGCTATGAAAACGCTGAGATATTGAAAAGAAAGGTGGGTGTGGCTGACAAATTGTTGGTAACTGACCCAAAAACCATACGGATTCCCCACGAAGAAGCCAATGAAGAAAAAGTAAAAATATCGACACTGAAACTGGCTCATATCATCGAAGCCAGGTTAGATGAAATATTTAGACCCATCCAAAATATTTTGGACAACATCACATTTCCACTTCCTCACGGTATTTTTATCACCGGAGGTGGTTCCAAACTGAGTTATTTAGATGAATACATATACAACCGCACAAGCATCAACGTTTATCAAAATGATCATTCCGTCCATTTAGACGAGGAAAGTGAAAGTAAATACTACGAACCCGAATATGCTTTGGCTATTGGTGCTCTGCTACTGACCAATATCAAAAAAGAGACAGACAACAAGGTTGAAATACCGGGCAAAATCCCATTTACGGTAAAAGTTCGTAAAAAAATAGGATCAAAAATTAATGATTTGTTCAGATATGACGAAAACCCAACTTAACAAAAACCAACGAGTAAAACAAAATAAAACAACTTAGAAATGAAACTACAAGACAAAAAAGACTTACTCGAAGGCAAAATAACAATGCCTATCAGTAAAATAAAAATATCAAACGATTCAATTATAAAAGTGATAGGTGTTGGTGGTGGCGGAGGAAACGCTGTCAATCACATGTTTCGAAAAGGTATCGAAGATGTTACTTTTATGGTTTGCAATACCGATTATCAAGATTTAGAGGTATCACCGGTGCCGATTAAAATCCAAATTGGCGAAGAAAAAACCAATGGATTGGGTGCTGGTGGAAACCCTGAAATTGGATTTGAAGCGGCTCAAGAATCTATTGATCTGATCAAACATCATCTTTCTGACAATACAAAAATGGTGTTTATTACCGCTGGAATGGGAGGAGGGACTGGCACTGGAGCCTCTCCTGTTGTGGCACAAGTGGCAAGCGAATTGAATATTCTTACCATCGGCATTGTTACCATTCCATTTGCATTCGAGGGTAAAAACAAAATCATACAAGCCCTTAAAGGTATAGCTAAATTAAGCGAACATGTAGATGCCCTATTGGTCATTAACAACGAAAAACTGAAAGATATCTATAGCGACCTTGGATTATCCAACGCCTTTGAAAAAGCAGATGATATTTTGAGCAATTCTGCCAAAGCCATTGCCGAAATTATTACTAAAACAGGGCATATCAATATTGACTTTGCAGATGTGAACTCCATTATGCGTAAAGGAAAAGTGGCAATTATGAATACTGGCTACGCTGAGGGTGATGAAAGAATTACAAATGCCATTGAGGATGCTCTCAACTCACCACTGCTCAACACCAGCGATGTGAAAGGAGCTACTAAAATCTTATTGAGCTTATACTGCTCTAAAGAGAATGAAATTAGAATGGATGAAGTGAAGCAGGTACATCGATTTATGGAGAGTGTTGGTGAGGACATCAACGTAATTTGGGGTATTGCTTATGATGAAACTTTGGGTGAAAAGGTTAAAATCACACTTATTGCTACAGGATTTGAAGTGAGCGATTTGCCCGAAATCATAAAGCATAATGTACAAAGTGATGAGATAAAAGAAGCATTACCCGAAGATAATCAAACGAAAAGTAGCTCTCCCAAAGCTGCTGAAGAAATCACTGAAATAGAGAACAAGGATATTTTGGTAGATAGCGAGATTATTGAAAAGAAACCCAACGAAGATTTGAGCGACGAGGATATTATCACAGCTTTCAAAAAACTATACGGAACATCAATTGCTCAACCATCTCAACCAAAAAAATCAGTAGATCCAATCGATAAATCCTTTGATGATTTCGATGAAGAGGA
>CAYFRA010000002.1:0-44420 GCA_964345395.1 uncultured Paludibacter sp. | reverse complement strand
GAAGAGGATTTTCCTGAGTTAGATTTGTTCGACCTCTTGGATGAAGATGATGATGACAAGTTGAAAGAAATCAAGAATATTCCCGCTTGGAAACGTATAAAAAATGACAAATAAAACCGAAACGATATGAATGAAAATATTTTTAATCAAATCAATGAAGATATAAAAAGTGCAATGCTCGAACGCGACAAGGTAAAATTAGAATCACTACGCGGTGCAAAAAAAGAGTTTCTCGAAGCAAAAACAGCAAAAGGTGGTGATGGCACACTATCTGACGAAAAAGCCATTCAAATTATCCAAAAGATGATTAAACAGCGAAAAGATGCCGCCGACATTTTTAAAACACAAAATAGGGAGGAGTTAGCCGAAAATGAGTTGGCTGAAGCTGCAATTTTAGAAAACTACCTACCTGCACAAATGAGTGTGGAGGAGCTAACTGCCTACATAACAGCAACAGTAAAAAAACTTGGTGCTAACGGCATGCAAGATATGGGTAAAATTATGGGCGTAGCATCCAAGGAGTTAGCCGGTCGTTCCGATGGCAAATCAATATCGAATGTAGTAAGGCAAGTACTTTCAAATTTATAAACAACTGTGCACTTGTAGCTAATCGATCAGAATAAAAAACGAGTATGATACTAAAAAATGAGGTTTTCCCTATCGGAAAAATAACCAAAACACACGGCACCAAAGGTGAATTGAATTTTGTTGTCGATTATGATATTTTCCAAAACGTAGATATTCCATTTATTTTTATGGAGCCCGAAGGTTTGTTTGTTCCTTTTTATATCGAAAATATCCGAATGAAAAATAGTGAAAACGGCATTATCAAGTTAGAACGCATAGACAGCGACGAAATAGCGAGTGAATATATTGGGCAATCCATATATCTACCCAAAATATATATGGAAGAAATAAACGATGATGATGATGAACTAACGCTTGACTATTTTATCGGTTTTGAATTGATTGATGTAAAAAAAGGGAAAATAGGTATCATCAACGGGTATGACGACTCAACGGACAACGCTCTGTTTTTAGTTGAGGTGCATAACGACGAAATAATGATTCCCGCAGCAGATGATTTTATTGTTGAAATAGACCACGACAAGCAAGAAATTTTGATGGATTTACCTTTAGGTTTAATTGATAATTAATGATATAAATATGCTGAAAGCACTATACAAGGAGTCTGGATTTTGGGGCAAACTGCTGATACTACTCATCCTCTCACTTTTTTTTGCCATCATAGGTATGGCGGTAGCTACTCTCCTATTCAAAAACGCTTCTGATATCTTATCATTAAAGAAAACCCAATTGGTATTATCGGTTTTCACTCTGTTTATACCTCCTCTTTTAGCTGCTTATCTTTGGTATGAAAAGCCGTTGCAAGCTTTTTCATTGACCAAGCTCCCAAACTACAAACAAGTAATTTTAACTACCTTGTTGGTTGTCATCATAGCACCATTTATCAACTTATTAGCATTCATCAATGAACAAATTGTTTTACCTGATTTTCTCTCCTCTCTTGAAGCAAAATGGAGGGTGAGCGAAGAACGTATCGACTTGCTTTATCAGCAAATGTTGGTAGGAGATTCTTTTCCTCAATTAGCCTTCAATCTATTGGTGATGGCACTGATGCCTGCTTTAGGCGAAGAGCTATTTTGCAGAGGTGCATTGATGAATATCTTTGGATTAAAAGTAAAAAATACCACCGCGGTATGGTTGGTGGCTATCATTTTTAGTCTCATTCATTTTCAAATGTTCAGCTTCATCCCACGATTGATTTTGGGTGCTATTTTGGGTTATCTCTTGGTGTGGAGTGGCAGTTTGTGGCTTCCAATATTTTTCCACTTACTCAACAACGCCATCATCGTCATAGCCTATTTTGTTACCCATGGCAACATAGATACAATGGATAACTTTGGAAAAGGTGAAACTTTTATTTACGGCATCATCAGCGGCATTGCGAGCTTATATGTGATGTGGCTGATTTTTAAAAACAAAGAAAAAGAGATTTAGAACAAGATCGTTTGAGCTAAATATTACTCTAAACTCTTCTCTCCCCTACAATCATCAAGGCCTCCTCACGAATAAATTCGGGTAGTTGAATATGACGCAATTGCAAACTCCTCAACCACGAAGCAACATCGCTCTCTTTCATCGAGTAAAACACCTCTGAGATTGAGTCTATCTGTTCCTCCGAATAGTTGTCGGCTACCAAGCCCGATAAGACATCTAACTCTTCATCGTCAAAATACTCAACTTTAGTATCGATAATTTGCAGACTTTCTGCATCACATACTTCATGAGCTCCACAACATTCGGGGTTTTCATTGATAACGACTTCAGCCTGATATCCACTCTTTTTTCTACTAAAATAAGTTGCTAAGAAAAGAACCAAAGCTACTGTTATCAATATTAATACTAATGCAAACATAACACTTAAAAAAAATTTGAAATACTTACAATTTATAGAGATCAGCGAGTAATAGATAAAATTTGCTGTAATCTCCTTCTGTTTTTCTTGTATAACAAAACAAAGTGTGCAAAGTTAGAAATTATATGTCAAATTTCAACTCTTTAAATATTATTTTAAAACCATAAAGAGTCAATCAACAAGAGCAAAGTTAGTTGAAATACGATTTTAATTCTATTTATACTGAATATCCTTCTCAAAAAACACAATAAAAAGCCTGTTTTTTGGTTTTTGTAATGCATTGTTATGCTTTTTTATATACAGATATTTATGTTCTCAAAACAAAATATAATTACTTCATCGCTTTTCGTACTGCTTGTGTTATTGTTAGTAGGCTGTTCTACCAACAAAAACACTGCATCATCACGTCGCTACCATGCTTTGCTTACCAAATATAACATTGCCTACAATGGCAACATCAGTTTCAAAGAGGGGCAAGAGAATATCTCTAAAGCAAATAAAGACAACTATTCTGATTTGATTAATCTGTTCCCTATTAGCAATCACGAAGCAGCCACAAGTGCCAAAGGCAATATGGATCGAACCATCGAAAAGAGTCGAAAAGCAATCAGAATGCACTCCATAAAAGTAAAACCTAAGCGGAACTATAAGCGTGCTAACGATCCTAAGTATCGTGCTTTTTACAATCAAACTGAATTTAATCCTGAACTCAAAAAAGCTTGGATACAATTGGGTGTAGCAGAGTTTCATAAAGCTGACTTTCTTGGTTCGATAGGTACATTTTCTTATATCACTCGCCAGTTTGCTACCGAACCCAATGTTGTCATTGAAGCTGAGCTATGGATGGCACGTGCATATTTAGAACTCGATTGGATTTATGAAGCTGAAAACATCTTGAAGAACATAAAAAAAGAGAGAGTGTCTTCTAAAAACAGTTTACTTTATGCTACAACTTGGGCTCAATACTTAATCAAAGAGAGTGATTTTGACGCGGCTATTCCTCACTTGAAGACAGCTATCAAAAAAGAAAAAGATAAAAAACAAAGAACTCGTCTCAACTATGTACTTGCTCAACTTTTAGAAAAAAAAGGAGATAAAAAAGAGGCTGCCAAATACTATTCACAAGTGATCAAAGCCAGTCCACCATATGAGATGGATTTCAACGCTCGAATCAAGCGCATTGAGATGTTATCAAAAGGCACAAGTGCCGAGAAAGAGTTGAAAAAAATGGCTCGCAACAGCAATAACAAAGATTATTTAGATCAGATTTATACGGTATTGGGCGATCTATTTATGAACGCCAAAGATACCACAAAAGCTATAAGTTATTATAACCAAGCGATAGAAGAGAGCACCAGAAATAGTGTTGAAAAAGGTGTTGCACTCACCACATTGGGCAAATTATATTATGAGCAAAGAGCATATCACAAAGCGCACCCCTACTACGACGAGGCTGCTAAAATCTACACCGCCGAATATCACAATTTTGAAGAGATAAGCCACCGCTCTGCTATCTTAGGCGAATTGATTAAAGATTACAATGTAGTACATCTGCAAGACAGCCTACTTGTTCTTTCAACTATGACAGAGAAAGATAGAGATGAAGCTATTAAGCGAGTTATTAAAAAAGTAATTGAAGATGAGAAAAAGGCGGAAGAGAAAAATTTAGCTGAAAAACAACGAAACGAAAACAAACCTTTCAATATGGCAGCTGCTCAAATAGGTGGTAGCGGTAGTTGGTATTTTTACAACCCCGCTATGATAAACTCGGGCAGAAATGAATTTAGACGAAAATGGGGCAATCGAAAATTAGAAGATGACTGGAGACGATCTCAAAAATCATCAGCTATTTTTACAAACGAAATGGAGAGTGAGCTATCAAACGACTCGACCTCGACCTCAAACTCAACTGAAATTGAAGCTGGTAGTGATTTGGACAGTGACACAATGACGAATAACGAAGAGATAATTCCTCAATTCGAAAAGTCAGATGACCCTAAACAGGTGGGATATTATATGGCACAAATTCCATTTACCACAGCACAAAAAGAGAAAGCCAACGAACTCATAGCAACGGGGCTATACAATATGGGCTTTGTGTATAAAGATCAAATTGAAGATTTTCCGTTGGCGTATGCTACTTTTGAAAAATTTGAAAATCGCTTTACTACCGATGAACGAATAGTTGAAACGCTATTCCAACGCTTTTTAATGGCTTCAAAAGAGGGTAAAAAAGAGAAAGCGATGGAGTATCGACAAGCTATTTTAGATAATTATGCATCAAGCAAATTTGCCGAAACCTTAGCTGATCCCAACTACATCGAGAATCAGCAACGAATGTTTTTAGTGCAAGATGAACTCTATAAAAAAACCTATGCCGCTTTTATTGATAGCAACTATGAGTCAGTTTTTAGCAACGTAAGTGAGGTGAAAAACAAATATCCCTCATCTACTTTGTTACCTCAATTTGAGTTTTTGAACACACTCAGCATTGGAAAAACAAAGAATCCTGAAGAGTTCGAAGAATCGCTCAACAAATTGGTAGAGAACTATCCAGAAAGTAAAATTGGTGCTATGTCAAAAGATATTTTAGCACTACTCAAACAGGGAAATATTGCACAGCAAGGTAAATCCTTAGGTACCTTACTCACCAAACGTGAACAAGAAAATCTCTCGCCTGAGGAGCAAATAGCTGCAAGCTTCTCTGATCTAAAATTTACACCTCACCGCATCATGTTCATTACCGATGCCAATGATGAAGGTATCAATAAGTTGCAATACAATTTGGCTATTTTCAACTTCTCTCGTTTTATGATTAAAGATTTTGCATTTGAACTCACAAAAATTGATGCTGATAAACGAGCCTTATCGGTTCTCAACTTAGAGTCATACAATGAAGGAATATGGTATCAAAACACTTTGCAAACCGACAATGAAATGATGGCCTTGATTGACACAATGCAGATTGAGCAAATCATCATATCGGAAGAGAATTTTGAAAAATTGCTTACAAATCTAACTCTTGACGAATATCTCTCTTATGATGCCGAAAACCTATCAAAAGATATTCCGAAAGCTCTTTTAGGTGCTGCTGATAAGCCAAAAGAGAAAGAAACACAAGTTGAAATTATTGATGGGACCAAACTCTTAGCAGAGGAGCGTAAAAGACAAGAAGATGCAGAATTAGCAAAATTAGCTCAACGCCTCAAAGAAAGCGAAGAGAAGATGGCTGATAACAGCAACAACGAAGCCAAGACAAGCGAAAATAATTCTAAACAGGCTGAACAAAACAGTAAATCCGACGAAAAGGAGAACAATGAAACTGCTCAAAAAGAGACAAAACCTACAAACACCAAGCAAGAAACAGATAAAGAATCACAAGACTCTTACACTGAAAGTGGTGAGGTATTTAAAGGACTGTTTACATATAGACCCAACTCACCTCACTTTGTTGTCTTCTACATCCCTGCTGGAGGAAAGTTTGATTACGAAAAAATCAAACGAGCATTAGATACCTACAATGAAGAAAACTACCCTACAATCAACTTACAAATAAAACTGAAAGAATTTAACAAATTAAACCTTATCTTTGTACAATCTTTTGATGATTTGAATGTTTCGAAATCCTACTTCCTCCGTTTGCTGAAAGATCCAAATATCATTAAAGCTACGTCGGGGATGAACAAGCGTAACTTGCTAATAACTGAAGAGAATTTAGATACACTGTTAAATAAAAACGCTTTGGATATCTATTTTGAATTTATGAAAGAGTTTTACCTTTCAAAATAAACATTCACTATTAAGGTGTTGAAACTAAACTTTTTATTCTATAAATTGGTTTATATCTTTATCATACCATTCGTTATGGGTGAGTTTTTTAAGTTTATTGTTTAGAAAAAGATTATTTAATTATGAAAATTTATTTTATGAGAAATATAAAATTTACTCTTGTTCCTATTTTACTACTTTTTAGCTTTATAGCATTGTCACAACCAAGCAAAAATAAAAAAATCGACCTGAATGTTAGCGAAGATATCGCAACATTGGAGCTAAAGACTGAAATATACAAAGGAAAAACAAGCCGATTCAAGGGCATACCTTCCAAATTAAAAAACAAAAATAGCCAATTGCGATATGCAGTTTTGGGTACAGATACGATTTTCGTTATTTTTGGTGATTTGAATAAAAAAGAGCGTATTTGTATTGTTGATAATGATGGTGATTTGAACTTTGCAAACAATTTTGTATTTGAAATGGATGCTGAAAAAAAGAGCTTTGTCAACAAACGCCCATTGGCTGTTAATGTGAAGGATAAAAAGTCGAAAATAAAGCAGAAAGTTTTTGTATTGCCACTTTTGGTCAATCACGAATGGGATAAACTAAATAAAAAAGAGAAAAAAAATCTGGCTTATGACATCAATATTGGGGTTTCTCTATATCACACCGGACATTTAGCAATCAATGGCATAAACTACACACTGCTAATTCTTAATCAATTGGCTGACAACTCGAAATATCAATATAGTATTATCGAAAGCTCTAAGTACAAAGATACAAAAAGTAACGAATACACATTTTTGCACCCTTCGCAATCAGTGGAAGTGGAAGGTTTTTTGATTGAGCCCACATTTATTACTCAAACAAGAAAAAGCATTGAACTGAAGATTACCGATATTGAACTGCTTGAAAAATCAAAAATAATCGGGGTGCAAGAGGGTAACACCATACCAGATTTTGTAACAAAGGATTTGAATAACCGCAATATTTCACTTGCAAATTATAGAGGGAATTATCTATTGATTGATTTTTGGGGCACTTGGTGTGATCCATGTCTAAAAGTGCTGCCTCGCATTTCCAATTTGCAAAAAAAACATCCCAATTTAAATATTATTAGCGTAGCTTTTGAATTGGAAGAGAAAAGCATCTATAAAATTCCTAACTTTGTAAGGGAATATGAAATGAACTGGCCACAGGTATATGAACTAATGCAAATGCCAAAAGGATTTTTGACCTTTGAGTTTCAAGTCAAAAAATTTCCTACAACGGTATTGATTGACCCCGACGGTATCATTTTGCATAGAGGAGGTGAGGATTCGATTGACAGTTTAGAAGAAAAATTAGACGAACTCTTCTCCACCCTCAATTCGTAACTAAATGTAATTGTAGGCTCAAATAAAAAAAAACAGTAAGCTATGAGTAAAATTTTATGGGCTGATGACGAAATGGATCTTTTGCGTCCCTATGTCATTTTTTTGGAAGAAAAAGGATATCACGTAACCACCGTTACCAATGGTTATGATGCCGTTGAGATGTGTCAAAACAAGAGCTTCGATATCATTTTTTTAGATGAAAATATGCCTGGTTTGAGCGGATTAGAAACTCTTTCTGAAATAAAAGCCATCCACCCCAATACACCAATGGTGATGATCACCAAAAGCGAAGAGGAGGATATTATGAATATGGCTATTGGAAATAAGATTGCTGACTATTTGATCAAACCTGTCAACCCAAATCAGATACTTTTGACTCTGAAAAAAAATATCCATAAAAAAGAGATTGTTACTGAACATACGACCCATAGCTACCAACAAGATTTTCAGCAAATCGGTATGCAAATCAATGATTCTTTCACTTGGGAAGATTGGGTAAGCGTCTATAAAAAAATAGTTTATTGGGAGCTCGAACTGGCTGAAGCTGATAACACGATGGATGAAATGTTGCAGTTTCAGAAAGTAGAAGCAAACAACAGTTTTTATCGATTTATTAAGAAAAACTACTTAGATTGGATGACTGGTAAAAAAGAGCGTCCAATGATTAGCACCGAAATATTAAAAAACAAAGTTTTCCCTCTTCTTGACCAAGGCGAAAAAGTTTTTTTAATTGTTGTTGATAATTTTCGTTACGACCAATGGCTCATCATTCGCGAAATGCTGAGCGAACTTTACACATTTGTCGATGAAGACATCTATTGTAGCATACTCCCAACCGCAACACACTATGCACGTAATGCCATCTTTTCTGGTTTGCTACCTCTACAAATCCAACAAATGTATCCACATCTGTGGGTTGAAGAAGATGACGAAGAGGGTAAAAATATACACGAAGAGGAGCTGCTAAAAACACAATTAGAACGATTTAGACGAAAAAACAGCTTTACTTTTCATAAAGTTTTTGAATCGAGTTTTTGTCAGCGGGTAGTAGATCAGTTGCCAAACATTGCTGCAAACGATCTCAATGTAGTGGTACTTAACTTCATCGACATGCTATCTCACGCTCGCACAGAGAGTAAAATGGTTCGTGAGCTTGCCAATGACGAAAAAGCATATCGAGCTCTCACTCTCTCGTGGTTTAAGCACTCGGCTACTTACGATTTGTTTAAAAACATTGCCCGACTGGGTCATAAGGTGGTTATCACTACTGACCATGGTACCATTCAAGTGAAAAATGCAATTAAAGTAGTTGGAGATAAAAATGTAAATACCAACTTGCGATACAAAGTAGGCAAAACATTGAGCTACAATCACAAAGAGGTTTACGAAATAAAAGAACCTCATCAAATTGGACTACCAAGTCCCAATATGAGTTCAACCTATATTTTTACGGGAAATGATGACTTTTTTGCCTATCCCAACAACTTCAACTACTATGTAGGTTATTATAAAAACACATTTCAACACGGCGGCATCTCTTTAGAAGAGATGATTATTCCTATCGTAACGATGGAGCCAAAATAAATATTAAATCTACAAATTTATATGTTATTAGAATTGAAAGAGAAATACATTTATCAAATCGTACTGAGCCTGATTGTTATTGTAATCACTGCCATTGTGCGGGTATTATTCTACAAATTGGTACAAAGATATTCCAAGCTGCATCCAAAAATTGAGATGAGAGCTCGACATATCCATCGCATCAACTCAAACATCATCAATATCATTGCTATTTCTGTGCTAATAGGTATTTGGGGAGTAAAGTCAGAAAATCTGTTTCTTGCATTGTCATCGATGTTTGCAATAATAGGTGTTGCACTATTTGCCCAATGGTCTGTGCTCAGCAATATCACAGCTGGTATGCTCATATTTTTCACTGCTGTTTTTCGTATTGGCGATCGCATCACCATCGAGGATAAAGATTTTCCTGTTGAGGGTATTGTTGAAGATATTCTCACTTTTCACACCCACATCCGCACTGATGATGGCAGGATACATGTTTTTCCTAATTCACTATTTCTACAAAAATCAATCTCTCTGATCAAATAAAAGGTATAAAAAGCAAAAATATTTATATAACTATTTTAATTACACTTCATTCATTATGTCAAGAACAAAAGATTTCGACTTAAAGGCAGTCATTCGTAACGTACCCGATTTTCCACAAGCAGGTATCCAATTTAAGGATATCACTACTGCATTAAAAAATCCAGAGGCTCTTCAGCATATGGTTGAAGTGCTATATGAATACTATAAAGACAAAGGCATTACCAAAGTTGTAGGAGTTGAGAGCCGCGGTTTTGTAATAGGTAGCATCTTGGCTTACAAGCTCAATGCTGGATTTATTTTATTGCGAAAACCCGGTAAACTTCCTGCTGACACTTACAGCGTAAAATATGAGTTGGAGTATGGAGTTGATGCTCTTGAAATTCACAAAGATGCAATTGAAGCCGAAGATGTGATTCTATTACACGATGATCTATTAGCTACAGGTGGTAGTGCAAATGCATCGCTTCAACTTTTACGCAAATTTGGTGATAATCCCATCTATGTAAGCTTTTTGATTGAATTGATGGACTTAGAAGGTATCACTCGTTTGGATGAAGCATTTGATGTATTTTCGCTGATTCAGTATTAAAAATTTGATGGATATTCAGCCCCTGAATCTACTAAAGGGGAGTTGTAATATCACATTTTTAAAGCCTAAAATTTAGAGATACTGCCAAAGTTTTAGTTTTTCGTATTTATACTTGAAACTATGACTATAAAAGTATTGAACCAATAAAAAAAGGAGCTAAAATAAGCTCCTTTTCTATTTATATGACCAAATTGACTATTTCTGTACTGGTTTGTCAGGCAAGTTCAATTTCTTTTTTACCAAAGCTGTGATGTCTTGTGCATTGGGTGCAGTGTAAATGATCGATTGAGAAGCCATGTCAAATATATAAGTGAAATTGTTCTCCTTAGCAACTGCGTCAATCGCATTTTTTACTTTTTCAATTATTGGAGCAGCCAATTCTTGATTCTTCTTTCCTATATCAGCTTGTGCTTGTTGGTTCAAAAGATTGAGTCGTTGTTCCAATTGAGCAATTTCTGATTGACGTGCCTCTTTGATGCTTTCTGACATCGTATTTATACCATCTTGATACTCTTTAATTTTCGCATTGAACTCTTCTTGCATTTTGAGTAGAAGATTTTCCCACTCCTCACTTGCTTCCTGAATTTTCTTGTCTAATTCATCGAGTTCTGGCATTTGCATCAATATCTCTTGCGAATTGATATGCCCAATCTTGAGAGTTTGTGCCATTATTCCTAAAGGAAGTAGGGCAAACATTACAATAGCAATTTTCTTAATCATTTTCTTTAATTATTAATTGATAAATTTATTTTTTTATTTATTCTCTATAACTTATTTGGAGTAACCCATTTTTTTCAAAACCTCGTCACTTATATCTACTTTGTTTGAAACAAAAATAGCACTCATTGCCGAAGTTTTATCAAAAACCAAATCCAATCCTTTGCTTTCGCTAATTTCTTTGATAGCTTCATAAATTTCATCTTGAATTGGTTTGATCAAACTCTCACGCTTTTTGAAAAGCTCACCTTCTGGCCCAAAATAATTACGCTTAAGCTCTTGTGCTAATTTCTCTTTTTCTATAATTTCATCCTCACGCTTCACTTTCATTTCGTCAGAGAGAAACACCAACTCTGTTTGGTAGTTTTTATAAAGTTGCTGCACCTCCTTCATTTTATCCTCCACTTCCGTTTGCCACTTCTTAGAGACTTGACTCAACTGCATATTGGCACTCTCAAAAGCGGGTATGTTTTTCATAATATACTCCATATCAACTGTTGCAAACTTCTGAGCTTGCAAGGCAAAAGTCAAACCGAGCAATAAGGAGATAAATAAAATCTGCTTTTTCATAATCATATCTTTTATTTTCGTTTCTTATATCTTAAGCGTAAACAAATAGTTTGCCAAACTATTTTTCACTTATAATATATCAAATTTAATCTTTTGTGAAGTTTATAAATCTCTACCTATGACAAAGTGGAACTGACTTCCGTGCGGAGTGTTTTTGCCATATGCGCTATCGAATCCATATCCCCAGTCAATACCCATAATACCAAACATCGGCAAGAAAATTCGTACTCCAACACCCGCCGAGCGTTTCAACTTGAATGGGTTGTAATCTTGTATTTTATTGAAACTGTTACCTGCTTCTAAAAAACCTAAAACCCAAATAGTGGCTTGCTGTTCAAGTGAGAGCGGATATCGAAGCTCCATTGTGAATTTGTTATATAAATAACCCGCTCTATAACCTGTAGGATCTGCTGGTGTGAGCGAGTTTGTTTCATAACCACGCATGGATATGTATTCGCTACCATAGCCAGCATAGCCCATCATTCCGTCGCCACCAAACATATAGGTTCCGAGAGGTGTTCGTGCATAATCATTAAAGTGCCCAATATAAGCAAACTCGGCACGAGTCATCAATACGGGAGTTTTATCTATTGGCAATAAGGATGTAAATGTTTTGGCACTAAAATCCCATTTGTGATACTCCAACCATCTATATCGCTCTTCATCTGTCAATTGGTCATAGGGTTTCCCGTTTTTCATTCCCCCGTTAATGACTGAATAGGGAGGCGTTACTTTTACACCAAGTGAGAAATCAGAACCGCTACGCGTAAATAGAGGGTTGTCAGTTGAATTTCTGCCTATATTGACAAACAAATTGAAATCATTGAAATTACCATTGCCTAAACGTGAGTCCATTTGATACCAATCTTTAATCATATAGCGCTGAAATGCCATTTGTCCATATAGCGTAAAATAGTTATCAGGCCATTTCACACGCATTCCGTGTCCGATAGAAGCTCCCATCACGCGGAAGTATTTATTTTTGTCAATCTCATTCTCAAAGCTGTTGTAACCGCCATAGCCACCATAACCACCATAGCCACCGTATGGATCATAATAACCTCCATAACCGCCCATACCACCCATGCCATAGCCACCCATGCCATAAGGATTGTAACCGCCGTAAGCATAAGGGTTGTTATACATATTTTGCAATGCTGAGTAGTAACGTGGGCTCATACCTGATGTGCCGGAGTAATATAGTGAAATTGAGAGTGAGTTAGGGCGTTTGCCACCCAACCATGGTTCTAAAAATGAGAGACTGAAAGATGAATAATAATTCCCGTTTGTACGTGCGTCTATAGAGAAAGTTTGTCCTTCGCCTTGTGGCACCACATGTCGGTAAGACTCTTTGTTGAATAGGTTTTGGATAGCAAAGTTTGTGAATTTCAAGCCTACACTTCCAACCAAACCTGCTGCTCCCCATCCGGCAGAAAACTCAATTTGATCACTTGACTTGGTTTCAAGGTTATATATAATATCAACGGTGCCATTCTCTTGGTCAGGCTCAATCCCAACATCTTTATAGATTTTTTCGTTTTCAAAATGCTCCATTTGAGCTAAATATTGCAACGAACGAATAATATTTGTTTGACGATAAAGCTCACCAGGCTTTGTAAATAGCTCTCTACGAATTACATGCTCATGAACGCGCGTATTCCCGTTGATTTTAATGTTGTTAATGGTTGCTTGTTTTCCCTCATGAATCCTCATCTCAAAATTGATGGTGTCGTTCACTATTGAAGTCTCTACAGGCATAATGCTCGAAAAGAGATAACCATTATCTTGATAATACTTGCTAATGCTTTCGTGCTGATCATTTTGTAGCCTATCCATCAGCAATTTGTAGTTGTAAGTATCCCCTTTATTTATCCCTATTTTTTCATTCAAAAACTCGTAAGGATAAACCGTATTTCCAATCCAAGAGATATCGCCAAAATAATATTGTTGCCCTTCATTTACTTTTAGGTAAACATCTACTGTTTTAGAATCAAATGCAACTACACTATCAGACACGATATATGCGTCACGATAACCAAGTTCATTATATTTCTCAATTACTTTTAATTTATCTTCTTCAAATTTTTCACGTATGAATTTTTTGGAACGAAATATATTTTGAATTTTGTTATCGTTGGTTTTCTTCATCGCTTTGTCTATCTGCCACTCGGTGAGAGCTTCGTTGCCTTCAACAATTATTTTGCGAACTTTGGTTTTTTCATTTCTCTCCACATCGATATTTACTAAAACATAACTTGCTCGTTCAGCATCATCTTTGAGTGTGATGGAGATATCAGGATTTGAATAACCTTTTTCTTCTAAAAATCTCAAAATTTCTAATTTTGCTCTATCAATCAAATTTGGACTAATTTGCTTCTCTTTTGAGATACCTAATTTTGGTTCTAAGTCCTCTTTTTCACTCTTTTTCAAGCCATTGATAGTCAATTTGGAGACACGTGGTCTTGTTTCTAAAGAGATTTTCAACCACACACTATCCGCAGTGAGTTTTGTCCAAGAAATATCAACAGCTGAAAACATCTTTAACTCCCAAAACTTTTTAATGGATTGGGTTATCTCTTGTCCAGGAGGAGTGGGAAGTGTGATTTGTTGTCCGACCGTCAAGCCTGAATAATTGATCAACATATAATCTTCATAAACATCAGCTCCTTCGACAGTTATATCGGCGATAGTAAATTGTTTTGGATCAAGAAAATTGAGTTCCACATTTTCATTTTCCACCTGCGGCTGTTCGTCCACAAGTTCTTGAGGAAAAAGTGATAAACTACTAACCCATAAAAAGCAAAAAACTAATATATATTTGTATTGCATTATTTTGTATCTATTCAATTTTAATAATGTTTTCATTTTCCAAAACGTCTATCTCGTTTCTGATATTCAACAATGGCTTCATAAAGATTTTCTTTTCTAAAATCAGGCCAGTGTGTGCTTGTGAAGTAGAACTCTGAATATGCCATTTGCCACAGTAAAAAATTGCTTATTCGCATCTCTCCGCTTGTGCGAATAATCAAATCGGGGTCAGGTATGCCCACTGTGGTTAAATAATCAGCAAACATCTCCTCGTTAATATCTTCTAAGCTCAATTGCTCAGACTTGACAGCTTCGGCAATCTGTTTTACGGCATTGGTTATTTCCCATTTAGATGAATAACTCAAAGCCAACACCAAAGACATGCTATCATTATCAGCAGTATCTGCCAAACAGCGATTAAGTTTCTCTTTTGCACCAGCTGGCAAACGATCGATATCGCCAATTGCTAATAAGCGGATGTTGTTTTTGTTGAGAGTGGGAGTCTCCTTTTCAATGGTATCAATGAGCAACTCCATCAAAGCATCAACTTCAGCTTGTGGTCTTCCCCAGTTTTCGGTAGAGAAAGCATATAACGTTAAATATTTTATTCCTATTTCGGCTGCCGCTTCTGTACATTCACGCACAGAAACAACTCCGTTTTGATGACCATAAATACGATCATAACCACGCTCTTTTGCCCATCGCCCATTGCCATCCATAATGATAGCTATGTGCTTTGGTAGGAATTCAAATTTTATTTTATCTTTAAACGACATCATTATTAACGACTGTTTCCTTCAACTCTTTTTTAGTAATAGCCGATCTTACAATCTGCTTTTTCTGTTCTTTTTCTCTTTACTTTCTTTTTTAGCTTTTGGTAGTTTCTGTTCGTATGGCTTTTTCCCTTTTGAAAAACTATTTTCAACACATCCGCAATCTTTCATCCAAAAATCATAAGTTATCCCTATCGTAAAACCTGAAAGTAAATCATAATTCATAAAATTATTGGTATTGAATGGCTCACGAGCATCAAAATCAGAGATAGCCTCCAAGCCATCATTCATCATCAGCCTACTGGTCAAGCGAGCATTCAAGTTCAACCTTGGTGCAAACTTCCATTTAAATCCTACTCCAAATGGGATAGAGAAAGAGTGCTTATTCTGATTCTCAATAGGTGCAAAACTATAATGTGGCGAATACATCATACCAAGCCCTGCAAAAATATAGGGTGAGTATTTTTTACTAAATGGTCGATAAGGATTATTTTCTAAATCATAAAAATTGAACTCACTCCATAAATCAAATAAATGAATTGAGTTTTTCAATGAAGTAGAGTAATCTCCCTCCCCATCGATGTATTTGTAAACACCATCTACACCTGTAAAATCATATCCTGCTCGAAATGCAATACGCTTATTGACTCGATAGCGAAACGTTACTCCATAATCCAAAGATAAATTTTGCGTATTACGCACAAAACTTCTCAAATCTGCAATGGTATTTACATCACCAGCATATAAGTTTACACCAGTTTGAAACCCCATTTCAGCACGATATGGGTCTGTTTGCCCAAAACCATAAGGGATAAAAAACAAAAAAAACAAGCTAAAAAACAGCGTATATCGACTCTTCAAGTTCATTACTTTATATTGGAAAAACAATAATAGTACAATACAAACGGATTTTTAAGCTATAAATTTCATTTTATCCACTCCAACAGCCAACAAAAGTAATGATAATCTTTCTATTTTGCAGTCTATACTCGTTAAAGTAGCTTGCAATTTAACATATTATTGCAAAAACGGAAAATACCACAAGTAAATATTGAGCAAAATAATCTCTTATCGTTTTTATATTTAAAAATTAAGTAGTGCTGAAATAGAACAAATCAAGTTATTTGACTCAAAGTTTGAAGGGCAATATCCTCTTGCTCACGCATATTTTGCTCCTCCTCGTCACTTGCATCATCCAATCCACACAGATGCAAAACACCATGAATCATCACCCGATTCAACTCCTCTTCAAAACTTACGCGATACTCATCAGCATTGCTTTGCACGGTTTCTAATCCGATAAAAATATCACCCTCTATTTGCTTATTTTTATTGTAGTTGAATGTGATTATGTCGGTGTGATAATCGTGATTTAAATATTGACGATTGAGCTCCAAGATACGCTCATTGCTACAAAAAATGTAATTAATACTACCTACTTCTTTCCCATAATTTTCAGCCACTAAACGAATCCATTTACCCAGTTTCGAAGTGTTTTGAATTGGATGTGATACGCCATCATTATGAAGTTTGATCATATTGAAAAATATTAGTGAAAGAACAGATAACCCAACAAAATAGCAACAGTAATCCCTACTAAATCGGCAAACAAGCCAGCAGCCAAAGCATATCTTGTATTGCTGATTTTTACCGACCCAAAATAGACAGCAAGAATATAGAATGTAGTGTCTGTAGAGCCTTGAATGATACTTGAAAGTCTTCCTGCAAAAGAATCTGCACCAAACTCTTTCATGGTTTCTACCATCATTCCTCTCGCTCCACTACCACTTAAAGGCTTCATAAAGGCAGTAGGTAGCGCCTCAACAAAATCGGTATTTGCACCTGTTGCCGCTACCACATATCGTATCCCTTCAATCAGCAAGTCCATTGTGCCTGAAGCTCTGAACATACCGATAGCTACCAACAAAGAAACCAAATAAGGAATGATACCTACAGCTACATTGAAACCCTCTTTAGCACCCTCAATAAAACTATTATACACATTCACTTTTTTAAGAGCTGCCATACCCACAAAAAGCACTATAATACTAAGAATAATAAAAGCAGCAGCAAAACTGGAATATTCGGAAATTTGTTCTTGAGATAATTTACTAAAAAAGTAGATCAACAAGCCTGTTAAAGCCAACAGTGAGCCAATTACCCCCATCACTACCCGATTGAATAGATTAATTTTTTGGGCAATGGCAACAAAAATCAATCCCGCCAACCAAGCTGAAAAAGTGGCAATGACGATAGGCAGAAAAACATCAGCCGGATTTTGGGCACCAAATTGAGCACGATACATCAACACCGTCATAGGCACCAACACCAAACCAGCAGTATTGAGCACCAAAAACATAATCATCGGGTTGGAGGCAGTATCTTTTTTAGGGTTGAGTTCTTGCATCTGTTTCATCGCTTGCAAACCTACTGGGGTTGCCGCATTATCTAAACCCAACATATTAGCCGACATATTGAGAAAAATGCTACTTAAAGCGGGATGATCTTTCGGTATTTCGGGATAAATGCGTGTAAAAAATGGAGCCACAATTCTCGAAAGTGCGTTCATTGCTCCGCCATGCTCCGCCACCTTCAATATACCCATCCAAAATGTAAGAATACCTGTTAATCCAATGGATATCTCAAAACCTGTTCTGGCTGAGCCAAAAATAGATTGTAGAATTTCATTAAAAACTGAGATATCTCCAAAAAACAGCATTTGTATTAAAGCAACAACAAAAGCAATAAGTACAAACGCAATCCAAATATAATTTAAAATCATAACCGCTCTAAGTTCTGTCTGATTAAAAATCAAACATATTATCAAAAACCTATAATCGACAAAAATAAGTTTTTAATTCAAACTTTGGAAATTGTGTGATGATTAATTTTGAAAAACAGTAATATAAATGCACTTTTGTGTTTGTAGCTATTTTTTTGTACCTACAAACCGTATCACAGACGCTTTGCCAATATGTAGTTCGCCCTCTTTGAGTTCAACTTCTTTCTCCTCCAATTCTATAATATCAAAATCAGGGAAATAGTGTTCAATCTCTTCAATGGAGAAAAGGAGATCTAAACTTCGAGGTCCTCCAGCTAATGGATTTTTAGATTGATACGCTATCTGTTTTTTACTAAACCCTTCAAAAATTACGCTCCCTCCCTGCTTCAACAGTTGCGTTAGTTTTTGATGAATAGCTAATCTTTCTTCGCCTGCAAAATGGGCAAAGATCAGTGCTATCGCATCAAATTGCTCATCGGCATAGTCAATTTGAAAAAGACTACCAACCCGATATGCAATCTCAACACCATTTTGCTTTGCAAGCGACAGTGCTTTTTTAGCTCCAACCTCGCTTAAATCATATGCTGACACATCCCAAGCTTGCATAGCAGCATAAACCGCATTGCGACCTTCACCCTCTGCTGGAAAGAGGATTTTCCCTTTTGGCAATTTAGCTAAACTCTCTTTCAAAAATTGATTTGCCTCAACTCCATATACAAAATTGTCTCCACTATAACGCTTATCCCATGCTACAGCAACTTCATTCATATCATCAAAATTATTTTGTTACTTAAACTATTAGTAGAACAAGAAAATTTGTAAAATGTTTTTTCATCCCCTCACTCTAATTTTGAATTATCAATGATTATAAGCAGATATTAAATTGTACTTCATTTGTTTTTACTATTTTTGCAAGATTGATATTAAGAAAAAGCTGCATAACATGACCGCAACTCTCATTATTTTACTTATCACTTCTGCTCTTTTTGTTTGGGGAAGAATCAGATCAGATTTAGTTGCTCTTCTTTCCCTTTTGGGATTGACAGTTAGCGGTGTTCTTACCCCAAGCGAAGCAGCCGATGGATTTTCAAACCCCATTGTCCTAATTTTGGCTGGTTTGTTTGTTATAAGTGGTGCGATTAGGCAAACAGGATTAGCTAAAATAATAAGTACAAAACTACTTCAAACAGCTGGTGACAATGAGTTTCGTTTGTTTACTCTAACAATGATTGTGGCTGCTATTTTGGGTTCTTTTATGTCAAATGCGGGCACAGCAGCACTTCTTCTTCCTATTGTATTCAGTATGACACGCGAGGCAAATTTGAGTGCTCGCCGTTTTTTAATGCCAATGGGTTTTGCGGCAAGTATGGGCGGAATGATGACCCTTATTGGTACACCTCCCGTTTTGATTATCAACAACGTTTTGATTGAAAATGGTTTTGAAAGTCTTGGTTTTTTCACTGTTTTCCCGATTGGTCTTTCTCTTTTAGTTATTGGAATGTTTTTTCTTTGGCGTCATTCGAGAATACTACAAGAAAATGATAATAAAAAGTCATCTGGTCTTGGGGAGGTTAAGTCGCCGGGCGAACTGATAAACGAATATCAAATTGCTGCCAATCTTTTTAGAATAAAAATTAAAACAAACTCAGCTATCATTGGTATCCCGCTCAAAGAGCTGAATATCACTCAACGTTACGGAATATCGATTCTCGAAATTAGAAGAGTAAGTCAGAATAACACTATTTTTCTTAAATCAGTACAACACGTATTGGCCGAAGCCAACACAATTTTAAATAGCGATGATATTATATATATAACCGGCAAATTTGAAGATGCTGAACGTTTTGCTAATGAGAATAATTTGCTGCTACTTGAGGCTAATCAATCAGAAGTTAATAAAAAATCAGCTGCTTTAGATATGAAGTTTGAAGATATAGGGGTTGCAGAAGCTGTCGTTTTGTCCAGTTCAAAATTAATCAATAAAGAGGTTAGAGATTCGGGTTTTCGCAATCGTTATGGCGTAAATATTTTGGGTATCAGACGTAGAAACGAATATATATTGAATGGAGTACAGTTTGAGAAAATACAATCGGGCGATTCACTTTTGATACAAGGCACGTGGACGCATATCGATGATTTAGACAACGAAGAGTCTGATTTGGTGATTGTTGGAAAGCCTATTGAAGAGGCTTCAAAGATCACACTACCCCACAAAGCTACTACTGCCGCCGTCATATTGGTGGCAATGGTTATCGCTATTTTGGTGAAAGTGGCTGAGCCTGTTGTAGCAATTATGTCTGCTGCTGTATTGATGGTGCTTACAGGATGTTTTAGAAATATCGAATCAGCTTACAATACGATTAGATGGCAAACTGTTGTATTTTTTGCAGCAATGATACCAATGGCAACAGCAATGCAAAAAACAGGCACTTTTACTATGATTTCGCAGGCTGTTTTAGGTACGGTTGGAGTCTATGGCCCTTATGTGGTATTGGCATCTTTTTATTTTGGAACTTTGCTTTTTACAATGTTTGTGAGCAATGCCACTAGCGCTATTCTTTTCTCTCCAATTGCTATTCAAACGGCTCAAGAGATGGGATTAAGTCCATACCCTTTCCTTTTTGCAGTGGCAACAGCTGCAGTAATGACCTTAGCAAGCCCTTATTCTTCGCCACCAAACTCGATTGTGATGTCGCCGGGAGGATATGCTTTTAAAGATTATGTAAAAGTAGGTTTACCTTTACAGTTTATATATATGTTGGTGATGACTTTCTTGCTTCCTCTATTTTATCCATTCTAAAGGGAGCAAAATTATATTTGAAGATAGGCAACAAGCTCTTCCAAATAGCTCATATCCGTTTTGTCCAAAACATCAAAACGTTCGCTATCAACATCAAGGACACCATATATTTTCCCTTGTTTATCATAGAGCGGTACCACAATTTCAGAAACCGACAAACTGCTGCAAGCAATATGCCCCGGAAACTGATTTACATCGGGTACATATATTGACTTACCCATTTTCCAGCTTGTACCACAAACTCCTTTTCCATACTTAATTCTGGTGCAGGCTATAGGCCCTTGAAATGGACCGAGTACCAACTCTTCTTCTTTTACCAAATAAAATCCGACCCAAAACCAGTTAAAAGTTTCCTTCAAAGCTGAAGATATATTGGCCAAATTTGCTATCAAATCACTCTCGCCTTCAATAAGCGATTTGATTTGTGGCAACAGCTCTTTGTAGATAGCTGCCTTGTCTAAATTAGGTGTAATATATAGTGATTCAGACATAATATTCTAAAATTTCCATCTCAACAAAAACCGCATATCACTTCTTCTATTCCCTACGATTTCCTCATTACCAGTTCCAATTGTCAAACGATCATCGGCATATACAGTTTGTGCCAACTTGAGCCATAGTGTCAGTTTCTCTATCGGTGAGTATTTTAAGTTTAAATAATAACGAGCCCCTACTCCATTACTCATCGGAACCGAAAATGCATAAAGCACATCGCTCTCATATACATACACTCGGTTGTTGAAATTTTTCACATCAAAAGCCTGCAAACGCATATTCATAGCTAATGGTATCTCTTTGAACTCATATTTGATATCCTGAAATGCTGAAAAACCATAAGTTGTGGCATCTACGCCATTATTGAATCCATTAGCATCCAATTGATTTTTAAAATTAAAACGACCAAAACGATAATTGAGCTGATACCTTGCCTGCCATTTCGGTTGAGCTGTAAGAACAGGCATCACCGTAGCTGTATCTGTATAGTTTTTAGAGTTCTCCTCATACTTAAATCGCCAATACATATTCATATCTCGACGAGGAGAATATTCCATTTGTAACAAATAATCTTTACCAATTGAGGGTGCATCTACGCCAAACTTATTCCAAGGAAATTGATAACTATCAATATAGCCCGATAATTTCCAATATCGGAAAGGAATAACCTCTGCACCAATATAGAAACCAGTTTCATTGTTAACACGAGCTGTTTCAGAAAACGTGCGACCATAAAGCACATCATACTCCTTGCTAAAATACCTGTGAAGAGCTACAAAACTAACACGTGAAACGGGGTTAAAACTCATCCCATTGGTAAAGGCATAGGCATTTTCGCGATCGGTCATCGCTGCCTCTCCAAAGATGTTCATCTTATGCCATCTTAATTTGTAGTTTACACTTGCAGCTTTTTGTTCGTTTCCGCTAAAATAGAAACGGTTGTAATTAGCACTTCGGGGCTGAAGCGTATGATCAAAATGTGCGTAATAGGCAGTAGCTCCCACCTGAAACCATTGATGATTAAAGGTAACATCGGCACCAGCTACCTGATGTAGCACTGTGTTTTTCTTTGACAAATCATTGGTTGTGCGGTGCAATCCAGTTTTCACAATAGAAGAGAAGCTTCCATTGATCGTATCGCCATCAATCTTTTTGGCTGAATAGAATCCTGTTATATCAAATTTACCTAAGCGAACAGTTGCTCCTACACCTCTAAATATATCGTACTCGGCGGTAGAGCTAAATTTTTTCAGACCACTTGCACGAGGCGAAACCTGCATTACATAAGATGATTTTCCCATCGAAAAATCGGTACGCATAATCAATCCCTGTCCAAAATTGGCACGATAATCACCAACTACCAAAGTTTTCAGTTTACCTATATCTTTCAACTCAAAAAAAGCTGAATAAAAATCGTAGCCCTTATTGTGCTCACCCCAAAACTGTTCGCCTGCATCTTTTTCGGCAGTTACACCAAATTGAATGTTATTGCGATATTTGAATCTATACTTTAAATGATTGTAATAAGGATCTCCCACATATTTTTTTGCATTGCTTTCAGCGGCACCCTCTGCTTCATCGGGTAGCAAGTTGTAGCCTGCTTTATTTTCGAGTGCCCTATCTAAACGCAAATAAATTTCATTTTTACCATACTTACTAACATCTTTTAGTCGCAACTTCTGTTTTTTTACAACAGCTTCACCCACATAAACAAAAGGCAACATACGCTGTATAGACAACATATCTAAACCATCAATCAATTGCAATTCAAAAATCGAATGCATCGGACTATTTCGGTAGAGATAATACAATATATTATCGATTTGCAAGTCAGACAAAAATTGCAATTTATCCATCTCCTCTTTATTTGTCTGATTCAAATTAATTGGATTATCCACCAATGACATCAAATCATCATACAAATCTTCAAAATTGATACTTACCTCTTCATCTTCCAAAAGTTGTTCGTAAATATCGGCAATAATTTGCTCAACCGATTGTCCAACATCTTGTGCAATAAGCAACATTGGAAAGACAAAGGCAAGGGAAGTAATAATTAGAATTCTGAATATCTTCATAGTCTCAATTTCTAAAATCGATATTTCAAATTACCTAATGTATTCAATCCGAGCACCGGATGCAATTCGCCATTCAAATGAAAATTAAATCCTCCTAAATGAACTCCAAAACCAATGGATGGCACCAAATAATCATAAGCGTAAGCACCCATTTTCACTGTCAACTGCTCCACCATTCTATATTCAAAACCGGTTGCAAATCGGTAATTGCTACTGATCTCTTTATCAATCTGAGCAAGCCAAATCAAATTATGGTCGAAGCTATACTGTGTTCCTAAGCTGTAGATAGATGGCAAGCGTTTGGTAGCATATTCTGTTTCTATATTGGTTTGAAATGGATTGAAGGTGTGAAATCCGACTGTCATTCGAGGAGTGATTTTTGAAGCAATACCCATTTGAGCGAGCACAGAACCCCTATAACGACTCTCCTCCTCGGCTGAAAAATAGGCAGTATAGTAGTTAAACTGAACTCCCATCGAAAATTTATCGTTGAAGTTTCGAGCTAAGCCAATACCTGCCAAAATTTCATTATACAAAGAATAACCAAACTGAGAAAAACTCACGCCAACATTGACAACATCGAGATTAAAACCAGCTTGCACACTTTTAGTACTCAACTCTTTAATCATAAATCGATTTTCAAACTGAGTTGAAATTTCTATTTTATCTATATTTGCAAGGGCTGCCGTATTCTGAAATCCGCTCCACTCCTCCAAAACTGCTACCGAAGCATTGGCAATTGTTGTAGATGAAGGTACGACAGGTGCAATTTGTGAATACGAAATCCCAGTGATAAAAAGCAACACGAAAAGCGTAAGTGTTGTTCTTTTTTTATAAAAATGATATCTTTTCATGATTATGTTTTGAATGTGATACGTGACAAATCTTTAAATTGTTTGGTAATATCTTTCAAATGTAAGAGATTTTTTACAAAAATACAACCATAAACCAATAATAATTTTAGTTTTGAGTTTTTCAACTACAATCGGATGATTTATTCTTGTGTGAAATTTAAAAGAAAAAAGCGAGAGTATAATCTATATACACTCTCGCTTTTAATCAAAAGAAAAAATTCAATTCATCAATCAATTGTACTATACCTTGAAATCAATATATTTAATTAGTTTTGTTTAGCCAAGCTCTCTTCCAATTCTATCGATTTTGGAAAGAGTATGTTGTTTTCGATATGGATATGAAGGTGGAGGTCATCTTCAAACTCTTTAAGTAGTGAATATGTTACCCTGTAAGTGCCGCAAGCATCTGCAGGTGGCACATAACCATCGGTTAGTTTCGAAATTAGTCTAAATCTTTCTCCTTCATTATCGTGTTCTGCCATCATCGCTCTGATGGGATTTCCTACTGAACCAAAAGTCGTATCTACAGACGATGAGGCTGATACCATTTTTCTAATAATGGGAAAAAGCACCAACTCCTCTTTTTTCATATGTTGTGTGAGTTCGCCTACCGACTCTTTAAACAGTGTTTCTACCTCGTAAAGTTCAGGATGTCGCTCACCATGCACACGAACAACTTTTTCTAAATAAGGCAAAATCTCAATGGACTTCTCTTGAACATAACGATGGTGTTTTTTCTCAACATAATCTGCAAGTAAATCCAATGGCCAAGCCTTGTAATCTATATTTGCACCATCTGTTTTATCTGTTGCAATTGCTAGTTTTTCTATCAGGCCAGGTATGGCTGATTCATCTTTACAAGCATTTGCTATGCTTCTATTGCCATTGCAGCAAAAATCTATACCGTATTGTTTGAAAACTGATGCAGCTCGATAATCTTTTGCTACCAACTCTCCAACAATTGTTTCTTTTGTAATTGACATAGTTTATTTAATTTGTTTTTTAGTAATTGCAAATAAGAGACATATTTGTCTTTTTATAGATTAAACAAATCGACTCATAGAAAGTTTAACTATAAAATGATTTATTTGGAGATTTAACAGATTTAAAAGAAAAAAAGAAGTTATCTTATGATTGACAACTTCTTTTTTGAGCCTCTTGTCGGATTCGAACCAACGACCCCGAGATTACAAATCACGTGCTCTGGCCAACTGAGCTAAAGAGGCAAAAGGGTAAGCGAACCACATCGCACCGCTACAACCATCTACCCTTGCTGCGGTCAAGCCCTGGGGGGTTTGACAGGAGCTGGTCGTGTAGGACTTACCCACTGCAAAAGTAATACATTTTTTATAATTAGCAAAATAATTCTATCAAGCCTGCTAAAAAAAAGTATATCTTTTAATTATTCATATTCGCTAACTGCTTCCTTAATTATTCGGATACAATCAGTTAGTTGTTCTTTTGTAATGGTTAATGGAGGTGCAAAACGAATAATATTGGTATGCGTTGGTTTCGCCAACAGACCTTTATCAGCCATTTTCATACATATATCCCAAGCCAAATCGACATGATTGTCATTATTAATAATTAAAGCATTCATCAAACCTTTGCCTCTCACGCCAACGGCCACTTTAGAGTTATCGCATAAATTTTGCATTTCGCTTCTGAAATATTCGCCCATTTCATAAGCATTTTCAGCTAAGTTTTCATCTCGAACTACTTCAAGAGCAGCTATACCTACAACGGCTGCAATGGGGTTTCCACCGTAAGTTGATCCGTGAGAACCGGGTTGGAATACGTCCATTATATCATTATCAGCCAATACTGCCGACACTGGATATGCACCACCCGACAAAGCTTTACCCAACAACAACACATCAGGACGAACCGACTCATAATCACAAGCCAACAACTTACCCGTGCGAGCTATACCTGTCTGTATCTCATCGGCCATAAAAAGTACATTGTGTTTTTTACATAAATCATAAGCTGCTTTCAGAAAACCATCTGAAGGAACCACTGCACCTGCTTCTCCTTGAATAGGCTCAATTAAAAAACCAACTACGTTTGGGTTTTCATTCAATATTTTTTCTAACGCATCAAAATCATCATATGGAACCATAGCAAAGCCTGGCATATAAGGACCATAATTATCGCGAGCAACCTCATCTACAGAGAATGAAATGATGGTGGATGTGCGACCGTGAAAGTTATCTTTACAAACAATGATTTGTGCTTCGTTTTCTTTGATACCCTTTTTCAGATACCCCCACTTGCGACTTAACTTAATAGCTGTCTCAACTGCTTCAGCACCTGTATTCATAGGCAACAACTTATCATAGCCAAAATAATCACAAGCAAATTTTTCGAAAATACCCAATTTGTCATTATAAAATGCACGAGATGTCAAAGTTAAAGTTTTAGCTTGTTCATTCATAGCATTGATAATTTTGGGATGGCAATGCCCTTGATTTACTGCAGAATAAGCTGCAAGAAAATCGTAATATTTTTTCCCATTTACATCCCACACAAACACGCCCTCTCCTTTTTCTAAAACTACTGGTAGCGGTTTGTAATTATGTGCACCATATTGATTTTCGAGTTCGATTAGTTGTTTTGCTTTCATTTTCTATTTTTATTTTAAAAATTAAACTTTTTCTTTTTAATACTCTCAACGAGCAAGTTTTTTAGATTACTTCCGCAATCATACATCTGACACTACCTCCGCCAAACTTTTCTATGGTAGGTATGGCTGCTACAATCAATTTGAAATGTTTTTCTAATTCATTAACTTGATCTGGTGTCAATGAATCATATGCAGCTTGCGACATAGCCAATAGCTCTTCACCTTTATCATTTCGCAATTGCAACATATTGCCAGCAAAGTTATTCATTTGCTCCACACTGATTTCAAAAACTTCTTTACCTGAGTTCTCAATTTCTTGTACCACATAAGCTCGTTCAGCCGCATCTCTGATGGTATCTAAGCAGATAATAACAAATTTATGTGTAACACACATTACGACATTGGTGTGGTAAATCGGTAAGAACTCGCCATTGACATTTTGTGTTGAATTGAAAATGACGGGGCGGTAATTTTGTTCTTCACAAAACTTTATGAAAAGATTTTTATCTGTTCGTGGCGAAATTACCGCATAAGCCATACGGTTAGTTCTATCAAGAACGATGCTGCCAGTGCCCTCCAATATAATATTATCATTTTCAAATTGAGAATAATCAGTATGTTGAAATTTGCGTCCCAACTCATTTTCTATCTCTGATAGAATATCCATTCGTCTTTCCAACCTTCTGTTTTCTGCAAACATTGGATACAATACCACTTGATTGTTGAGATGAAAAGACACCCAATTGTTAGGGAAAATAGAATCGGGCGTATGCGGAAACTCTGTATCCTTAATGTTGATCACCTTTACACCCGCCTCTCTTAGCAAGCTCACTAAATTGCTAAACTCTGCAAGTGCTTGTTTTTGAGTCTCCTTACCATCAGTTTCATCACTGTTTTGAAAATAATTATTTACAGCTGTTTCAGCATTAAAACCAAACGCTACGGGTTCTACCATAAATACAACATCGGCACAACAAGGCTCTTGTTTTGGATTAATTGTGTTATTCATAAGATTTATAATTTTGATAATCTGATAGTTAAACCAGACTAAACCTACGTTTTTCAATAGTTATTATTTTTAACTCGAAGAAAAACAGAATGGATATTAAATTTTTATACTAAATTTCTTCAATCGAGAATCTAACATGTGATTTGGAATGATTTTTTTTATCGTATTGGCTATTGCATTTAGTTGTCCCTCGCGAATAAAATTGCGGTGAATTACTAAAGAAATCTCACGCACAGGCTCAGGACTAACAATACTCCTCATATTTTTCTTTTGATTTTCTGTAAGTAAATCAATATGAAGTTCTGGAATAATGGTATAACCTCCATTCTCATCAACAATTTTAATTAGAGTTTCAATGCTTCCAGCTTCATATGAATTATATCTTACTGCATCTTTCAAACAAAACTTAAACGCCTGACTTCTAAAGCAATGACCTTCTTCGAGCACCCATAAATTTTCAACAGGCAAATTGCTTGACTGCAGCTCTTTCTGCTGGTATAGTGGGTCATTTGGAGAAATATAGGCCACAAACTTTTCGTAATACAAAGGTATTTCCAAAATGTTTGTATTTTCAAGCGGTGTGGAGAGAATCGCCATATCCAATTCACCCATCATCAATTTTTTCTCTATTTCAGTTGTTTGAAGTTCTGATATTTTACACTTCAATTCGGGATATACCCCCCTTACTTCTTTGAAAAATTTGGGTAAAACATAAGGAGCAACTGTTGGGATAATTGCCAAGTTTATGTCCCCATCAATTTTACCTTTTTCCGAATACACTATCTCATATATACGATTAAACTGAGACAGAGTAATGATTGCTTGCTCTAAGATTTCTTCACCAATTTTGGTTACAGTCAAAGGATGTTTCGAACGATCAAAGATTTTAACATCAAGTTCTTCTTCCAATTTCTGAATCATCATACTCAATGTGGGTTGTGTAACTCCACACACTTCAGCTGCCTGTACAAAGTGTTTTGTTTTGCTTAAGGCAATTATATACTCTAACTGTTGTATTGTCATTGTTGTGTATTATTTTGGTATTTTCGCACAAAGATATAAATTTTATCAATCAATAGCAACGATAAATTTATAAATATTCTATTTTTATAAACTGAATGGCTTTTTAAATATTATTTTATTGAGTTTTTGAAAGAGTATGAAATCTTACCGCTTTTTTAGGATTAAATTCTTTTTTAATAATCTTATTGCTACATTTGCATTTTTACAAAACAATATAAAAAACGTATGAAGAAAATTATACTTTGCGAAAAAGATATGCCAAACAAATGGTATAACATTGTCGCCGATATGAAGAATAAGCCTTTGCCTTTGCTGAATCCTGAAACTAAAGAGGCATTGACAGCAAAAGATTTATACCCCATCTTCTCAAAAGAGGCAAGCGAACAAGAGATGAACACTACCGATGCTTGGATAGAAATACCAGAGGAAGTGCGTGATAAGTATTTGATATATAGACCTACACCTCTTGTCAGAGCATATGGTTTGGAGAAGTATTTAGATACGCCTGCTCATATTTATTTCAAAAATGAGAGTGTCAGTCCTGTAGGTTCGCATAAACTAAACTCAGCCTTACCACAAGCCTATTACTGTAAAAAGGAGGGAGTTACCAACATCACTACTGAAACAGGTGCTGGGCAGTGGGGCACTGCTTTAGCTTTTGCAACACGTGCTTTTGATATCGATTTGGCAGTGTATATGGTCAAAATCAGTTTCAATCAAAAGCCATATCGCAGATCGTTGATGCAAACTTGGGGAGCCGAAGTAATAGCTTCACCCAGTATGTCAACCAAAGCAGGTAGAAAAATCATTACCGAAAACCCCAATTATCAGGGTAGCTTGGGTACTGCTATTTCAGAAGCAATAGAGTTGGCTATTCAAACGCCAAATTGCAAATACGCACTTGGTAGTGTAATGAATCACGTTTCGCTACACCAAACAATCATTGGCTTGGAGGCCGAAAAACAGATGGAAATAGCTGATGCTTACCCCGATGTGGTGATTGGTTGCTTTGGTGGGGGTAGTAACTTTTCGGGGATATCGTTTCCATTTCTACGACACAATATATTGAATGGTAACAAAACAAGATTCATAGCTGCCGAACCAGCTTCTTGTCCCAAATTGACTCGCGGAGTATTCCAATATGACTTTGGAGACGAAGCGGGCTACACACCTTTGATTCCTATGTTTACGCTGGGACACAACTTTTCGCCCGCCAACATACATGCCGGAGGTTTACGCTACCATGGGGCAGGTAGTATCATCAGTCAGCTGCTTAAAGATGAGATGATTGAAGCTACTTCTATCCCTCAGCTTGAAAGCTTTGAAGCAGGTGTGCTTTTTGCAAAAACAGAAGGAATTGTACCCGCACCAGAAAGTGCACACGCCATAGCAGCAACTATTCGCGAGGCCATTAAAGCCAAAGAGGAAGGCGTTAAAAAAACCATTTTATTCAATCTATCTGGACATGGTTTTGTTGATATGAGTGCTTACGATTCATTCTTCAACGGAGATCTTCGCAATTATGAACTAACAAGTAGTGACATTGAGCAGTCAATTTCTAAATTAGATAAAATAATTTAATAAACTTTGATTCTTAAATGCCTACGAGAGAAGAGATAAAATCAGCATTGAAGCATATGAAAAAGGAGTGGCAAATGCAAAGCAACGCTTTGGATTCTGCTACTCGTTTCATCTACTCAAGTCATAGTGTTGATGATATCAAAACCCAGTGTGAGGCAAACGGTGCCGATTTGAATTATGCTCTTCACAGATGGTATAATTTTAATTGTGCTAAAACCCACGAAGAAATTTTTTTGAAACTTGGTGCTAAGAAAGAGGAAGATCCATATCATAAGACAATTGATTTTTATCTATTGGATATTGCATTTGATTTAAAAACAACCTACTTCCCTAAAGCCATTGTTGAGCGAGAAACATACAATCTAAATAGAAGAGAAGATAAGGACAGATTGATAAGATGGCTATATGAAAACCAATCGAAAGAGGGGCGTTACCACTTAGAAAACAGGCTGTTTATCATTTGTGAAAACTTGGAGAGCAAATCAAACTTCAACACAATTGAAATTAAAGTGAACAACTTTATTGAGTATTCAAAACATAATGGTTTGAATAAAATTGAAATAGAGGGAAAAACAATTTACAGTGATATCATTTGGATATCTGACGAAAAATGAATTACATAGGATCGAAACATAAACTTTCAGAATTTATCAAACAATCGATTTATAAGGTTGTGGGTGAAAATTTGTCGGATAAAATATTTTGCGATTTATTTGCAGGAACAGGAATAATTGGAAGAAATTTTAAAACTGAGGTAAAGCAAGTAATCAGCAATGATTTTGAATACTACAGCTATGTTTTGAACAGAAATTATATCGGCAACAGTAAGAAGTTTGAATACCAACACCTCATTGACGAACTCAATGACATCGAGCCTATCGAAGCTTTTATTTTCAATGAGTATTCTGAAAATGGAGAAGCACAACGACAATATTTTTCTGAAAACAATGGAAAAAAAATTGATGCTGTTAGACAAAAAATTGAAAGTTGGAAAAAGGAAAATTATATAACAGACGATCAATATTATTTTTTGCTCGCTTCGTTGTTAGAAAGTGCTGACAAAGTTGCCAATACGGCATCGGTATATGGGGCATTTTTAAAGCATATCAAAAAATCAGCACAAAAGAAGCTAATAATTGAGCCTGCACAATTTGCTGTTGACAACAAACAACATAAGGTATATCAGGAAGATAGCAATCAGTTGATCAAAAAGATAAGCGGCGATATCCTTTATCTCGATCCTCCTTACAATGCTCGTCAATATGGCGCCAACTACCACTTACTCAACACCATAGCTAAATATGACAATTTCATACCGAAAGGGAAAACAGGATTGAGAGATTACAAGAAATCCACGTATTGTAGAAAAAATGAGGTGACAAACTCTTTTGAAGATATGATAAGAGAAGCACAGTTTGAATATCTTTTTTTAAGTTACAACAACGAAGGACTGATGAACAAAGAAGAGATTAAACAAATCATGTCTAAACACGGTAATTATAGCCTGACAACGACTGACTACCAACGTTTCAAAGCAGATAAAGACCAAAACAGAACACATAAAGCTCAATCAACTACAGAATATTTACATATTCTCAAAAAGTAACTCAACAAAAAAGAGGAGAAAACATCAGATTTTCTCCTCTTTTTGTTTAATTATCTATCAGTTTAAGCGAGTTCGCAAACCATAACAGAAGTACCCAAGATATTATCAGCGATTGGGCAGCGTCTTTCAACTTCGTGTAAAAACTCTACTTTTTCCTCGTCTGTCAAGTCGGCATCAATTGTTACCTTGCTTCTAATTTGCGTAAATCCGGCACGTCCTTCACTGGTCATTCCCATCAAGAAATCTTTATCGATATCGCCCTCAACTTCCGCTTCGATGCTTCTCAATTTTATTTTTCTTTGCATTGCTACGATTTTACCAATTGTACAAATACAAGCTGAAAGGCTTGACAAAAACACCTCTAATGGGTTTGGCCCTTCATTTTTACCGCCAGCAGCAACTGGTTGGTCAATTACGAAAGGGTTTGAGCAACTTACGTCAACTTTGAATGTTTTCTCTAATCTTGAACTCACTTTTACTTGTGAAATAGCCATGATAAATTAAATTTTAAGTTGTTAATGTTTTATTTTTATTAAAAAAAATTATGCGATAATTGTTATTAAATCTCGCAAACCGATTGCAATATTAATAAAACATATTATTTACTTCAACATAATTTATGCTTATTTATGATACACGTTATCAAAAGCTATTGTTCATATGTTCTCACTAAGACTTATTTCAAAGTGTCAAAACCTTTGCCATAGACACCTACCACATTGGTTTGGGTGATGAAAGCATGTTGGTCAATACTCTTCACAATCCTAAAAATCGATGTTGATTCAGTGCGTCGAGCTAAGACAATAATAATTTTTTGCGATTTTTTTGAATACCACCCCACTCCATCTACAATGGTGCACCCCCTATTGAGCTCACGATTGATATGATCTGCAACTTCATTATACTCATCAGTAAATATAAAGAACTGCACCGATTGACGCATACCATTTATCACCAAATCGACTGTATAGAACATCACCGTCATCACTATCAAGCCTATTGCTATCTTCTCAATGCTTTCGAAAAGAAAATAGGAGGAGCTGATAATCAGAACATCGACCAAAAGCAGTGCCCTGCCCATACTGATATGGTGTTTTTTGGTAATAACAGCTCCGATAATATCTGTGCCACCCGTGCTACCATTTGATGCATAAACCAGACCTAACCCCAAACCCGCAAGTCCAGCACCTATCAAAGCCACCAAAAGCGAATCGGCTTGTATTAAAGACTCTGTAAAATATGTTTCACCAAAACGAAGTAATACTGTGAGAATAATCACATTTATTATAGTTCTTAAAACAAAAGTATTACCTATCGTTCGCCAAGCTAATGCCAATAATACAATATTAATAGTAATGAAAGAAACCCATAGCGGAATACCAGTAGCGGAGTTAATTAAAATGGTTACACCCGCTAAACCCCCAGTTACAATTTTGTTTGGTAATAGAAAACCTGTCAATCCTATTGTATAAGAAACCAATCCCACAAACATCATTAAATAATCTTTGAAATAGAAAGATTTCAAATAATTTTCTTTTCTCATAAGCATAATTCTTCTATCGATTAAATATTAACAAACTAATTATTAAAACCTTAACTATATTACAACACAATATTGACAATCTTTTTATGTATCACAATTATCTTTTTAGGTGTTTTGCCATCCATATATTTTTTAGTCTGATCATTGGCAAGTGCAATTTTTTCAACCTCCTCTTTTGGCATATCAGCGGGCAACTCAAGCGTGAAACGCACTTTCCCATTAAACGAAATAGGGTATTTAACACTATTTTCGACTAAGAAAGACTCATCATATTCTGGCCACTGTGCGTCAAACACACTACCCTCATTGCCTAACACGTGATATAGCTCTTCTGCAATATGGGGTGCAAAGGGTGACAAAATAATGACAAATGGCTCCAATATCTCACGTTTATTGCATTTCATCGATGACAACTCATTCAAGCAAATCATAAAAGCTGATACTGAGGTATTCAATGAGAAGTTTTCAATATCTTGAGAAACTTTTTTAATGGTTTTGTGCAAGGACTTCAATTCATCTGCATTGGGTTTTTCATCACTGATTTTCACATCATCACCTACAAAAAACAGCCCCCAAGTTCTTTTCAAAAAACGATTAACTCCATCTATCCCATTTGTATCCCAAGGTTTGGATTGCTCAAGCGGACCTAAAAACATCTCATACATTCGCAAGGTGTCTGCACCATACTTATCTACAATATCATCAGGATTAACCACATTGTACATCGACTTCGACATCTTCTCAATAGCCCAACCGCAAATATATTTACCATCTTCCAAAATAAATTCGGCATTGGCATAATCAGGACTCCAAGCCTTAAATTTCTCAATATCTAAAATATCATTCGACACAATATTTACATCCACATGGATAGGCGTAACATCATATTGCTCTTTAAGATTATAAGAAACAAAGCGATTGCTACCCTGAATGCGATATACAAAATTGCTCCGCCCTTGAATCATACCTTGATTAATTAATTTTTTGAAAGGCTCATCTTTCACAGTATAACCCAAATCGAATAAAAACTTATTCCAAAAACGGCTATATATAAGGTGTCCGGTAGCATGCTCCGTACCACCGATATACAAATCAACATTCTCCCAATAATTATTGGCTTCTTTACCCACCAAAGCATCATCATTACTTGGATCCATATATCGCAAATAGTAGGCTGATGAACCTGCAAAGCCGGGCATTGTATTCAGTTCCAATGGAAAACCATCTTGCGTTGTCCAGTTTTTTGCCCTTCCCAATGGTGGTTCACCACTCTCTGTTGGTAAATATTTATCTATCTCAGGTAGCTCAAGGGGCAATTTGCTCTCATCAAGCATATAGGGCATATTATCTTTATAGTAAACTGGGAAAGGTTCGCCCCAATAGCGTTGGCGACTGAAAATGGCATCTCGCAAACGATAATTAGTTTTTACCTTACCTATATGATGCTCCTCAATATAATTTTTAGCCTTTTCAATAGCATCTACAACACTCAAGCCATTCATAAAACCAGAATTTATCATCACTCCTTCTTTGGCATCAAAACTCTCTTCACTTACATCACAACCCTCTATCAAAGGTATAATGGGTAGATCAAAATGTTTAGCAAAAGCATAATCTCGACTATCATGTGCAGGCACAGCCATAATAGCCCCAGTACCATATCCAGCCAAAACATAATCGCTAATCCAAATAGGAATACGGGTACCCGCTACAGGATTAATTGCATATGAACCAGAGAAAACTCCCGTAACTTTTCGGTCAGCCATACGCTCACGTTCAGTTCTGCGTTTGGTTCTTTCCACATATTCATCTACCTCTTTTTGTTGTTCGGGTGTGGTGCACACAGCTACCAAATCACTTTCAGGAGCTAAAACCATAAAAGTAACACCATATATTGTGTCGGCACGAGTAGTGAACACATCAAAGCCTGCACTATCGTCATCCAAATTGAAACGCATTTCAGCCCCCTCACTTCTTCCTATCCAATTTTTCTGCGTCTCTTTCAATGAGTCAGACCACTCCAAATCGTTCAAACCATCTAACAAACGCTGAGCATAGGCAGAAATTCGCAAACTCCACTGACGCATAACTCGCTGCTCGACTGGAAATCCACCACGCACAGAAAGCCCATCAACTACTTCATCATTTGCCAAAACTGTTCCCAACGCAGGACACCAATTGACCTTCGAATCGGCCAAATAGGCAATGCGATAATTGAGCAATACCTCTTGTTGTTGCTTTTCGCTCATCGCACTCCATTCATCAGCAGTGAAGCTCAACTCATCAGTGCAAGAAGCGTCGATACCTTCAGTTCCGCTTAGTTTAAATTTAGCTACAAGCTCATCAATAGGTTCAGCTTTTTGAGAATGATTATTATAATATGAGTTAAACATTTGGATAAAAGCCCACTGAGTCCATTTATAATAATTTGGAGAAGAAGTTTGCACTTCCCTATCCCAATCATAGGAAAAACCAATTTTATCCAACTGCTCTCGATAGCGTTTGATGTTGTTTTCAGTTGTAATAGCTGGATGTTGCCCGGTTTGTATGGCATATTGCTCTGCAGGAAGTCCATAAGCATCATAACCCATAGGATGCAAAACATTAAATCCATTTAATCTTTTGAAACGACTATAAATATCAGAAGCAATATAACCTAAAGGATGCCCCACATGCAATCCAGCTCCCGAAGGATAAGGGAACATATCCAACACATAAAACTTGGGTTTTGAAGGATCTATATCCACTTTATAGGTTTTGTTCTCCTCCCATTTTCCTTGCCATTTTTTCTCAATTTCTCTAAAATTATAGTCCATATTATTAAAGCATTAAATAATTAGCTTGCAAAGTTAGTAAATAAGCTCGATATGTTAAAGCACTTGATTTTCTTTGATAGAAGTTTGTTGAAATCACAACACAACGTAACAAATGACATAAATATCAAACACACCGTAATAATATCACTCTTAAACCGTTATTTTTAATACAAAACGATAAAATCGTCAAAAATATATCTTATAATTTAAATAATTTAGAAACTTGTATGCGTACTAAAAGTTTTTATTATATTTGCAGGCGAAATTATTAGTATGTATCATATACCATTAATTGTCGAAAAACATAGTAAAAATTAATTGTATCTTTACTTAATTGTATTACTTTTGCAAATGGTTTAGATTTATAGATAAAACATATAATTGAAAATAAGAATAAATATAAAATAATTTTAAAATCAAATTTATTAATCAAAGAGAGCCGTTAAGGCTCAAAAATCATCATTATTATGGCTAAAAAAGAGAAGCAATCAACAAAAACTAAGAAGCAGTCAAAAGGTTTATCTGCTGCGTTAGTAATCGTGCTAAGTTTTCTTGCTGCACTCGCTATTTTCAACTGGGTATTTGGTAATCCAGCAAACTTTATCGACAACAATCCAGACAACTATCCAAAAGATGGTAACCTATTAGGTACTATTTATAAAGGAGGTTTCGTAGTTCCAATTTTGGTTACTTGGTTACTTTCTGTTATCGTATTAAGTGTTGAGCGTTTTATCGCATTGAACAGATGTCGCGGTAAAGGTAGTCTTGATAAATTTGTTATGGAAGTAAAACAAAAATTAGAATCAGAAGACCTTGAAGGAGCACAAGCATTATGTACAAAACAAAAAGGATCTGTAGCGGCAGTAGTTGATGCAGGTTTGAATGTTTACAAACAAATGGCTGAAGACAACACAGGTTTATTGAAAGAGCAAAAATTGGCTGCTATCAGCACAACAATTGAGCAAGCAGCAGCACTTGAGATGCCTACAATGAACCAAAATATGCCAGTGTTGGCAACATTTACCAACTTAAGTGTATTGACAGGTCTTTTCGGAACGGTTATGGGTATGATTCGTGCGTTCTCATCTCTTGGAGGTGGTGGCGGTGGTGTTGACTCAGCTGCTCTATCAGTAGGTATTTCTGAGGCCCTTGTAAACACTGCATTTGGTATCTTGGGTGGTATGTTAGCTGTTATCGGATACAACTACTATTCAGCAAAAATTGATAACATTAATTACGCTATCGACGAAATTGGTTTTGCAATCACTGGCGTTTTCCAATCTAAGCATTAATACGGAATCAGAAGCTCAAAAGTAAAAAACTTATTTGAGCAAATATTCAAAATTAGATTCGTTTAATAATTAAATTAGAGAAGAAAATGGCAAAGATACAAATAAAAAAGAAAGACACGTGGATTGACATGACGCCGATGAGTGACGTGATGATTCTGTTGCTCACCTTCTTCATGCTGACTTCAACATTCTTGAAGCCAGAACCACTAACTGTTGCAACCCCGATGTCTGTTTCAGAAATTCAGATTCCTGAAACCAACGTGCTTTCTATCTTGGTATCGC
Organism: uncultured Paludibacter sp.; assembly: GCA_964345395.1. Lineage (GTDB taxonomy): Bacteria > Bacteroidota > Bacteroidia > Bacteroidales > Paludibacteraceae > UPXZ01. Next base: position 6,474 of record CAYFRA010000002.1, on the reverse strand, counting down.
CAACTGGAGATGTATTTTTAGATGTAGATGGTCAAAAAGATAGGATCGAAATCCTTGAAAAAATGGCTTCTAACTATAATATCAATCTCGATAATCAAGAAAAATATAACTTCAGCATTACCACCTCATTTGGTGTGCCAATGCAGATATTTAAGAAGTATATGGCGATGTCCGAAGATGAGCAAAAAGAGAACCTTCCTAAGTTAGGTGGAGTTCCTGTTGACTCACTCGACAACCAATTCAAAGGTTGGGTGTTGGCAGCACGAGAAGTTAAAGGCAAAGATATGCGTATCGCTATCAAAGCAGACGCAAAGACTCCTTATCCTTCAATTCAGAAAGTAATGGGATCACTGCAAGAGCTGAAAGAGAATCGTTACAATTTGATTACTTCACTCCGTGAGGTGGCATTGACAAATGAGCAATAATTCAGAGAAGTAGAATAGCAATTTAAAAAACTTTTTTACCTATTCAATAGATACAAAATTTAGATTGGTACGAAAGTTGGATATAAATTATAAAAATAGAAAGAATAAGATATGGCAAATGTTGATACAGGTGGTAAACCAAAGAAAGGTCAACGCAGAAAAGTTGATACACGAATCGACTTCACCCCAATGGTGGATATGATTATGTTGCTTTTGACTTTCTTTATGTTAGCCACAACACTAAGCAGGCCACAAACAATGGAAATTGCTCTACCATCAAAAGATAAAGGTACTGAAGAGAATCAAACCTTAGCTAAGGCTTCAGAAGCTGTTTCAATTTATCTGGGTGCAAACAATAAAGTATATTACTTTATGGGTGAACCTGATTTGGAAACTCCAAATTTTATGATTGAGACTGACTATACTGCAGATGGATTACGCAAGATACTGGCCGAGAAGAATGCCAAAGCTGTTAATAAAGTTTTTGAACTGAAAGATAAAAAAATAAAACTTGAAATCTCTCAGGAAGAGTATGATAAAGAGTTGAGTGAGATTAAGAATGGTGAGGGTACCCCTACCGTGATTATCAAACCTCTTAACAACTCAACATACGAAAACTTAATTTTAGCTCTGGATGAAATGTTGATATGTAGTGTTGGTAAATACGCAATTACTGATATTGACGATAATGACAAAAAAATGCTTACCAATTCAAATATTGCATTTGAATAAGTCAAAGTATTTAATTAATTTATCAACCGAGAAAATATTATAAAAATGGCAAAAGATATTAATTTAACGTCGGAAAAGTGGATTGACCTCATCTTTGAGGGAAGGAATAAAAACTATGGTGCCTACACCTTACGTAAGAACTCCCCAAAAAGACACACTTTCTCTTTTCTTGTGGTAATGTTGTTTACACTCTTGGTAATAGCAGGTTCTATTGCAATTAGCAAGTATAACAAACTACGCGAGGAGAGATTGGCAAGTATCGAGGTTTCACAAATGACCGATATTATTTTTGACGAACCTGAAATTCCTGAGGAAAATGTTGCTAAAACTTATGAAGCTCCACCACCCGTTGAGCTGAAAAGTACAATTCAATTTACAGCACCAGTTATTAAGAAAGACGAAGAAGTTCCGGATGAAAGCTTAATGAAATCACAAGATGACCTTGTAAAGTCTGATGTGCAAATTTCTATTGCTGACGTAAAAGGAACAAACGAAGAAACTGGTATCGATATCGCAACATTGATCGAACATAAGGTTATCGTCGAAGAGGAGAAAAAAGAGGAGAAGATTTTTGACATTGTAGAGCAAGCACCATCATTCCCTGGTGGAGAAGCAGAAATGTATAAATGGCTAAGCTCTAACATCAATTATCCAGTGGTAGCACAAGAGAACAATATTCAAGGTCGTGTGGTTTGTCAGTTCGTTGTAGGACGAAATGGTGAAATCGAAGACGTAAAAGTTGTTCGCGGTGTTGATTCAAGCTTAGATAAAGAAGCAATCAGAGTCATCAGTGCAATGCCAAAATGGATACCTGGACGTCAAGGAGGTAACGCAGTAAAAGTAAGATATACCTTACCTGTACAATTTAAGTTACAGTAAGATATTCATCCTAACTTAAAAATAATTCAAATAAAATTTAACCCAACAAATCAATTTTGATTTGCGGTTAAATTTTATTTGTTTTTTAAATTCTCTATTAATAAAACAGTTACTATTATTCAATATTCAACACATTTAATTAAGCATACAGTCTTAATTCTACAAAACTACCCATAAGCTAATAAAACAAATGGTACAATTATTGCATATTTCATCATATAGCAATAATTATAAAAGATTATCCCTATGAAGAAATTTAGATTTTTATTTTACACATTGACACTCATACTCATTTTCACATCTTGTAAAAAAAGTAGTGAAAACGATAATGTAGTAAAAAACACAATGACAAGCGGCAGAACAACGATAGCTGTAGATCAAACAGTTCAGAATGTAATCAAGCAGGTGGTCGATATGTTTGAAGCTCTTAATCCGGCTAAAATAGAGGTGATATACACTTCTGAAAAAGAAGCAGCTCAACTCTTGGTCGATGATAGTGTGAGATTTGCAGTAACAGCCCGCGATTTTTATCCGCAAGAGTTTAAGCAACTACGTGATCAATCTTTCCGACCTGAAAAAATAAGAATTGCAATTGATGGGATAGCCCTAATAAGTAATCCGCAAAATAGAGATACCCTGATTACAGTTGCAGATGTTCAGAAGATATTGACTGGAGAAATAACAGAGTGGAAACAGATTAATCCAAATTCGAAATTAGGGAAAATTCAAGTAGTTTTTGATAATACCAATTCAAGCATTGTTCGCTATGCTAACGACTCAATTTGTAGAGATAAAACAATATCACCCAATCTGAATGCACTGCAAGAAAATGAAGAGGTTGTGCAACACGTAGCAAAAGTTCCAAATGCTATTGGTTTGATTGGGGTTAATCATATCAGCAATGAGAGAGACTCAATTACAGTTGATTTTACTCGAAAAGTAAGGGTAATGCATGTGTCAAAAGCTGAGCTTGCTACTGAAAACAATAGCTATCAACCTATACAATACTACTTGTACACGGGTGATTACCCATTCAGAAGAGAGATCTTCATCCTACTCAATGACCCACGTGGCGAACTACCCAAAGGACTTGCCCGATTTGCATCAAGCCCCCAAGGTCAGCGCATAATCAAAGGCACTGGTTTGCTTCCATCTACTATGCCCATACAGGCAGTGAAAATTGTTGAATAATTAAAATATATTTTAGGCTATTATTTCACAAAAAATTTGTACATTTGGCGTTTGAATTTTATTGATTTCTAAATATTAAAAATTACGATGAAAAAAGTATCATTATTTCTACTGTTTGCGTTTATAGTAAACCTCAGTTTTGCAAGTAACAAACATGCAATTGATTACTATGACGCAGGCGATTTAAACAAAGCAAAAGAGTTATTCTTATCATCCTCAAAACTGGATGCAACTGACTTTTACTACTTAGGTAAAATTTACTTCAGAGAAGGCGATGAGGCTAAGGCAAAAGAGTCATTTGATAAAGGATTAGCATTAGATCCTGAGTTTCTATACAATAAAGTTGGTTTGTCTGCCCTACTTTTAAAAACAAACAAAAAAGAGGCTGACAAACAATTAAAAGCCATCAGCCGTCATAAGCAATATAAAAAAGATGCAAACATGCAGGTTGAGATTGCTGAAATATACGCAAGAAACAAAATGAATGATTTGGCACAAATTTATATTGCTAAAGCCAAAAAGGCAGACAAAAAGAGTGCTTTACCCTATATTTTGGAAGGAAACCTGCTGATGGAACAAAGAAAAAGTAACGATGCAGCTGTGATGTTTGAAAATGCACTCTACTTCGACCCTAATTCTAAAATTGCATTGGTAAAATTAGCACAACTGTATGTAGGCACAAGAAGGCAAATTGCTTTTGAACACCTTGACAAAGCCACTTCAATAGACCCAAACTACCTATATGGCTGGAAAACCCAAGCTGACCTAAGGAGAGAAGTTGGATTTTATAAAGAAGCAAAAGAGGCCTTTGAAAAGTATTTGACTTTAGTTGAACCAACTCCTGAAGACTATCAAATTTATGGACAAATACTCTATTTCTCTGACGATTTTGATCAAGCATTAGAGGCGTTGAACAAAGCCGATGATAATACCGTAACTACCCGATTGAAAATGTATAGCAAGTATAAACAAGATAAATATGACGAGGCTATACCCTTAGCAGAAAAGTTGATACAGAATACTGCTAAAGACAAATTGATATATCAAGATTATACCAATTACTCAAAAATGCTTATTGCTCAAAAAGAGTACTCAAAAGCTGCCGAATACTACGAAGCTGCATATGAGCTCGACCCAGAGGGAAGCATTAAACTGTCTGATGTTGCTAAACTATACGAAAGAGGTAAAGATTTTGAAAAAGCCATTGAGTATTATCAAAAAATAGTGGATGCTGGTGACTATACTATGGCTGATATTTACAACCTGGGTGTGGCTAACTACACTGCGGGAAATGACGCTGTGACATATCCAGATGTTGACAAGCGTGTGAATTTCTTGACAAAAGCTACAGAGGTTTTTGGAGAGATGAAAGAACTTTTCCCCGATCACTATTTAGGACTACTCTCACAAGCTCGTGCCCAATCATCTATCGACCCTGAAACTAAATTGGGCTTAGCAAAACCTTACTACGAAGAGGTTATGCCAATGTTACTACAAGATGAAGAGGCTCGCAAAAGTGAAATATTAGAAGCAAATATCTATTTGGCTGTATATTATTTCAAGAAAGATGAGTATAGAAAATCAAAACCATATTGGGAGAAAGTATTAGAACTTGATCCTGACAATGCTTCAGCAAAACAAGTTCTCGAAAGTTTGAAAACAGTTTTGTAATAAAGATAAAATAAAGAAACAAAAAAACTGCCTTAGCCATTGTGTTGAGGCAGTTTTTTTACAAACCTATCAGTGAGGTTGATAAACGCATTTTTATCTTATAACTTATCGCATTGAAAATAACTAACCTGGGCTACCCAAGGATCAAAGTTGGCAACGAAAACTACAAAGGAAAACATCGAATTGCAAGTAGATATATATGAAAAACTACAACAACATTCCAACTTAAAAACAGATGAAGAGAATTTGAAAATAATAAGTTTGCACAACTCTTTGCAGAATGTTTTTTTAGACAATCATTTTTATCTTTCACTGAATTTTAGTAAATTGCACCTTTATTTTGATTGTATAAATTAAATACCAAAACTCAAATGAGAAAAACATATATTTTTCTAATAATTATATTTGTCTTCGCTAACGTTACTGCAGAAGCACAAACAAATAAAAAGAGTTTCAGAATAGTAAAATACAATGTCGAGAATTTTTTCGACTTGGTAGATGATCCACTAACCAATGATGAAGAGTATTTGCCCGGCGGTTATAGAGGGTGGAATATGACTAAATATATGCACAAGCAACGCTCAATTGCCAAAGTTGTGTCGTCAATAGGCGAATGGAATCCACCTGCTATAGTGGGCATGTCGGAAGTTGAAAGCATCATCGCTATGACAGATTTGACTGAGAAATCTCCATTAAAAAACTTGGGTTACAAGTTTATTCAGTACGAATCGCCTGACCCACGAGGCATTGACGTGGTGCTTATGTATGACCCAAAACAGTTTAAACCTTCACACCAAGAAGCAATACCCATTGACTTATTTCGTACCCGCGATATCCTCTATGTAAAAGGCAATATACCCAATAAAGAAGAATTACACGTTTTTGTGTGCCACTTTCCTTCACGATATGGAGGAGAATTGGAGTCTGAATTTAGAAGAGAATATGTTGCTGAAATACTACGCAACAAAGTAGATCAACTTTTTGCAGAAGAAGAGAACCCAAATATCTTTATAATGGGCGACTTCAACGACTACCCTACCAACAACAGTATGCTCAAATCACTTCGAGCTCATCCATTAGAAGGAGAAATAAAGCATAAGAGCCTTTACAATATGGCTTATAAATCACAAGTAACTGGCAAAGGTTCTTATAAATTTCATGGCGAATGGGGCATGTTAGATCAAATGATTGTATCAGGCAATATGCTGTACAACGAAAATTCAATCTCAACCACCCAAGATGACTTCAAAATATTCAGTGCGGAGTATTTATTAGAGAACGATGAGAGTTTCTTAGGTCAAATACCCTACCGCACCTACATAGGAATGCGTTATCATGGTGGCTTTTCAGATCACTTGCCTGTCTATATCGATTTGTGGTATGAGGAGTAAGGAATAATGACAAAAGAGATAATTATTTTTGGTTACACAGTTGTAAATCAGTTGACTTTTAGTTTATAGTTAGAGAGTTTATAAAGTTGTAAAGAACAAGGATGTGAATTTTTAAGGGAAGATACCTTAATCTATGTAGTCTAAAAATCTTGTGGTTTAGATACTGGATTTTGAACGAAAAAAAA
>CAYFRA010000001.1:29896-77488 GCA_964345395.1 uncultured Paludibacter sp. | reverse complement strand
TTTGGTACATTGATTGGTGTTTATTCTACTCTGTTTATCTCTGTGCCAATCGCTCACGATATTATCGTTAGGGATAATGAGAAAAAGCAAAAAGTATTAGCTACAGCTAAGTCAAGAAAATAAAAAATGTAGATTAGTATTTTCATATTTTTTATAAAGCGAAAACCTTTGCATAATGATTTTGCAAAGGTTTTCATTGTAAATAGAGCAATTTATTTTTATTATCTCAAATTTTAACTACATTTGCATATCAATTTAAAACTAAACAATTATGGGATTTGTAAAAGAGTTCAAAGATTTTGCCGTAAAAGGTAATGCCATAGATATGGCGGTGGGTGTTATAATTGGTGGTGCTTTTGGTACAATTATTTCAAGTATCATCGATGATTTAATTATGCCTTTAGTAGGTGCTTTGATTGGTAAACCTGATTTTAGTAGCCTGTATGTTGTTTTGAAGGGTAAAGTTGACCCTGGATTAACATTGGAGCAAGCTCGTGAAGTGGCAGATGCAAGCATATTTGCTTATGGTAATTTCATCACTGTTGCTATCAATTTCCTGCTTTTGGCATTGGTTATTTTTTGGATGGTCAAAGCAATTAACAAAACTAAAAAGAAACAGGAGGAAGTAGAGGTTGCAGAACCAGAACCAACTAAAGAAGAGGTTTTATTGGCAGAAATTAGAGATTTACTAAAACAGAAGTAAGCCTAAAAGTATCAATAAAAGTCGTTTCGTAATTATACGGGGCGACTTTTTTTTATTTCTTTTAAAATTATACTTATCAATTAGATTTATTCTGTTTTTATTTTATCTATTAATGCTTATCTTTGTTGTTCAACAATTAAATATTAATTAATCAATCACAATAAAATATTAATCATGAAAAAACGATCATTCTTACTAAGTTTAATTCTATTAATTAGTGTATCTGGCTGGGCTTGTACCAATTTTTTGGTTGGGAAAAAAGCGTCTGTAGATGGTTCAACTTTCATTTCATATGCTGCAGATTCCTATTATTTGTTTGGAGCACTTTATCACTATCCCGCTGCCGAATATCCTGAGGGAACAATGATGGACATTCACGAGTGGGACACAGGAAAGTATTTAGGAAAAATCAAGCAAGCCAAAAAAACTTACAACGTTATTGGCAACATCAATGAGCATCAAGTTGCGATAGGTGAAACTACTTTTGGTGGCAGACCTGAATTGGTTGACACAACGGGGATAATGGATTACGGAAGCTTGATGTATATTGCACTCCAACGCTCAAAAACAGCACGAGAGGCAATAAAAACTATTATCGACTTGGTGGATGAATATGGATATTACAGTTCGGGCGAATCTTTTTCAATTGCCGACCCTAACGAAGCTTGGATTTTAGAAATTGTAGGAAAAGGAATTGGAAGCAAAGGCACAGTATGGGTAGCATTGAGATTGCCAGACGACTGCATTTCGGCTCATGCCAACCAAGCACGTATAACCACTATCCCCTTTGAGGACAAAGAGAACTGTATGTACTCACCAGATGTGGTAAGCTTTGCCCGCGAACAAGGTTATTTTGATGGAGAAGACAAAGATTTTAGTTTCTCAGATGTATATGCTCCATTGGACTACTCGGCTTTGAGAATATGCGAAGCACGTGTATGGTCATTTTTCAAAAGTGTAAATAAAGAGATGGAGGATTATATAGGTTATGTAAAAGGCGAAAGTAGAACACGTATGCCTCTTTGGATTAAACCCGACAGAAAATTATCTGTTGACGATCTGAAAAATATGATGCGTGACCAATATGAAGGTACCGAGTTTGATATGACAAAAGGAGTAGGTGCTGGAACATTTGGTAGTAAATTACGCCATAGCCCGCTAACTTTCCAAATTGATAATCTTACTTACGGACACGAAAGACCAATTGCAACACAGCAAACAGGCTTCTCTTTTGTTGCACAGCTCCGAAATTGGTTACCTAATCATATAGGCGGTATTCTTTGGTTTGGAGTTGATGATGCGGCAAGCAATGTATATATTCCTATTTTTGCAGCCACAAATGAAGTGCCTTGGTGTTTTGATGAGCGTAACGGTAGCTTGCTAGATTATTCTGAATCTTCTGCTTTTTGGGTTTTTAACTTGGTTTCAAACTTGGCTTATGGTAAATATCTACCAATGATGGAAGATATAAAGAAAAAACAATTTGAAATAGAAAATGGTTTCAAAGAAGAGATTGCTGATATCGAATCAACTGCTATGTCTATGACAAAAGAAAATGCAGTTAGATTCTTGACTGAGTATAGCGTAAACAGATCAGAGGAAACTACCAATGAGTGGAGAAGGCTGGGTCAGTTTTTGTTGGTAAAATTCTTAGATGGTAATATAAAACCTGAAGAAAATGGAGTCTTTAAACGCAATCAATACAATTTGCCTACAACCATTATTAGAGCGGGTTATCCTGAAGAGATAAAAAGAGAAATGGCTAAAGAAAATCCAAATTTGCGACACAAAACGCAAGAAGAATTGGATAATTTAGAATAAATTATTGTATCTTTGAAGAAATATTAAGAAAAAAGTTTACTTTGGGTTGAACTTTATGCTAACTTTTCTGTTATATAGTTAGAATGATGCAACAACTATTAGTAATTTTGATTGGAATTATCGTTTTTGCTTATGTCGCTTATCGACTGTATAAGATAATATCCAACAAATCCGGCAGCTCTGGTTGCAGTGGATGTGATAGTTGTTCGCCTACAAGTAAATTTTAAGTGTGTGTGAATGAATTAAAGAACGGGTCGATGTGAATCGCCCCGTTTTTTCTTTGACTTTTTTATTAAAAATAGTTTGATTTTGATTTTACAGTCAAAGTTTCCCTGCAATAATGGAGTAAAGCAAGAAAAATGTTGTACTTTTGTATGATTTTGCCCATATTGTATCCAAAAATAACAAGAATATCGAAATATGTCGAAAAAACTAAGTGCCAATCATCATTTTTATTTACCACACATTGCAGCTCTACTACTTTTTATTGTATTAGCTATTGTCAACTTTATTCCTGTTGTTGAAGGACGCGAACTTGTTGCACACGACACCGACAGTTGGCGAAGTATGGCTCAAGAAACCATTGAGTATAATGAATCACACGATGATGTTACTTTGTGGACCAACTCGATGTTTGGAGGTATGCCCAACTATCAAATTTCGATGAAGCAACCTTATAATGTTCTACAATATGTTGAGAGTGTTATATTGGCTTTTCCACGCCCCATAAGCAATCTAATTCTATATTTGATTGGGTTCTATATTTTGTTTTTGGCAATGGGTTTGAAACCTTGGCAGGCTTTAATAGGCTCGATAGGGTTAAGTTTTGCTTCATATAACTTCATCATCATTGCTGCCGGGCACAACTCCAAAGCGATAACTATTGCATATGTAGCACCTTTGATTGGTTCTGTTTTTCTTGCTTTTAGAAAAAAAAGAATTTTAGGAGGCTTATTAGTAGCCCTGTTTTTGAGTTTGGCTATTCGTGCCAATCATATTCAAATCCTATATTATGTAGCTATTATGCTGCTGATATTTGGTATTGTAGAGCTTGTTTATAGTATTTTAGAAAATAAGTTTGTAAGTTTTTTAAAGACTGTGGGAGTGATGCTTGTGGCTTTGATTGTAGCACTTGGAATGAATGCGACTGCATTGATTACAACCTATGAGTATAGCCAATATACGATGCGAGGCAAATCAAACGGTTTAACAGAGGATACCTCAAGTTCGCAGCAAGGTTTGAATAAAGATTACATTACACAATGGAGCTACGGAGTGGACGAAACAATGACCTTGTTAATTCCGAATTTCAAAGGTGGTGCAAGTGGGGGAGCGTTGAGCGAAAAAAGTGAAACAGCTAAATATTTGCAAAATTTAGGTGTGCCAGACAGACAGGTCAAGGAAATTATAAAACAAATGCCGCTCTATTGGGGAACACAACCGGGTACTTCTGGGCCTGTATATTTTGGTGCAATAGTTATGTTTCTATTTGTGCTGTCTCTTTTTGTAGTTGATAAACGACTGAAATGGTGGTTGATACCTGTTATCTTATTGACAACTATGCTATCGTGGGGTAAAAACTTTATGCCTCTTACCGATTTTTTCATCGATTACTTCCCGATGTATAACAAGTTCCGTACTGTCTCTATGATATTGGTAGTTACCAATATAGCTGTGGGAGTAATGGCATTTATGGCATTAAAAGAGCTGTATGAAGGGCAAGTTGATAAACTGAAATTACAAAAACAAATCCTGATTAGTGCAGCGATAACGGGAGGTATAGCACTTCTATTTGCTTTAATCCCATCGTTGGCTGGTAGCTTCGTGTCAGGTCAAGATATGCAGTTTCAAGGCGACTTTGCATTTTTAAAAGATACATTACCATTGGATAGGATGGCAATGCTTCGAGCTGATGCAGCTCGTTCGTTGATGTTTATCGTTATTGCTGCATTTATTTTATGGCTTTATTCCAAAAACTATCTTAAAAAAGGAGTTTCAATAGCATTGATTGGATTTTTCATTTTATTGGACTTGGCGCCAGTAGCAAAAAGATATTTAAATGAAGATAATTTCTCAGCACCACGTCCAAAACAATTGGTACAAAAAGGACCTGCCGATGAGTTTATCTTGCAAGATCAATCACAATTTCGTGTTTTAGATTTATCTGTTAATATATTCAACGATGCATCTCCCTCATTTTATCATAAAAATATAGGAGGCTACCATGCTGCAAAACTTCGTAGATACCAAGAGTTGATCAATATGCAGTTAGAGAGGGAAATTGGCACGTTGGCTACAGCGGGATCGGTTGAAGAGTTGATTGAAATTATGGAGGGTTTGAACATTCTCAATATGCTCAATCTTAAATATATTATTTTCAACAAACAAGCTCAGCCGATTTTAAATCCTTATCAAAATGGCAATGCTTGGTTTGTAGAGAAGATTAACATCGCAAAAGATGCTAATGAAGAGATGCGTATGTTGGGTGAGATTGACACCAAAAAGGAATTGGTAGTTGATCAGGCTGTGTCGTCTGTTTTGCCTTCTGAGATTTTACCAGATAGCACAGCAAGCATTGAGCTTATATCATACAAACCCAATCACCTTGTTTATAATGTAAGTTGCAACAGTGATCAGGTGGCAGTATTTTCAGAAATATTTTATGATAAGGGCTGGATTGCTACAATCGATGGTGAGGAGGTTCCTTATACCCGTGTCAATTATTTACTGAGAGGGATGCCACTAAAAGCAGGAAAATACGAGTTAGAATTTAAGTTTGAGCCCAAAAGCTATTCACAGGGAAATATAATTGCAATAATATCATCTACAATTTTCCTATTGGGATTGTTGCTGTTTCTTTTTGTGTATATAAAAGGGAGAGGTAAAAAAGATTTGAAACTTGAAAAATAGCTCTATATATGGCAAAAAAAATAAAAACAAGAAGACAAAATATGCGTAATGCAGGCACCACCGCAACCATCACTATGGCTATGGTGCTTACGCTGATTGGTATGTTGGCATTGACAATGTTTTTGGCACACGATATGACCAAATATATTCGCGAAAATATCAACTTGACCATTGTGCTCAATGAAAATACGAGTGAAGAGCAAAGCGAAAATATTCAGCAGTTTTTAAACAAGAGTAGTTTTGCTAAGTCTGCACAATTTATCTCAAAAGAACTTGCTCTACAAGAGCATATTGATTATTTGGGTGAAAATCCTGAAGAGTTTTTGGGTTTCAACCCACTTTTTCCGCTTTTTGAGGTTAAATTAAATGCTCATTATGCCAATGTAGATAGTGTAGCGGTTATAGAGAAAGTATTAAGTCGTTTTTCTGCAAACATTGAAGAGATCAATTATCAGAAAGACTTTATGAACGAAGTGAATGAGAATATTGTTCGTATTACTTGGGTGTTGATGGGTTTGACTCTCGTATTGCTTTTTATCTCATTTGTGTTGATTAACAACACCATACGATTGCGAGTTTATTCAGACCGTTTTATCGTGAATACGATGAAATTGGTAGGTGCAAAAAGTTGGTTTATACGCAAACCCTATGTGTTGAAAAGTATATGGAACGGAGTTGTTGCATCAATTTTAGCTATGCTGTTTATAGCGGGAATATTGTATTATATGCATATAAAATTTGATATAAGTGCTCGGTTCATTACTGTTGAAACATCGCTGATTATTGCTGCAATTATTCTGCTTTCGGGTATTGTTTTGTCAGCAGTTTCCTCCTATTATGCAGTAGGGCGTTATGTACGTATGCGTACAGACGATATGTATTTTGTATAGAAAAATTAAAACTAAAATAGAATTGTCTTTTATGAAAGAGTTGAAAGAAGAAAAAAGATATGGTTTAGCTAAGATAAATTATTTATTAATATTGGTCTCTTTTGTGGTAATCATCATTGGTTTTTTATTGATGAGTGGTGAGCCATCGGGAGCAGAGTTTAATCCTGATATTTACAGCACTCGCCGCATAGTTGTTGCACCAATAATCTCTTTATTGGGTTTTGTAGCAATGATTGCAGCCATTATGTATAAACCCACAAAAGCCAATAAATAGATGAGTATAATTGAAGCAATAATTATTGCCATTGTTGAAGGGCTAACTGAGTTTTTGCCTGTTTCCTCCACAGGGCATATGATTATTACACAGGGAATTTTAGGAGTAAAAAGTGATGATTTTGTAAAAGCGTTTACAGTAATCATCCAATTTGGAGCTATTTTATCGGTATTGGTGCTCTATTGGCAGCGGTTTGTTAAACTAAATAGCGTGAAAATATTTGATAAAGAAGGAACTACAGAGCTCAATAAAGCAGATACAAGCAAGCTTTATTGGCAACGATTTCTTTATAAATATGATTTCTACGTTAAATTATTTATTGCATTTTTACCTGCTGCATTTTTAGGTTTGTTGCTTAGTGACTACATCGATAGTTTGTTAGAAAATGTGTGGGTAGTAGCTACGATGTTGGTAATTGGAGGTGTTTTTATGCTTTTTGTGGATAGATGGTTCAGTCATTCAGAAGATAGTGAACCTAAAATGAATAATAAGCATGCTTTGAAAATTGGTTTTGCACAAGCTATTGCAATGATACCGGGCGTATCTCGCTCAATGGCTACAATTGTGGGTGGTACGGCAATAGGATTTAGTAGGAAAACTGCAGCTGAATTTTCGTTTTTTCTTGCAGTTCCAACTATGGCAGCAGCCTCGGGTTACAAGCTTTTGAAACTTTTGCTTGATGACGGAGCACGTCAAATGTTGATGGATAATATCTGGGTAATGGTAATTGGTAATGTGGTAGCATTTGTAGTTGCGATGTTGGCCATTAAGTTTTTTATTAGCTTTTTGACTAAATATGGTTTCAAAGCTTTTGGTTACTACCGTATATTGGCAGGGATGACAATTATTATTTTACTTTTAATGGGTTTTAGCCTCGAAGTATAATTAGATGGAAAGAGATTATTTTGCTGGAGAAGTTTTGTTTGTCAACAAGCCACTAAAATGGACCTCATTTGATTTGATTTATAAAATCAGAAATCAAATTAGTCGAAAATTAGGGGTAAAAAAAATAAAAGTTGGACATGCTGGTACGTTAGATCCTTTGGCAACAGGTGTGATGATAATTTGTACTGGCAAGGCAACCAAGCGAATAGAAGAGTTTCAATATCAAACCAAAGAGTACGTAGCAACATTGCATTTAGGAGCAACAACTCCATCGTTTGATTTAGAGAAAGAGATTGATGCTTATTATCCGACTGAACATATTACTGAAGAGTTGGTAAATGAAGTCATTCCTAAATTTGTGGGTGAAATATGGCAAACTCCTCCCATCTATTCAGCCGTAAAAGTGGATGGAAAGAAAGCCTATGATTATGCCCGAAATGGAGAAGAGGTGCAGTTAAAACCAAAACTTTTGGTCATTGATGAGATAGAAGTGCTTAGTTTTTCTATGCCTGAGTTGAAAATTCGTGTAGTGTGTAGCAAAGGTACATATATTCGTGCATTGGCACGCGATATAGGCGAGTCATTGCAAAGCGGAGCACATCTTACATCTTTAGAACGAACGCGTATAGGCGACGTTAGTATGGTTGATTGTTGGGATATAGACGAGTTGTTAGAAGAAATATAAAATCCCAACAGTTGTTTTTTAATTTGATTATTTAATATTTAATATATATTTGGTATGAAGTTATCTCAATTTAAATTTAAATTGCCCGAAGAGTTGATTGCTCAATATCCTGCAAGGTTTAGAGACGAATCTCGTTTGATGGTTTTTCATCGAAAAACGGGTGAAATAGAGCATAAACAATTTAAAGATGTGCTTGACTATTTTGATGATAAAGATCTATTTGTTTTTAATGATACGAAGGTTTTTCCGGCACGACTTTATGGGAATAAAGAGAAAACTGGAGCTCAAATTGAAGTGTTTCTATTGCGTGAGTTAAATCGAGAAACGCGTCTTTGGGATGTTTTGGTAGAGCCTGCTCGAAAAATAAGAATTGGAAACAAACTTTATTTTGGAGAAGACGAGTCGATAATGGCTGAGGTTATTGATAACACTACATCACGTGGACGAACTGTTCGATTTTTGTATGATGGATCTCATGAGGAGTTCAAGCAAGAGCTGTTTTCACTTGGCGAAACACCTATTCCCCGTGTCATTAATCGCCCTGTAGAGGAAGGTGATGAAGATAATTTCCAAACTGTATTTGCAAAAAACGAAGGTGCGGTTTCGGTACCCGCAGCAGGAAGACATTTTAGTCGTGAGTTGCTCAAGCGTATGGAAATAAGAGGCATTGAGCGAACATTTATTACATCTCATATGAGTTTAGGTAATTTCCGTGAGATTGATGTAGAGGATTTAACCAAACATAAAGTTGACTCGGAACAGATGATTATTGTTGAAGATGCGGTGAATGATGTGAACAGAGCAAAAGACCGCGGTAGCAAAGTGTGTGCGGTGGGGGCAACTGTAATGCGAGCCTTAGAAACAGTAGTTGATACTGAAGGTAAAATCAAAACATTTGATGGGTGGACAAATAAATTTATTTTCCCTCCTTACGATTTTACGGTAGCCCAAGCGATGATTACAAATTTTCATTTTCCACAGTCAACCATGTTGATGTTATCAGCTGCTTTTGGTGGATATGAAGAGGTAATGAACTTATATGATGTAGCCATTAAAGAGGGTTACAGGTTTGGTGCTTATGGCGATGCTTTATTGATTTTATAATCAATAAGTTTATATACGACAATCATTAATTCGATGGATAAAAGGACTTTCAGTAATGGGAGTCCTTTATTTATAAAAATAGCGTTCTGACTCACCTTTTACCAAACCTCAATGAGTTTCCCTGAGCTCTTAAACCAATGGTGTGATTGATACTTTTCAGTGAGTGAGCCAAATTTTTCAGTTCATCTTCGTCGCTTTGCGATGCGAGAGGTTTATTTTGATAAAGAAAATAGTCGTCACGGTATTTTTTTGGTGTGATATTGGGCATCAATACGTTGGCTCCATATTCAATGGCTCGTAATCGTCCATTTGCATCAATACTTTGTAGAGCTGTAGTGGCAGCTATGTTGATATCAGGCATTAATATGCGGAGCAGTGCAATCATTTTCAAACTTAGATTGAGTCGCTTATTTAGTGGTAATAGATTGTTTCGATGATGATAGAGTGGGGTGTCTTGGTGTTCGATATAGGGTCCCATCCCGCACATATCAATATCTAAGTTTTTCATAAAGAGCAAATCTTCAGCTAAATCTTCGACACTTTGATCAGGCAAGCCTATCATCACTCCTGTGCCTACCTGATAGCCTGTTTTTCGGAGAAGATGGAGTGCTTCCAAGCGATTTTCGAAGCTATGCTCTCCATCTTGAGGGTGGAGTTTCTTATAGAGTTCAGGGTTTGAAGTTTCTACACGCAGTAGGTAACGCAAAGCGCCTGCCTCTCGCCAGCGGCGATAAGTCTCTTCACTCTGTTCGCCACAAGAGAGCGTAATTCCAATTTGATGGTTGCTAAGTTTCATTGCGGCTTTCAAGATTCGCTCAATTTTATCAACAAAAGCGGGGTTAGACATCTCGCCAGTTTGAATAGCCACCGAACCCATACCACTATCATAAGCAAATCGTATAGCTTCAACAGCCTCTTTTTCTGTTAAATGATAATGATTTATGTTTTTGTTGCTATGCCGAATGCCACAATAAAAACAATCTTTTTCGCACACATTGCTTAGCTCAATCAGACCACGAAGATAGACTTGTTTACCTACATTATCTGTTTTCACCCTTCGAGCTAAACTAAAAAGCTTCTGTTCTTCATCTGATGTCGATGAGAGAAAACGAATAATATCTGATTTTAATAACTGTGGCATTTTCTTTACTTGACTCTGTTTGTTGAAATAAGTGGCTCAATAGCTCTTTCAAAAATTCCATTTACATAAGCTAAAGTCATCCCATAGTTGGTTATGGGGATATTGGCTTCGATAAATGGTTTTAACCGATTGAGCAACTGTTTTCGGGTTACCATACATCCACCACATTGAATTGCTAAGTTATATTTCGATACGTTTTTTGGTAGTTCGGATAGGCCTGAAATAATATCAAATTTTAGTTCTTTGCCGCTTAATTTTCTCAATAAAGAGGGTATTTTTACTCTACCAATATCATCGCAACTGCTGTGATGGGTGCAACTTTCCAAGATCAAAATTTGATCATTATCTTTCAGTTGAGATAAATAGTGTGTACCAGCAATATATTTTTCAAAATCACCTTTTTGTCTGGCAAAAAGAATACTGAAACTTGTGAGAGATATATGTGGAGGCAATCTGTCTGCTACATAATCAAACACTTTGCTGTCGGTTACGACTAAATGGGGTTCAATTCCTAAACTCAAAAAAGCATCCAATTCATTATCTTTGATTACGACCGTTATGCACGACTCATCCAATAATTTACGAATGCTCTGATTCTGGGGCAGTATTAATCTTCCTTTAGGTGCAGATTCGTCAATTGGCGTAATTAAAAGCACCAAATCATTTGGTTTCACCAAATTATCAAAAATCCCTATCTGTTTTTCTCTGTTTTGTTCGATAAGCTCTTTGATTGCTTTGATCAAATAATCTTTCTTTGCCTCATTCAACGTAGAAAATTCAATCACTTCGTTTTGGTATATTTTTCTAATATGTTCAATTGTATTTGACTGAAGTGGGACTAAGTCATTCTTATTGTGAAGTATGATATAAGGGATGCTATATTTGTCAAACTGCTTTATCAAATCGATTTCAAAGCTTTCAAAAAGGTTGTTGCTAATAAGTAAAATAGCAAAATCGGTTTGTTTCAATATTTCTAAAGATTTACCTACCCTTTTTGAGCCAATTTCGCCCACATCATCAATCCCAGCGGTATCAATTAAGCTAACTATACCAATTTCGCTGATTTCAGTTCGTTTTCTGACTGGATCGGTGGTGGTGCCAGGTATATCAGATACAATGGCGATATTTTGACCGATGAGCAGATTAATTAGCGAGCTTTTACCCACATTTCTTCTTCCGAAAATAGCAATAGAAACGGATTCTAAAATCGTTTTTTTATTGGTTATTTTATCATTTTCAAGGTTCATAAATCTAAAACAGATTATTTTATCGCAAATATAGTGAGAAAGTTTGAGGCTTTTTCATTTCAAGCAGAAAAAAGAGGATAAATGCATTTTGCACTACCCTCTTTTTATATACAACACTTTACTAAAGACTAATTTTCTAATGCGGCGGGAGTAAAAGCACTTTCTGGTAATGATGAGTTGCCTTGAAATTTATCGATAATCATCTCTGATACTCGTCCATTTTGCACGTTTTTCATCTCCATTTTGAAAGCAAAGTATTTACCGTTAGCTAATTTTTTATAATTAGAAATAGTCTGTTCTCGGCTTAGGTTTCCTCTTAAATCATAATATTCGATTTTATAAGCAATATATTCTGTTTTGTCAATATAACTGATGCGTTTTGTAAATCCATTTTCTACTGCTATTTCATTGGTTTTTGCAGTAGATTCTATTTTCCAACAGCTTTTCCCATTGAGTGTAACGGTGCCTAAAATTTTCTCATTAAAATCAGCTTCGTTGGGTTTGCTCATATCGGCATTGGTAAACTCCGAGCCCATAAAGTTTTTTCCTTTTTCATTGCTTACAATGCGGCGAACTTTGCGAAGTGCAGGCATATAAATCCACATATTGTCGCCTTTGTTGTCATAATCGTGAATTAATAGTGCAGTACCTTTCACATCAGCAGGTGCAACAAATCGTATTAAAGTTTTGCTTACATCGCCAAATTTTCGTGTAGCGGTTGTAATTTGGCGTACACGGTTGTTGCCTTTACCATCCTTGATGTTGATGGTTGACATCATTTCCATATTGCCAATATCGATGGCATCCATAGTTTTTTTACTAATTTCTTGTGCTGTTTGTGATGCAACTGGCAAAACCAACAGCAAGCTAAGGGCTAAAGCAATTAATTTTATTTTCTTCATAATTCTAAGTAAATTATATCCTGACAATCAGGGTTTTTGTTTGTGTTATTTTTATTTATTTAAAAATTTTGGTTTAATTAAAAGACTCAATGCGGGAATGAAAATCAATGCTGAAATCAAACAGAGAAAGAGTGATAATATAATTAAAAATGCAAATGAGCGTATCAAAGGAAACGCCGATAGAAAGAGCACAGCAAATCCTATCATTACAGAAAAGGCATTGATGGTGATGCCACGTCCAATCGTAATCAGCGTGTTGCGAATGCTTGTAGTATATTTATTTCCCTGTTCTAATTCATATTTGATCCGCCAAAAAATATGAATTGTGAAATCTACACCCAACCCGATAGAAATAGAAGAGAGTAGTGCAGTAACGATGTTTAATTCGATTCCAAACCATCCCATCAGCCCAAAAGTGGAGAATACTGCAAAAACTAAAGGGATGCTTCCCATCAAGCCAGCAACGAAACTTCGGAAGATGATTGCAAGCAAAATGATGATAGCAAAAAACGCAAAAAGAAGTGAATAGTATTGTCCTTTTAGAATGGATTTACTCATCTCTTTTTCAACCAAAGCATAACCTCCAGCGAGATAATCAAACTTATTATCATTCAAAAGACTTGCGTCAATGGTTTCCAAAACCTCATCTATTTCAGCTATACTATTTGCTTTGAACTGAATATTCATCATCACCTTGGTGTAGTCAAAATCAACTAAACGCTCCAATTCTTCTGGATTGCCACTCATATTATAGAGTTCTAAATATTGTGCAACAGCCTCTCGCGTATCGGGAATTACACCATATGCTTCACTGTTTTCGTCATTCATCGCCTTGCTGATTTCTATAATAATGGTAGCTAGCGACATAGCATAACCCACGTTGGGTAGCTCTTTTAGCTTGTTTTCGGTTGATTGTAGTTTGCTTAAAAACAGTGGATCTTTAGCGTCTCCCTCAATCAAAATTTGTAGCACTTTGCTTCCTCCAAAGTCATTATCAACTATCTGTATGGCTTTGTTGAAAGGGTGCGAGAGAGGTAACACTTTATTAGAATCGGGGGCAACTTTGAAAAATAGCAATCCTGATGTTGCTACGAATAAAAACAGAGCAAAAATTAACATAACCAACTTAGGACTTTTGGTAATTAGATTTGAAACACCATTTAAGATTCGTGTAATTATGTTTTTTGAACCACTTTCCAAAGCACGATGCGGTTTTCCTTTTTTCATCAATGACATCGCTGCAGGAATAAACAATAAGCTCACAAGTAGAGCAAAGCTAATGCCGATAGCGGTAACAATACCCATTTGCTGAGCGGGAAGCAGTAAATGAGTTACCAAACCCAATATACCTACAATGGTGGTGAGGCCGCAAAACACAATGGGGCGGGTAAGATAACTGACAGAGAGTTGTACGATTTTCTGCATCGAAAGATTTGGCTCCAAGGCATTGAGGTCTTGATATCGAGCGATAAAGTAAACACCATAATTATTTGCAATGGCAATCATCATTATCGGTATCAGCACTCCTACAATGCTAAGCTCCCAACCCATCAAAGGAATTAGGCCGATGCTGATGATGATTGAAAAAATGACTACAGAGAAGGGTAAAAGCACTGCTTTAAGCTCTCGAAAAGAGATCCAGAGCATAAAGAACATTAAAACAATGCCAACCGGAAGTAACAAGAGCAAGTCGTGACTGATATTGCGATTTGCTTCATCACGCAAGTAGGCTTGTCCGGTAATATAGATATTTTCATCACCCGGATTATCAGTAATAACAGTTTTGATGCGATTCATCAACTCATCATCTGCCAAAGTTTTGTTGGAAGTGAGAATAATAACAGATTTTTTGAAATCTTCAGAAACTAAAAGCCCATATACCAATTCATTATCCTTAATTTCTTGGCGAAGTGTTTCCCTCTCTTCGTCTGTTTGAGGTGTAAATTGAATGAGTGGATCAACCAACATCATCCCCTCCTCTGAATGAATCCTTTGCATCTGCATCAAAGACAAAACAGAAGAGATAGCATCTTCCATTTCAAATTGATAAGTTAAATCATCAATGCGACTCAATGTGCTTTCACTCAGCACATCTTCGCTCTCAATGACAATAAGCAAAGGTTCTTCATCTCCAAAAATATCAGAGATGATTTTACTGTTTTTTCTCGATTCAATTTGATCAGGAAGGTATGACTCTAAATCGGGGTTGATGGTAATTCGGGGCATTTGGAAAATGGCAAACAACACCATCAGGGCTGTTACTACAATTATCCACCACCGATACTTTATCACTAACATTGAATTCTTCATATCTATTTTTTATTATTAAAAACCAATTTTCAATTCGGCAAAAGCACCATTCATAATGGTAGAGGAGAAATAGAACAATGATTTATCATAAGCTTTCATATAACTTGCACCAAAAGCAAAATTGAGAGCATCAGTAATTTTCCAGTTCAGTTTTGGCCGCAACATCAGCTCTTTCGATGTCAAATTATAATAGGCTGTAAATTCAGCATTCCACTCCTCATATTTGAAGGGTCGGTTCAGAGTAAATGAGAATGCGTGATTGAATTTTTTTTGTTGATTAAATATCATTCGGTTGAAATAAGCACTTTCATATTTAACCATATCTTCTGGAAACTCCATCAAGTTTGGAATTTTTGTAATATCAAAGTTATTGATGTCGAAATCGCTAAAATCCAAAAGCGGCTCGCTAATAGCTTCAAAATCAGGTGTTACTTTGCTGATGTATTGAGCAAGGAAAACAAAATCATTCCAAATTTTTTCGTAGCCCAACACGTAAGAAAAATCACTTTTTGGGATATAAATCTCATTGTTTTTTCGGCGGGTTAAGTTAAAAGCTGCTTCACCACGCAACATTGAGCTACTTAAAGGGAGAGCAAAATCAAACCCGAAAGTATTTTTCGTGTAAACTTTGGGCTCATAGCTTATCTGTATAGGTTTTTTAGAATCAAAAATATTAATCTCAAAATCCTTCAAATCAAAACCATGATAGGGATCATATCCGGAAAAATAGGAGAGTGAAAAATCTATTTCAGGTAGCTCTACATTGATTCGTGCAGCAAAGCTACCATTTTCTAATTTTCGCTTCGGTAGCAGGAGTGGGTTAAAATCGACGTTGATGTCAAAATCGGGTAATTGAATGGGTAGCTCACCCAAATCGACTTGTTCATTTAGGTCAAAAAGGTCAAATCGATAATTAGATGGCTTGAAATATGGTATTCCAATCAGATCAATCTCAACAGCAGGCGAAATACGATATTTCATTCTTAATAAAAAGTTGGACATTTTTTGATCGTCAGGTTCAGCGGTTAGAAAGAAAAAATCATTTGGAGTGATGTTGTTGGTTGGATTAAAACCATCTGTTCTGCCCCAATTTACGATTTGATTTCCAATGAAAAAATCAAATTTGTCACCTTTGTAGCCAGTAAAAAGCTCTTTGATTTCAATGATTTGTTTGTCTTCTTCAAAAAACAGACCTCTACGCAAGCGAATATCCGATTTCATCATTGCCACACCTTTCGAATAGCTTGGCTGCAAAGCTATTTCGGCAAACGAACTCGCCAAATCATATTGTTTGCCACCACCTAAGATTGAACCTCGTGCGTAACCATTGAAACTAAAACCACTTAAAGAAGAAAATGAATCTTGCGAAAAACTTTCATTATCGCTTGTTGCTGACTCAAAAAGCGAAACACCATCGTCAAAACCAAAATCGAAAACACCACTTTCTTGCAACTCGTCAAACTCAATAAATATCGTGTCCTTGCTTAGCGTTGGAGAAGGCAATTGAACAATATTATTTTCAGCTTTAAGAATCACAAAACTGCTAAAAACAAGCAGTAGGGTAAGGATTGTATTTTTAATAATTTTCATAATAGTCATATTTCAAATAGAGATTGCAATGCAAATTTTAAATAATAAAAGAAGAATAAAGTTCTTTATTTAAAGTGTGGATAGTTTATAGTGGTGTCTATTTTAAAGTTCGTACTCGTTTCTTTATTTTTGCACTTCATTAATATGGAAAAGTGCGAAAACTCAAAACTTATCGCTCATTTTACCGTTATTAAGTTTAAGCAATTAAAAAACATTTGAAATGAAAATCAGACCAACTCTTTATCTTGTTATCTCAATTATTATATCTTTCACATCTTGTAAGCAAAGTAGAACATTATGCCAACCTGATAGCATAATAGACTCACGAGATTATGCTGAAAATATTAGTGGTGAAACGATGGGGCAAAAGTTAGAAAGTTTGCTGTTTTGGAGTCAAGAGGATCGAGAGCGGCGCTTTCCAATAATGCATAGTATCTACCCAAGTTCGCCAGTGAAAACTGGTAATAAAAAGTATGCATTGGGAGCTGGTATTCCATTACAATTGGATAAACTAAATGACACTATCAATTTAGAATCCTATATGTCGAATTTAGGAGTTAAAGGCGTCATTGTGATAGAAAATGGATTGGTCAGATTTGAAAAACGAGCTGAAGATATAAAACAAAACACACTTTGGACTTCATTTTCGGTTGCTAAGTCTGTTACTTCGATGTTGGTAGGTGTAGCTTTAAAAAATGGTGATATAAAGAGCTTGGATGATGAGTTGCAGCTTTATATACAAGAATTGGAGGGTTGTGATTATGGTAAAATAACCGTCAGACAACTGCTCACAATGACATCAGGAATAGCTTGGAATGAAGATTATGGCGACCCCCATTCAGATGTAGCTCAAATGTATCAAAAGGAGTGTGTTGGCAAAGAGGCACATATTTTATCATATATGAAAGATCTAAAGCAACAGCACACTGCGGGTAAGAAATTTAATTATAATACAGGCGAAACCGATTTGTTGGGTATTCTTGTGCAAAAAGCAAGCGAAAAATCACTCTCTGCCTATTTGTCAGAACACATTTGGAGCCCAATGGGTATGGAGCAATGTGCTTTTTGGTTGAGTGATGAGTGTAGTGGATACAATATAGGGGGCAGCGGTCTGTCGGCCAATTTGCGTGATTTTGCTCGTTTGGGAGTGCTGATGCTCAATGATGGGAAAATAGGAGGCAAGCAAATATTAGCAACTGAATGGTTGGATAATGCAAGGTCGATACTTGTTCCGAGAGGTGAAAAGGGTGGATATGGTTATTTGTGGTGGGTTAATGCCGATGGCAGCTATATGGCACTTGGAATTTTTGGACAAATGGTCTATGTCAATCCTGCAAAAAATCTTGTAATTGCACAAATAGCAGCATGGAATCAAGCCGAATCGAAAGAGTTGGTTTCTATTCGGCAAGATTTTATCCAAGCAGTTGAGGATGCTTTATAAATCAGCTATCCTCCTGTCCAAATTCCATTAAGTAGGCTTTGATAAACTCATCGATGTTGCCGTCCATTACGCTATTGACATCAGATGTTTGATAATTGGTGCGATGGTCTTTTACGCGTCTATCATCAAAAACATAGCTTCGAATTTGTGAACCCCACTCAATTTTCTTTTTACCAGCCTCTACTTTAGCTTGTGCTTCACGTCTTTTTTCAAGCTCAAATTCATAGAGTTGTGATCGAAGTAATCGGAGAGCATTTTCGCGATTGCCTGTTTGTGAGCGACCTTCGGTATTCTCTATTACAATCTCTTTCTCTTCGCCATTTCGATCGTCTATAAATTTGTAATGTAATCGCACACCCGATTCCACTTTATTGACGTGCTGCCCACCCGCACCACTTGAACGAAAAGTATCCCAACTTAAATTGGCTGGGTTTACCTCAATATTTATGCTATCATCAACCAAGGGAGTAACAAAAACTGAGGCAAATGAAGTCATTCGCTTTCCTTGTGCGTTGAATGGTGAAACGCGAACCAAGCGATGAACACCATTTTCACTTTTCAAAAAGCCATATGCCAAATCTCCTTCGGCTTGTAGAGTTACGGTTTTGATGCCCGCCTCATCACCAGCTTGGTAGTTGGTCAATTCACTTTTGTAACCATGTCTTTCGCAATATCTTTGATACATTCTGAAAAGCATATCAGCCCAATCTTGTGCTTCTGTTCCGCCCGCTCCAGCTACAATTTTTATAACAGCACTCATCTTATCTTCCTCATTGGAGAGCATGTTTTCCATCTCAACTTTCTCAATTAGCGACAGAGTTTCAGTGTAAATTGCATCAAGCTCTTCTTCACTAAGGGCTTCTTCTTTGTAAAAATCGAAGGCGATTTTAAGTTCATCCGTTACTTTTTTGACCTCATTGTAGCCCACAATCCAGCGTTTAATTTCACGGATTTTTTTCATCTGAGCTTCAGCCTCTTTTGGGTTCTCCCAAAAATCTGGAGCTTGTGTACGTAGCTCCTCTTCCTCTAATTGTATCGTTTTGGTATCGATGTCAAAGATACCTCCTTAACGCCTGTTCGCGTTCTAAAAGTTCATTTAGTTGTTCTAAAGTTATCATTTCTATTGAATATGGTTTTTTCTATTATTTTTTCTGTTGCGAAAAACGATTTGCTTCTAAAATGGGCAGGTTGGCTTCGGTTGGCACATATATTACGTCAGAGTTTCCTTCATACAAACTCTGAATCCACAGATATCGCAAATAGTTTTCATTTTCGCTCAAGCTGGCACCAATAATTTTGTTAGCAGCGGCTACACCTTTAGCACGTTCTACTTCGGCTTCTGCTTCAAAAACGGCAGACTCTTTTTTAGCTTTTGCTTCTTGAATGCGTATTTGACGATTTTGTTCTGCTCTACTCAATTCAGCTTTTCCAGTCATCTCTTGTTGCCAAACTTTGTAAACTGGAACACCAAACATCAGACAAGCAATAATTAAAAAGAATATAGCTAAAGTAATTAGAATGTGATGAAATTTAATTGGATTATTCATTTTGTTTATTTTTTAAGTGTTAATACTTTGAATATTTTCTTTTTCGTATATAAAAATATATTACTGCAAATATGGCAAGTAGCACTACAGGAAGCACTATATTGATGATTTGTAATTTGATACGATTTTCTGAAATTAAAGATTTATTGAGCAAACGCAAAGGTAGTGATTTTACCCTTAGGTCAATGCTTCCATCTTCATCTGTCAAATATAAAATGGCATTAACTAAAAAATCGCTATTTCCATAAACTACGTCAGTTGTCCGATCATACCCCAATGGCAAGGTGGTATATTCATTGTTTTCGATGATCACATCGTTTCGGATAATATCTGCGTTAGCTATAAATATTTGACGAGTAGGAACGCTTATTTGCTCTATTTGGCCAAAATTAATAAGCCCCCGTGGTACCATCCTGTTGGCAAATAATGATTCAAAAACCCCATCAATACTAACTGCAACGGGAACGTGTTGAAGATTGAAATAACTATTATCTTTGTTTTCGCCTAAGTATCTCAAATCAATCTCATTAGGGGCTTGTAAAAGGTGTGTTTTCTCAGAACTTGCCAAAATAACCGTACTGTTTTTATCTTTATTTTGATTAACCAACTCGATAGAGGAAACAAAATTTGATTTGACGTATGATACATTTTTGCTTACTGGGTGACTCATTGACGTGAGCAAAAGAGGGGAGTAGTAAAATGGCATTAACTGTAGTTTGTCGGGTGTGTTTTCATCTCCAACTTTAATGGGCAACATCAAGCAATGTTGATCTTCGATTATAGCAGGTGAAATTCTGACACCATATTTGAAAAGGAGATCATCTAAATTGAGATCAAGCCCAATGATAGGGGAGCGACCCTGATTTTGTAAAAGCTCTTCGGAAACACGCACACCGTCAATGAGCCAAAGAATTTTTCCACCACGCATCAAATACTGATCGATGATAAATTTAGTAGTTTCTGTAAACTCTTTGCTTGGTCCAGCTATTATGATGGCCTTGTAATTGTCTAATACAGTGGCATCTATGTCTATTGCTCCACGGTCTATTTGAAAGTATTGGCTCAAATGTGTGCTGATTTCATAAGTTTGTAGCTCGTCTAACTCGCCTTGTCCCTCAATAAAAGCAATTTTGTCTATCTGTTTTTTTCCTAACTGCTTGATTGCCGTTGCTATTTCAAACTCTAAACTTTCGATAGAGATATTCAGATTTTCTTCACCTGATAACTTGGGAATATTTTTAAGCAAATTCACTGCTTTTGTTCTATTTTTATAAGTTATTTCCAACCAAGGAAATACTGTCTTTTGCATTAGCTTTCCCTCTTTATCTTTATCATAAACTTGAATGGGAGTGAGCGATTTGTCAATTAATCGGTTGTAGTTTTCTTCTCGTTCCAAGTTTGATTTTGCTGATGATGGATTGATATTTGTAATAATAATTTTTGATTTGCTATGTGCGTCTAAATCACTCAAAAGCTCGTTGGTAGCTTGTCTCAGTCGAGCAAATCCTGCGTTGAGATCTCCGTTGAGGTAAAGTTTGGTGTAGATAGGTTCGTCAATTTCCTTCATCAATACTTTGGTTTGGGGGCTTATGCTAAAACGTTTGTCGGAGGTGAGGTCGATACGAAAAAAGCCAAACTTAGCCAATAGCACCATTGCTATTGCCCAAGCCAACAAAAATAACCAATTTTTATATTCGTATTTCACTTGTGAGTAGTTTGTATCTAATTAAACTTCACAAAGATAAGGAAAGCATTGAATTTATAGAAACGAAAAGAAATAAAAATTGTATTGTTTTTCACATAATTCATTAGGCAAATTGAACTTATCAACAAAATAACTAACTTATCAACAATGCAGGTTAAAGCATGAGAAAGTGTAGTGAAATGCTTAAATAAATTCATTATATTTGCAAATTGAATTGATTTAAATATGTTTTAAAACAGGATATTAATTGAATAAGATGAGAAAAATAATCTCGATAGCCAATCAAAAAGGGGGAGTAGGAAAAACGACAACTGCAATCAATTTAGCAGCATCTTTAGCAAAATTAGGGCAGAAAGTACTTTTGGTAGATGCTGATCCTCAGGCAAATGCTTCTTCTGGACTGGGAATAGACGTGCGTAAACTTGAATTTACAATTTACGAATCTATAATAGATGGTGTGCCGGTAGAGCAAGCCATACAACACACAGCAATTGAAAATTTAGATGTTTTGCCATCGCATATTGATTTGGTTGGGGCTGAAATTGAGTTACTTGAGATGAGCGACAGGGAGTATCGGATGAAAGATGTGTTGAAGGCTGTCGAAAATGATTATAATATTATCTTGATTGATTGCTCGCCTTCACTTGGTCTTATTACCGTTAATGCGCTTACAGCATCTGATTCAGTCATTATACCAGTGCAGAGTGAGTATTTTGCATTGGAGGGTATAAGCAAATTGTTGAATACCATTAAAATTATCAAAGGGCGACTCAATGCAAGATTAGAAATCGAAGGTTTTTTAATTACATTGTACGACAATCGATTACGTTCGGCCAATCAGGTGTTGGCAGAAGTAAAAAAACATTTTGATAAATTGGTGTTCGAAACAGCTATTTATAGAAATGTGCGACTAAGCGAAGCTCCAAGTCATGGGATGCCGATATTGCAATTTGACCCCGATTCGCGCGGGGCTTCTAACTATATGGATTTAGCTAATGAGCTTTTAACACGATTGAATAAATAAATATTTATTATGGCAAAAACAATAGGATTAGGAAGAGGTTTAGGTGCACTAATGGATATAGATGAAACAAGTGTTAGTGGTTCTTCATCTATCAATGAAGTTTCAATAGATTTAATAAAACCTAACCCAGGACAACCACGTACGCACTTTGATGAAGAGGCTTTGACCGAACTCGCAAGCTCAATTAGGGAGATTGGTGTGATATCGCCGATTACATTGCGAAAAAACGATGACAATACCTATATGATTATTGCGGGCGAAAGACGTTATCGTGCCGCCAAGTCAATTGGTTTAAGAAGCATTCCAGCTTATATCAAAACTGCCGCCGACGATCAAGTGATGGAGATGGCGCTGATTGAAAACATTCAGCGAGAAGATTTGAATGCAATAGAAATAGCACTTACTTTCTACAGATTAATAAAAGAGTATGACCTAACGCAAGAACGACTTAGTGAGCGTGTGGGTAAAAAACGTGCTACCATTGCCAACTATCTACGTTTGTTGCAATTACCTGCTGAAATTCAAATGGGTTTGAAAGATAGAAAAATTGATATGGGACATGCACGAGCTATTTTAAGTTTAGAAGACCCTAAAAAACAGCTTGAGCTTTATACACTAACGCTGAAAAACGGTTTTTCAGTTCGTAAAGTGGAAGATCTTGTTAGAAATTTGAATTTAGAAGACAAAAATAAAAAAATCAAAAACTCAGACAGTTTTATAAAATTGAAAGAGTTCGATGAGTTGAAGTCGCAGCTAAGTAAAACTTTTAGTACAAAAGTTGATTTATCAGTCAATCAAAAAGGGAAAGGTAAAATAAGTATCTCTTTTAATAACGATGAAGAGCTGTTGAGGATTATGGAGTTGATGGATCGAATTTAAAAAACAAAACAATCTTTCTTGAAAAAGATAGCTATTATATCAATTTTATTATTTGCTTTTCTTTTGCCAAATGCGGCTCAAAAAAAAGTAAAACCAATCAAAGTAAAACAAGACACTACTGCTCTTTTAGATACTTTGGTCAGACCGCTTATTTTTGAAGTTGATGAGTCTGAGCAAATCTTTTTTCATTCAACAAATAATGATAATCAGGACAATATAACAACGGAAATTCAAATTGTTGATACTTTATCTCTAAACTACTTCAGACCAGATCCGATGCGCTCAGTATGGATGGGGGCTCTGATTCCTGGTTTTGGGCAAATAGTAAACAAAAAATATTATAAACTGCCAATTGTTTATGGTGGATTTATGGGTTTTGCCTACGCTATCAATTACAATCAAAATCGGTATATGGCTTTCAAACGAGGATATATTGATATTACCGATAGTGACCCAACAACCAATTACCACCTGAAACTATTACCACGAGGATATACATTAGAGTCATTTCCCGGCGGAGAAGCTACATTTAAGAACAGATTGAAATCAGGTATGGATCAGTTCCATCGTTATCGAGATTTGAGTTTGATTTTGACTGTAGGTTATTACGCTTTGGTTATGTTAGATGCCTTTGTAGATGCTCAATTATACGATTTTGATATCAAATCGGATTTAGCGATACAAGTTACACCCACGCAGTTTGAAGTTTTACCCAATAAGAAGAGTGCTTATGGCTTGCAATGTAGCATTCGTTTTTAAATAATTATGATAGATAGAAAATTAATATTACTCTTAGTCTTAAGTTTATTTCTGCTCAAAGTTGCAGCAGTCGAACCTTATGATCCAAATGATGATAAAAACAAGTTGATTGCGAAAAACACTTCAATACCTGTTGGTTTTACTCAAAGTATGGATTCAATGTTTCACGTGTGGTCAAAAAGCAAAATAATCAACACAAATTGTGTTTCAAAACCTAACCCAGCGACAACTGAAGAGCAGTATAAGAAGAGATTGAGCAAATTACCTCATATTATTGAGATGCCCTATAATCCTGCAGTAAAAACATTTATTGAGCTTTACACTGTAAGTCGTCGTAATCAGATGGAATATCTTTTGGGGTTGAGCAACTATTATTATCCGATATTCGAGCATGAATTAGCAAAACAAGGATTGCCTTTGGAGTTGAAACACTTGCCAATAATTGAATCTTCATTAAACCCAACAGCTGTATCACGTGCTGGAGCTACGGGAATTTGGCAATTTATGTTGGCAACGGGTAAGATGTATGGTCTTGAGGTAAATTCTTTGGTTGATGAGCGAAGAGATCCAGTAAAATCATCGGCCGTGGCGGCGAAATATTTAAAGGAGCTTTATACTATCTATTCAGATTGGAACTTGGCATTGGCTGCATATAACTGTGGACCTGGTAACGTAAATAAAGCAATCAATCGTTCGGGAGGCAAACGAGATTTTTGGGAGATATATAATTTCTTACCGGCTGAAACTCGCTCATATATTCCCATTTTTATTGCAGCCAACTACGCAATGACTTATAGTAAAGAGCATAATCTTTGCCCTGCAACCGTAGAAATGCCATCAATGGTTGATACCATAATGATTAATGAACGGATGCACTTAAAACAGATAGCAGAAGTTTTGGATTATCCTATCGAACAACTCAGATTGCTCAATCCTCAATATTTCAAAGATATTATTCCAGGTGATATCAAGGGTTATCCTCTTGTTTTGCCCCAAAAATTAATATCCCATTTTATTGTGCGAGAGGATGAAATTAAGGCTTACCAAGATTCCATTTTGATAGCAAGAAGAGATGAAATTGATGCGAAAACATTAAATGTTGCACAGGTAAAACCAAAAAGTAGAGTACACGTTGTAAGGAAGGGCGATAATTTGAGCACAATAGCTCGTAGATACAAAACTACAGTTGTCAAAATCAAAAGAGCTAATGGGTTGAAATCTAATACAATCCGACCAGGTCAGCGGTTGAAAATAGTCTAATAACTTATTTATAAAATAGCATTATGATAGAGAATCCTGATAAAATTTATTATTCAATTGGTGAGGTAAGTCGTATGCTTGACATATCTATCTCTAATCTTCGTTATTGGGAAAAAGAGTTTCGCCAACTGAAACCAAAGCAGAGTGAACGAAAAACTCGTTTTTATACAAAAGATGATATCAATTTGCTCAAAAAAATTCTTTTTCTGACAAGGGAAAAAGCATATACTTTGGAAGGAGCTCGCAGGCAGTTGACTAATCGTAAATCAGAGGTTGAGATAGAGCAAGAGTTGTTTGAGCGCCTTTCGGCAGTTAAAGTTCAACTCAATCAACTTATCAAAGAGTTAAAAGAGAAATAAATCCTATGTCATCGATTCATTACGAAAAATACACCATTGGTAAGATGATTCAACTTTATTGTTGGAAAAAACATGATCAAAAGCGTGGTGAATTATGCGAACATTGTGAGAGTTTATATCGTTATAGCCAATTAAGATTGGACAAATGTCCATATGGCGATGCTAAGGGTGCTTGTGCTAAGTGTCCAACTCACTGTTACAATTTAGAAATGCGTGAGCAAATACGAGTTGTGATGCGATATTCGGCACCCAGAATGTTGATTTATCACCCTTTTGATTTTTTAATCCATTACACCAAAGATAAATTCAGAAAAAACAAAAAGCCCATACGCCGCTCCTAATCAAAGTAAATCAAGCTACCTCGTTCTTCATCTTTTAATACGGTAAGGGTGTGCGGGATGCGCTCTTTCAGCTCTTCTACGTGCGATATTACTCCTACTATTTTATTCTCTTTATTGAGACTTAACAGCGTGTCAAATACAATATTTACAGACTCAACGTCTTGAGTTCCAAAACCTTCATCAATAAAAAAGAAGTTTCTTTTTGCTTTTGCATGACTTTGCACGCTCTCTGCCAGAGCCAAGGCTAAAGATAGAGAGACCTGAAATGCCTGCCCACCCGAAAGTGTTTTTACGCTTCTACTTCTTCCTTCATTGAGGTAGTCGATGATTTCAAAATCATTATTCTCATTCAGCTTTAAGCTGAGTTGATTGCGTGTCATCCGATGAAATCGCTCATTGGCATGGTCGCAAAGCTGGCTCAGATAGATAGACGAAACATACTGAACAAAGCCTGCACCTTTGAATAAATTGCTAATTGTTTTGAGATTGTTGTCGCGGTTTTTCAGATTTTCTTGTATGCTTTCAAGCTCCGATTTCTTTATTAAAGCTTTGTTAAGTCGTTTAACCTCTGCTTCCAAGTTAATTAGACTCTTTTTTGTTGTTTCTAATTGTTCTAAAGAATCTTGCCAAATCTGCTTTTCTTGCTCAAAAATAGCCTCGTCATAAGCCTCGTTTTCCAATTGAACTTCTAAATCTCTTATCTTATCTTTCAGCAACTCAAATTGCAACTTGAAATCATCAATTTCTTTTCGTAAACTTACTCTATCCAAGTTTTTATTTAACACCACCAATACGCTATTTATATCGGCAAAATTTTCTTTTTTTAGATTTGTGTCAATCTCATTTTCTAAGTTTTTCAGTGAGTTTTCGAGACTACTAATTCTATTTTCTAAATCTAAAATGAGAGTTTTTTCAGTTGAAATATTTTTATCTAACTCAATGAGTTCTTTGTCGATTTGTTGGTGTTGTTTCTCTATCTCATTGTTTTTATTACGCAGCTCGGTCAATTTATTGCTTAGCTCAACTACCTCAAAACTCATATATTCTTCATAGTCGATAGATTTTAGTAAAGATTTTTTTGTGCTAATTTGTATATCTAATTCACTCTCTTTTCTTTTGAGCTCATCCAATGCTTTGCTATATTTTTTGTGTTTTTCGTCTATCTCTTCACCTGATTTTCTAAATTGAGCTAACTCCTTATTCAGTTTTTCGATTTTTGCCTCAATCTCTATCGAGCTGTTCTTTTTATTCTCAAAACCTTGTTTATCATTTGGCTCAAAATTATTCCAAAGAAAAGCTTTAAGATGTCTATTGGATTCCTCGATTAAGGCGTTTTTATTCAACCTATATTCTTCAATTTCAGTATTTATTTTGTTCTTTTCTTTAACTAAATTTCTTGACAAATTTAGTTTGTTTACAAGCTCTAAGCGTTCTGTTTTGATTCTTTCTAGCTCATTCTCAGTTAGCTTTAAATGCCCTGACACATCATCTATATTGGCAATATGTGGGTGTTCGGTTGAGCCACAAAGTGGGCAAGGGCTACCTTCATAGAGTTTTGAAGCATAATCAGCCATTTTCTTCTGCACCTCAAAATCGCTTTTCTGTTCGATGAAATTATCTTCTTGCTTATCTAATAATTTGTTAGATTCCTGAAAATTCAGTTCATAATTCAAGATATCAATTTTCTCCTTTTCGATACTGTTTTCTAAATTGGATAATTCGCTTTTTTTCTCTTCAAGTTTTTTCTCTAAATCTGCTATCTGACTATCTAATCCCTCTTTTATTGCATACCAATTGCCAAGATCAAACAATAATTTAGAATCAAATTTCTCTTCTTTTAACCTCTCTATTTCGCTCTCTAAATTTTTTATCTTTTCAAGGTTCTCAATCAATTCTTTTTCGGTGTTTTCGACATATTCTTTCCCTCCTTGAATCCGATCTTTCAGTTTGTTCAAATTCTGCGTGTGTTCCGAAATTTGAATTAGATATTCAAAGTCTGCCTCCTTTTTTCGCTTTTCTACCAATGTTTCAAAATAAGGTAAAATCTTTTTTAACGCTTCGTTTTGTAGGATTTGCTGCTCAGTTAAATTTCCAATTAGCTTTTGCTTTTCGGTTTGATTTGTTAGCAATTTGCTTTTCTCGTTACTTGCCTTGTCAAAATCACTAATCAGCAGTTTGAAAACACTCTGAACTCGTTCATATTCGTTCAATTCTTCGCTCTTGTTGTCTATTTCATTTTTTTGCTCACTTAATTTCTGGTGCTTAAGTTTGTATTCATTTAGTTTTTCAAAATTTTCTTTCGCTTTCTCAAGTTTTTCAATTTTTTTGTCTAACAATTGATGTTTCAAACTCTCTTCTTGAAACGATGAGTTGAGAAGCTCGAAATTTATTTTTTTTGACTCAAATTCTTCTCGATTGATTGACTCAAACTCTTTCAATTGCCCTTCGATTTGGTCTAACTCAGATTTATTGGAGTTATACAAACTACTTGTTTTTCTGTAAAGGTCAAAACGATCGAGTCCAAAAATCTCCTGCATCATTGTAGTGCGTGCTGCACCACCCAGTTCAAGAAACTCCTTGAATTGCCCTTGTGGTATGATGATGGTGCGTTTGAAGTTTCTATAATTCAAACCAACCAACTCTTCTGCATTGCAATGTTCGAGAGGTAACCATGAATCATCTGTTTTTTCATAAAACTGTACAGTAGGTGTTCGTATATCATCAAATCTTTTGCTGTTACGTTTAAACTCTCGGGTTACACGGTAAGTTTTGTCGCTGTGGTTGATAAAATCAAATTCAATATATGCCCTGTCAGATTTTAGATTCATCATATTATATGAGCGTTTATCTTGCAAGTTGAGTCGCTCAGTTTCGCCATAAAGTGCATAACTGATAGATTCCAAAATTGATGATTTTCCAGACCCAACACCACCAAAAATTCCAAAAATTCCAGCATCAACGAGCGATGTGAAATCAATTGTTTGTCGCTTTTGGTAAGAATAAATACCTTCGATTGTTAGTTTTAATGGTATCATATCAGTTGTTTAAAATTTCGTTAAACAAATCAATTATCTCTTTGTTAGGCTCAATCCCATCATGCTTAGATTTGAAATAGTCCACAAAAAGGGTGTTGATGTCTTTATTCAAGTCAATCGACTTACGGCTGTTAGCTTCAGTTTTGTCAGCATTCTTCAGTTTTGGTATCAAATATATAATCCCATCATGATTTTGATAAATCTTTTTTCTCTCTTCAGCTTTCAAAAATGTTTCTGTCTCAATTGTTAGTTCAACCAGCGTATTGGGATTATTTTGCAACCAATTCACAGCTTCATCAACTTTCTGAAAACTAACTCGGTGAAGCGAGCGTCCTGCTTTCAATGCTACTTTTTCTATTTTTGCCTCTTTATCAGGTTCAATATTCACTATCGCTACATATTTTTGCTGATTAACTTCGGCAAAAGAGTAAGCCAAAGGTGATCCAGTATATACAACAGGCTGATGCACACCTACATCTTGAAATCGATGAAGGTGTCCCATTGCTACGTACTGAATGGATTGCGGGATGGCGTTTGAGTAGATAACATCGGCAGTCCCTACATTAAGAGGTTTTTCGCCTTCGGGTTCATCGGGCAGTTTATCACCTTGTTTGGAAATAAATAGGTGAGAAGTGAGAATATTTACACCGCTATTATCAGCGTACATATGAGCGAGATTCGACCACTTTTTACTCAAACTATCTTGTAGCGATTGTTGTTTATCCTCTCCAAAATATTCTTTTAGTCGCGCTTCGTTGGCAAAAGCAGTGTGAAAAATCCGAACAGGATAATTATACTTAGGTATATCTATTTGTAAAAACCCTACATCTGTTTTACTTACTTTGAAACCCTCCTCTACCTCAAAAATCGCCACCTTATCTGTAGGATGTCCTATAAAGATAATCCCATTTTCACGAGCCAATACATCAGCAACATTCACTCTATCGGGCGAATCGTGATTGCCAGCAATAGCAATTACGGGAATTTTTCCATTGTTAGTCAATTTTTTCAAAGTTTTGTATAACAGCTCAGTTGACTCAATTGGAGGATTGAAAGTGTCAAACAAATCACCTGCAACAATTATCAAATCAACCTTTTGCTCTTGGGCAATGTTGCATATCTCATCCAGCACCCATTTTTGCTCTTCGTGCCGACTAAAATAATCTAATCGTTTGCCCAAGTGCCAATCAGAAGTGTGTAGTATTCGCATAATATCTTTTTCAAATTATTTCTTAAATACAATATTAGTCAAAAAAATATGATTATATCGGATATCATCTTGATTTTTTGTGCAAATATCTATATTGTCATTATTTTGTAAAATATTTGTATGAATAAGTTTTTTAAAATCTTAATATCTAAGCATAATCACTAAAATACAAGTAAGATTTAACAGAAAAGATGTATCTTTGTCAATGAAGAATTATGTAGAACAAATGGTACACATCTTTGTTTTATGTCTAAAATGATATTTTCTACAGATGCTTAAACAACGATTAGAACAAAAATTACAACAAAAACTATCACCTGCACAAATACAGGTTATCAAGATGTTGGAGATACCAACTCTTGAGATGGAGGAGCGTATCCAACAAGAATTGGAGGAGAATCCTGCATTGGAAGAGGGTTGTGATGATACTTCAATCTCAGAAGAGGATCAAGATAGTCTGTCAAACGATGAAGAGTATAAGGATGAAGAGTTCAACTTTGAAGACTATATGGATAACGACGATGATCTAATTCCTGATTATAAACTACACACAAGCAATATATCTCCTGACGATAAGTATATGGATATTCCTTATTCTGAAGGAGTAAGTTTTCACGAATATCTTCTCGAACAAGCTGGTTTGCTCAAATTGGATGAAAAACAACTCAAAGTTGTTGAATATATCATTGGCAATATTGATGATGAAGGCTATTTGAGGCGAAGTGCTGAAATGATGGCTGATGATTTGGTTTTTCAAGCTGGGATAGAAGTGGGGGATGATGATGTCAAGGAGCTGATAACCAAAGTGCAACAATTTGAACCTGCCGGGATAGCTGCACAGGATTTGAAAGAATGTCTTTTATTGCAGTTAAATAGAAAACCTCAAAGTGAAATTATAAATACTTCGATTGTCATTATTGAAAAATATTTTCAGGAATTTTCAAAAAAACATTACCAAAAAATCTTGCGTTCAATGAATATTGACGAAGAGACTTTAAAAGAAGTTATCAATGAAATCACCAAACTAAACCCAAAGCCTGGTAAAACAATTGGTGATAATTTTATTGAAAATGCTTTGTCGGTGATTATTCCTGATTTTATTGTCGATAATGAAAATGGCTTGCTGTCCGTGAGGTTGAATAATTCAAATATTCCTGAATTGCGTATCAATAAAGAGTATAGTAAAATGTTTGAGGATTTTTCTAAAAACAAGGAAAACCAATCTAACAAAATGAAAAATTCACTCTTTTTTATCAAACAAAAAATTGATTCGGCACGATGGTTTATAGATGCCATAAAGCAACGACAAGAAACATTGTTGAAAACAATGATTGCCATTGTAGATGTGCAAAAGGAGTTTTTTATTGAAGGAGATGAGATGTTTCTGAAACCTATGGTTCTGAAAGACGTTGCAGATATCACTGGTTTGGATGTATCTACAATTTCACGGGTAAGCAATAGTAAATATGTGCAAACAGAGTATGGAGTTTTTCCGGTAAAATACTTTTTCTCAGAAAAAATGATAACTGAAGATGGAGAAGTAGTTTCAACTCGCGAAATTAAAAGTGTACTTATGGATATTATTGCTAATGAAGATAAAAGCAACCCAATTAATGATGATGTTCTTGTAGAAGAATTGAAAAAAAAAGGTTACGTAATTGCGCGTCGTACAGCTGCTAAATATCGAGAACAACTCAATATTCCTGTGGCACGATTAAGAATTGAAATGTAACCAAAACTTAGAGAGGATGTAATAATATATTCTCTTTCACTCGACTTTTGGTGTTATTTATTTCACCTGTAGAGTCATTAATAATAAACAAATGAAAAGATTTTTAAAAAGCGTTTCTTATATCTTTCAACCACTACTGATGCCCGTTTATGGGATGATACTGCTAATGCAAATGCAGTATTTTAAATATTTAGGGCATACATATCAATCAATCGCTATTTTAGGTACTTTCCTTTTCACCGGTCTATTGCCAGCAATTCCTATTTTAATGATGTTAAAACGTGGTCAAATTAAGGACCTGTTTATATCAAAAAGAGAAGAAAGAACGATGCCTTATCTCTTTTCGCTACTCTCCTATGTTTTTTGGATTGTGTTCTTGATGCGTGTTCTGAACTTAGATTTTTCTATTGTTATTTTGGCTATTGGCACTCTATTTTCACTATTAATTATCGTATTTATTAATTTCAAATGGAAAATAAGTGCACATGCTGCAGGTATGGGTGGTTTTGTAGGCAGTATCTTTGGCCTATCTTGGTCAGTTCATATATTTCCGCTTCCATTGATTACTGTGTCGTTGTTGTTGTCAGGCTTGGTAGCTATTTCGCGTCTTTATTTAAAGGCACACACCTTAGGACAAATTATAGCAGGATTTTGTTTAGGCTTTGTAGGCGTTTTTGGATCAGCTTATATCTACGATGTTTTAGGAAAGATAATTTAATCTGTTCCCGTTCGTTTTATCATATAGAATATTTAATATCATAAAAAATTAATCTTATAATTACAAATTAATTAAAAACTTAAATCAAATGGAACTTAGTGGAAAGACTCGTTTAGAGCACGATTTATTGGGTGAAATGCAAATACCGGTTGAGTATTACCATGGAATTCAAACTGTAAGAGCAGTTGAAAACTTCAGCATCAGTCGTTCAAGAATTTATCATTATCCCGAATTTGTCAATGGTTTAGCAGATGTGAAAGCCGCAGCAGCTTTGGCTAATCATCAGTTGGGCATGTTGGATGAAAAGTTGAAAGATGCAATCGTTCAAGCTTGTGATGAAATTAAAGCAGGCAGTTTGCACGAATATTTTGTTGTAGATATGATACAAGGTGGTGCGGGCACATCTACCAATATGAACGCCAATGAAGTAATAGCCAACAGAGCTTTAGAGATTATGGGATATGAAAAAGGAGATTATAAGCACTGCCATCCCAACAACCACGTAAACTTATCCCAATCAACCAATGACGCATACCCAACGGCACTTCATATAGCTGTTTATCGTAGTTTTGATGCTTTGATTGAATCTTTAAAAGATCTTGTTCAATCATTCAGAGCTAAAAGTGTAGAGTTCAAAGATGTTTTGAAAATGGGACGCACCCAATTACAAGATGCGGTACCAATGACTCTCGGTCAAGAATTTGAAGCATTTGCGGCAACGCTTGAAGATGAGATTGAAAGAATGGATTCAACTCGTAATCAATTTTTGATTACCAACATGGGTGCTACAGCAATTGGAACAGGTATCAACTCTGATCCTGATTATGCTCCTTTGTGTACCGATCATTTAGCTAAATATTCTGGTGTTCCTGTGGTTTTAGCCCCAAACTTGGTACAAGCTACCAATGATACGGGTGTGTTCGTCAATAATTCATCAGTAATCAAAGCTTTGGCTATCAAGCTATCAAAAATCAGTAATGACCTTCGTTTGCTCTCTTCTGGCCCTCGTACAGGTATTGGTGAAATCAATCTTCCACCTATGCAACCAGGTTCATCCATTATGCCAGGCAAAGTAAACCCTGTGATACCAGAAGTTGTCAATCAGATTGCTTTCAAGGTAATAGGCAACGATCACACCATCACAATGGCTTCTGAAGCTGGTCAACTTCAGCTGAACGTTATGGAGCCAGTGATAGCTTTATCTATTTTAGAAAATATTGAAATTCTAAAAGAAGGAATGGACACTTTACGTCTTCGTTGTGTTGATGGTATTACTGCTAATGAACAACATATGCAAAATATGGTTTTCAACAGCATTGGGTTGGTAACAGCCCTCAATCCGCATATCGGTTATGAGGCTTCAACACTATTGGCAGCCGAAGCATTGACAACGGGTAAAGGGGTTTATGATTTGGTATTGGAGAGAGGTTTGATGGATAAAGAGCAATTGGATGATGTGTTGAAACCCATCAATATGATTGCTCCAAGAAAATTTCCAAAATAATCTTCTTTAATAAATAGTGATTTTAAATTCAATATAGAGATGAAAATTGTAAACTTATCAGAACAGTACTCCATTTTGCACCATTATCTCAAAGAGATGCGGGCGGTTGATGTTCAAAAAGACGCTATGCGTTTTCGTAAAAACATGGAACGAATTGGTGAAATATCAGCTTATGAAATTAGTAAAACACTAAAATATAAAGCAGAAAAAACCAAAACACCATTAGGGGTAGCTGAAACTTTTAAATTAGATGAAAAAGTAATTTTAGCTACTATTATGAGAGCGGGTATCCCTTTTCATCAAGGTTTTCTCAACTATTTTGATAAGGCAGAAAGTGCATTTGTTTCGGCTTATAGAAAATATAAAGATGCACTCAAATTTGATATCCATATTGAATACATTGCGGCCCCTAAACTTGATGGTAAAACGCTGATACTTATAGATCCTATGTTGGCAACAGGAAGCTCTATGGAGTTAGCACATGGTGCATTACTGACAAAAGGGAAACCTAAAAAAGTAATTATTTCAACCATCATCGCAAGTCGTCAAGCTGTAGATATGCTTAGCCAGCACTTTGATGACAATGTTACACTTTGGGTTGGTACAATAGACGAGGAGTTGGATGAACACTCCTACATCGTACCTGGCTTAGGTGATGCAGGTGATTTGGCTTATGGCGAAAAACTTTAAGAACAATAAAAAAAGCAGTTGTAATAAATTCTCAACTGCTTTTTTTATTATCATTGATTTCTTGCGTTCGATTCTAAATCAATTCAAAAATATTTTCTATAATTTTGGAACTACATTTGTTTTGTAATACTGTAATGCTGTTGGGATTACCGCTTCAAGCTGTTTGATGCGTTTATCGTCTGATGGGTGAGTGCTCATAAACTCTGGTACGGATGCACCGCTACCTTGGCTCATTCGTTTCCAAAAACTAACTGCTTCT
Source organism: uncultured Paludibacter sp. (assembly GCA_964345395.1). GTDB lineage: Bacteria > Bacteroidota > Bacteroidia > Bacteroidales > Paludibacteraceae > UPXZ01. The sequence goes on along the minus strand of CAYFRA010000001.1, from coordinate 42,563 downwards.
CTTGGATCATAGCCGGCCATAGCCATAAAATATAACCCCAATTCGTCTGCTTCAAGTTCCTGTTTTCTTGAGAATGGTAGCAATACACCTGCCTGAATACCTATCCCATATAGCATACCAACTGTTTGTTGTAAAGCTTCCGATTTTGCACCTGCTACAGCCCCCAAAATAGCGCCTCCATACTGAGAGGCAACTTGCTGGCTAAGACGTTCTGCACTGTGTTTTGCTATCACGTGTGCCACCTCATGCCCCATTACTACAGCGAGTCCAGTTTCGCTTTGTGTTATTGGTAAAATACCCGTAAAAACAGCAATCTTCCCACCAGGCATAGCAAAAGCATTGGCTTGGTCAACATCAAATAGATTATATTCCCAATCAAAACCCGCTAAATCTTGAGAAAATCCGTTCTCTTTCATAAATTTTTCAACTGCATTAGCAATGTTCATCCCCACACGTTTAACCATAGCCGTGTTGACAGCATCTTTTGATCGTGGCAACGAGTCTTTTAATTGTTTGTAGGACACGAAGCTCATCTCGTTCAATTCAGCATCAGATACAATATTGAATTGTCTGCGTCCGGTAAGCATAACGGTGGAACAAGAGGCAAGCAGTGTTGCCATCAGTAAGATGGTAGTTAGTTTTACAAGCTTATTCATAATGTTTTGTTCTTATTATAATTAGGTCAAACAAATAGTTTATCTTTGCAAAGATATATTTTATTCTTTAACAGTCAAATGATTTTATGATCAAACAGTTTGTACGATATTATTGGCCGACAATTTTTTTAGCAATTGTGATATTTATTTTATCTACAGCTCATTTTAATGCAGTTCCAAAAATAGCAAAATTTCAGAGTAGCGATAAGTTTGCTCATATTTTAATATATCTACTATTGGGTTTTGTTGCTTATTTTAATTATTCAAAAGATCAGTTGTTAAGGATCAAATATCCCAATCTGATTTTCACACTTTTCGCTATTTTAATTCTGTATGGAGGTGCCATAGAAATTATTCAAGAACTGTTTTTCAAACCACGCAGTGCTGAATTGTTAGACTGGGTGGCTGATATGGTTGGGCTTGTTTCTGGGGGGATGATAGGTAGGTATATTTTTAATAAAGATTGAAATTATTGGCGATGAGCAACGAATTATTAAAATATCAAATCGGCATAAATCTGATAAAAGGGGTAGGTCCCAGTTTGGCTAAAAATCTAATTGCCTATCTTGGAAGCGTAGAGGCTGTATTTAAAGAAAAAAGATCTAATCTTGAGAAAATACCGGGAATTGGTAAGGTCATCTCCAACGAAATATATACACAAAATGTTCTTGATAGAGCAGAAAGAGAGATTGAATTTATTCAAAAAAATAAAATTAAAGCCATTTTTTATACCGATAAAGCCTATCCATATCGACTGAAAGAGTGTGATGATTCTCCTATCGTGATCTATCAAAAAGGGGACATCGAACTCAACAATGGACGCTTTGTATCTATTGTTGGCACACGCAACGCTACTGAAAAAGGGAGAGAAATTTGCAAGCAACTTATCGTTGATTTGAATAGCAAAATATCCAATTTGATTGTTGTCAGCGGATTAGCTTATGGGATCGATATTTGTGCTCACAAAACCGCAGTCGATCACAATATTCCTACAATTGGTGTGTTGGGGCACGGTTTAGATCGGATCTACCCCGCTTTGCATCGTTCTACGGCAGTGAAAATGTTGTCAGAAGGTGCTCTTATCACCGAGTTTATGAGCGGAACTAAACCAGATAAACAAAATTTTGTACAACGTAATAGAATTATAGCTGGTATGTGTGATGCCTTAGTGGTGGTTGAGTCGGCAAAAAAAGGTGGTGCTTTGATTACGGCCAACCTGGCAAACGACTACAACAGAGATGTCTTTGCAGTTCCGGGAGGAGTATATGATGAGTGGTCGGCTGGTTGCAATTTACTTATAAAATCAAATAAAGCGGCTCTTATAGAGTCAGCTAAAGATATAGTAAATCTAATGAACTGGGAGGTTTCTAAACGTAATGATAAGGAGATACAAACCAATCTTTTTACAGAATTGAATGAAAATGAGCAACTCATTTTTGGCATGATTAGGCAATTTCCTGATGGAGTAAATGTTAATGAAATTGCAGTCCAACTTAAACTTCCATTTAGTAAATTATCATCTCAGTTGTTAGAAATGGAATTCAAAGGAGTGATAAAATGCCTACCCGGCGGTAAATATAGGATAGTAAAATAAACAAACAATAAACCGGCATTATTATGGCTTCAAAAAACAACAAAGATTTTAAAGAAAACTTAGACTCAATATTAGATGATTTAGAGATGCATATAGCCAATCTTCGCGAAAAATCAATAGAGATAGGAGAGCTAGCAACAAACAAATTAAAAGATACAATAGAGGATCTTGAACCTCAGATAGATAAGACGAAAACTTGGATTAGAAACTTAACCGAAAAAATAGAAGTGTATGTAGAAAAGCATAAGAAATAAATAACAAATTATTTGGTAAGTTTATCTGTATCTATCATCATTTTTTTCTAAATTTGCAATCTTATTTACGTATGTAAAGATTCAACTACTGTGATAAAAAAGATAAACATTGACGAATTTATAGATACCAAAGATAACTATGTTATCTTAGATACACGAACTCCTGCTGAATACGAAAAAGCACACATCCCTCAATCTTTTAATCTTGCGCTTTTGAACAATGAAGATCGTGCAAAGGTAGGAACCACATATAAACAAAAGGGTCGGGAAGAGGCTATATTATTAGGTTTTGATTTAACTGCTATAAAATGGCGTGGATTTATTGAGCAAGCTTTGCAATTTGCTCCTAACAAAAAAGTGGCTGTTTATTGCTGGCGAGGAGGTATGCGTAGCGATACAATGGCTTGGATTTTAGATCTATATGGCTTCGATGTGGTTAAGTTAGTTGGCGGCTACAAAGCTTATCGAAATTGGGTTTTAATGCAATTTGAAAAAGATTATCCAGTCATAGTATTAGGTGGAATGACAGGTTCTCACAAAACCGAAGTTTTATATGAGTTTGCAAAGAGAGGTGAACAGATTATAGATTTGGAAAACCTTGCTCAACATCTTGGCTCCTCATATGGATCTATGAATAAATTGAAACAGCCCTCACAAGAGCATTTCGAAAACTTATTGGCAGACGAACTTTATAAAATTAAACCCAAGCAGCGAGTTTGGTTTGAAGATGAAAGCAGAACCATAGGCAAAAGGGTTGTACCTTCACATATTTATGATTTGATTCGACAAAATCTATTGATAAACTTAGATATAAACAAAGAACAGCGAATTTCTTTTTTAGTTGAAGAATACTGTGTGTTAGATAAAGATTTTTTGATTGAAGCAACAGAAAGGATTAGCAAACGCTTGGGGCCAGAGCAAACTAAAATGGCTGTAAAAGCTATTCAGAAAGATAATATGTCTCAATTTATTGATTTAGTCCTCAATTATTATGACAAAGCTTATCATTCAGGAATGAATAGACGAAATGTAGGTCAGATTATCTCTATTCATGTTGACTATCAGAATGCGGCACAGTGCGCAGATGAAATCTTGAATTTTATAAATAACAACCCTAATGATGAATAAACAAAACATAAGATTAACCCAATATTCTCATGGTGCAGGGTGTGGATGTAAAATTAGCCCCGCCATTCTCGATACCATATTAAAAGGAAGTATTACCCTCAATAAAGATGCAAAGCTTTTGGTTGGGAATGAGTGCAAGGATGATGCCGCTGTCTATGATTTGGGAAATGGAACAGCTCTAATATCAACCACCGATTTCTTTATGCCAATTGTAGATGATCCTTTCGACTTTGGTCGGATAGCCGCAGCAAATGCAATTAGTGATGTATATGCAATGGGTGGGAAACCTATTTTATCAATAGCAATTTTAGGCTGGCCTATTGATAAATTAGCACCAGAAGTTGCACAGCAAGTGATTGAGGGAGCTCGTCAGATTTGCAGTGAAGCAGGAATTTCTATCGCTGGAGGGCATAGTATTGACACAGTTGAACCCATTTTTGGCTTAGCAGTAAGTGGACTTGTAGATATAGATAAGATGAAAGAAAATAGCCAAGCTACACCTGATTGCAAACTATACCTGACAAAAGCTCTCGGTGTAGGAGCTCTATCAACCGCTCAAAAAAATGGTTTGTTAAAAGCAGAGGATGCAAAGATTATTTTAAATAGTATGACAACGCTCAACCAAGTAGGGGAGGTGTTTGGAAAATTAGATTTTGTAAAGTCAATGACAGATGTAACAGGTTTTGGACTTTTAGGGCATTTGTGTGAAATTTGTGAAGCCAGCCAAATATCTGCAAATATAGAGTTCGATAAAGTTCCAGTAATTCCAAGCCTAAACGACTATTTAGATAACAAATGTATTCCTGGTGGTACAAATCGTAATTGGGCAAGTTATGGACACAAGATTGGTGTAATCACGCAAAGGCAGAAAGAAATTTTGGCTGACCCTCAAACAAGTGGTGGTTTATTAGTAGTGGTTGATAAAGATTATTGTGATCAATTTGAAGAAATAGCACGAAAAAATGGTTTATACCTCAAATCAATAGGTTATACAACCCGTAAGAAAGATGTGTTAGTCGAAGTCGTTTAATAAAGAAACATGTACTATTATTTTTATTTTTGACAAAAAAATGGCACCAAGAAATTGATGCCATTTTTATATTTAATAGAATTTCTTATTCTTATTTTGTAATTTCAAATTCAACGCGACGGTTAGCTTGGCGACCATCAGCTGTGTTGTTTGTAGCTATTGGTTGGCTTTCTCCGTAACCTTCACATTGCATAGTTGAAGCATTGATACCTTTACCAGCTAAGTATTCTTTAACTGCAGCTGCACGTCTTTCTGATAATTTTTGGTTATAAGCATCAGGGCCAGTACTGTCAGTATGTCCTTTAATCATTAGATTGCTCCAAGTTGGATTATCTTTAAGAATTGTAGCAATTTGGTCTAAAGTAACAGTTGATTCTGAAGTCAATTTTGAAGAATCAAATTCAAATTCAATTTTGTCAAAAGAAGCATTAACCATAGTACCTGCTGGTTTGTCAGCTAAGTCTTTAAGGTCGCTTTCTAATTTACCCAATTTACCTTGAAGATCTTGAATGCGTTTGTCAATATTGTCAAGACGATTCATAATAGCGCTATCATCAAATGGGTTTTCAATGTTTTGTACTAAGTTTTCAATTGGAGCATAGTCGTTGCGAGTCATGTTGCGAACGTGGTCAGCACCAAGTTTGAAACGAAGTGATCCCATCAATGTGTAAACATCATTGTAGTCTAAATACTGGTTGTCTGGAGTAACATATCCGCGATAGCCAGCTTCTAAACCTAAAGCAAGAAGTTTGGTTAAGTTAGCTTCTACACCTAAAGAGCTGTAAGCAACTGGGCTTAATTTACCAACCGCTGCAATAGGGAATGCAGTACTTGCACCTGCACCAAAATTAGAATAAACATTTACTTTTGCACTTTTGCGTACAGGTTGTAATAGGTTTGAAAGATTCAATGACGCAAATAGTGTTGGGTCAATTGTTGCTCCGTTCATTGTTGCTCTATCATAGTTCAAATAATCTACATTTAAACCAAGTCCAACGAAAGGATTCAATGTACGCTCTACTGAAAGACCTGCACCCCATGAAGAGTTATCTTTAAGATCGTTTCCAAAAGGTTTTACATTAAAATAGTCAAGACCTCCTTTAACGGCTACAGACCATTTTGAAGCATCAACTGCTGTAGTTTGTGCATTTGTAAATGATACAAAGCTAACTACCACTAATAAAGCTAAAAATAGTTTTTTCATTTTCTTTTTTTAATTAAATTATAAATTAATATTTTGGTTCTAAATCAGTTTTCATACAAAATTACAATAATATTTTATATATAAAAATGTTTTTAAAAATAATATTCACAAATAGCTACATTATTGAGTTTTACTCTCATTTGATAGCCCAATATCCTCATTAATTACATAGTAAAACAACAAATATTTATTTTCGTTCATTAAAAACTCATTATTATTGAAATAAAGAGTTATTTAATTCTCTAAAATGCAATAATATGATAAAATCTTACGATATTTGTATCGAAATTAATAAACTTGTTCCGATAAAGGAATAGTAGCAAAAACCTTGCCAATCAGGCAAAATGAAATTTTATTAAATACTTGAAAAGTAAAATGAACCAAGAAAAACTTTTAGAATGTGTACCCAATTTTAGCGAGGGTAGAAATTTAGAGATTATCAATCAGATTGTAAATGAAGTAAAAGGTGTAGATGGTGTTAGTGTGCTTGATGTTGATCCGGGCAATGCTACAAATCGTACAGTTGTAAGTTTTGTTGGTGAGCCAAACGCTGTTTGCGAAGCTGCCTTTTTGGCAGTAAAAAAAGCTTCGGAGTTAATAGATATGAGTAAGCACAAAGGTGAGCATCCTCGATTTGGTGCTACAGATGTCTTGCCACTCATTCCCATTAAAAATATGACAATGGACGAAACTGTCGAATTTGCTCGTAAATTAGGTAAACGAATTGGCGATGAACTCGGCATTCCAGGCTATTTCTATGAATTTGCGGCAAGCGAAGAGAAGCGTAGAAATTTAGCAAATTGTCGCTCTGGAGAATATGAAGGTTTGCCAAAAAAATTGAGTGACCCCAATTGGGTGCCTGATTTTGGTCCTGCAAACTTCACCGAAACTGCAAGAAAAGCAGGTGCTACAGCTGTTAGCGCAAGAAATATTCTGATTGCATATAATGTAAATCTCAATACAACCTCAACACGTTGGGCGAATGCCATCGCTTTTGACGTGAGAGAAAAGGGAAGAGCCAAAAGAGAAGGAAATCCATTAACGGGTAAACTTGTAAAAGATGAAAATGGCAATACAGTTTACACACCCGGTTTGCTTAAGGGTGTAAAAGGAATCGGTTGGTATATCGAAGAGTATGGTGTGGCTCAACTCTCATACAACATTACAGATACACAAACCACTACACTCCATCAGGTTTTTGAAGCATCGAGCGAAAGAGCTGCGGCGAGAGGAATTCGGGTTACTGGTTCTGAGCTGGTTGGCGTCATTCCGTTGGATGTTATGTTGGATGCGGGAAGATATTTTTTGAAAAAGCAACGCCGTTCTGTAGGTATTTCTGATGAGGAAATTATTAAAATAGCCGTAAAATCGATGGGCTTAGATGAATTATCTCCATTTGACCCAAAGAAGAAAATCATAGAATATTTAATTGAAGATAATAGTGAAAAGAGATTAGTTGATTTGAGTGTTTCAGAATTTGTTGAAAAAACAGCATCTGATAGCGTAACTCCCGGTGGTGGTTCTATTTCGGCTAATATCGCAGCTATGGGAACAGCCTTAGGCACTATGGTTGCCAATCTCTCTGCGCACAAACGTGGCTGGGATGATAGATGGGAAGAGTTTTCGGATTGGGCAGAAAAAGGCAAATATATCCAGCAAGAGTTGTTGTTCTTGATTGACGAAGATACTCGTTCGTACAATAAAATTGTTGATGCATTTGGACTGCCTAAAGCAACAGATGAAGATTTGAAAATTCGCAAAGAAGCTATCGAAAATGCAACTAAATATGCTATGGAAATACCGTTTCGTGTTATGAAATCGGCTGCTTCTGCTTTAGATTTGATTGAAAAAATGGTGGAAATTGGTAATCCTAACTCTATTTCGGATGCTGGTGTTGGTGCTTTATCAATCCGAACAGCGGTTTTAGGTGCTGGTATGAATGTTCGAATCAATGGATTAGACTTAGAAGATAAATCATATGTTAAAATGATGATAACAGAAGCTGAAAATATTGAAGCCGAAGTTATAGAACGGGAAACCAAGATTTTAGAGATTATCAAAAACAGACTTAAAGTGAGCTTTTAGCTCACTTTTTTATTTTAGACCATAATAGATAAATTATTAAATAAATATTGCTTTTTTAATATTAAATGATTATCTTTAAAGCGTAAATCTTTGGGCTTCACTATTTTCATTTCGATGAAAAGGTATATATGATGGAATATGCACCTAATATTGCTAATAAATTCAAGAACTATGTGTCTATAATTAGCATTATCAATTCTAAATCTTTTATAGCTGTTTAATACATTTAATCTAAAAAGAAAGAAATCTGTTATGCAACAACCAAACTCATTAATCATCACCATCAGCAGAGAATTAGGTAGTGGAGGAGCATATATTGGTAAAAAAATAGCCGAACACTTTAATCTGTTTTATGCCAATCAAACCATTATCAAGCTTACCGCTGAAAAGCTATCTGTATTTGAAGCCGATGTTGCACCTCACGAAGAACGCATCAGTTCTTTCTGGGAAAACTTTTGGACCAATACCGGACTTCATGAGTTTTATAGCGAGGCGGTTGGTAGTTTCAGACCTACTACCGCTATGATTTTCAAAGCTGAATCAGAAGTTATCCAAGAGATTGCAAAGGAAAAAGCCTCTGTTATTGTGGGGCGTGCTGCTTTTTATGTTTTAAGAAAATACCCTAATGCTATCAAAATTCATCTTCATGCCGATTCAAGTATTCGCACAAAACGATTGATGGAAGTAAGGGGGATAGAAGAAACTGAAGCAATAAATCAAATTTCTGTTGGAGATAAAGAGCGTTCACTTTATATTAAAAAGTTTACACGCAAAGAATGGAATGATCTCAATAATTTTGATCTCTCAATTGATACAGGCAAAATTGGATTGGATAAAGCTTTTGAATTAATTGTGCAATATATTGAGGCTTTTCAAGCTAAACTCTGATTTGTATTAAAAAAATATGAGGGTTTGACAAAAGTAGGTTAAGCCCTTTGTTTTTTTAGCAAAAACAAATACTCCTTCAACTCTTTCTCTTTACTAATCCACTCATTTGACCATGTCATTTGAGACATAATATTTTTTTGATAATCAATCTCAATGCTTTCTAATAGTTCTCCAGATTGATTTAATATATTGTGCAACTGTTCTTTGCTTGCCCTACCTCCAGAGCTATATGATAATAAAACATAACGAGCATTGGTTTGGCTAATTAATTTTTCTATGGCTTTCATAGCAACAAAATCACCTGCCTCATTCTTTTGGAACTCTTCGAAAACAGATGCAGAAACCAAATCCCTGCTATCTTCACGTCTATTGGCCACTCCAAAAAGAGTTGGTTGATCATTTAGTATAACACTTTTCCAAAAATGATAATAAGCCGAATAACGCACCCGACTCGATGGCATTTTTTCATTGTTAGAGCCATATGGTGGATCGAAATAAGCCAAATCAAATTGCTGTTTACTAAGTGTGTTGAAAATGTCATCGCGAATTACTTGATTAACACTCCTCAGAGGAAATCGACGAGGAAGCTTAAGTATCAATTCTTTATGAGATCGTGGTGACCATTTTGATAGATAGGCTGCAAAATGCCCTATTGTGCTATCTACCTTATCTAAAGCGAGGATAAGACTTGTCAGTATAACGCTCTTATCAATCCAACTTAAATCAAGTTTGTCTATTTCGGTTCTTATGGAGTCTAACTTTCGGGTATTTTTAAGTTGAAAAGGTCTTTTGGTTTCAGCAAGTTCTGCACCATAATGCTCCGAAAACCAACCTTCAACTCCTTTTAATCCATTCAAATGGTTGATAATTTCTTGATAAAAGCTATCAGGTTTATCTGCTTTGAGATAGCAATTAGCAAAAACTTCTGACCAAATTGAAATATCGTTGGCGGTGGTGTTGTAACCCATCTGAGCAAATGCTTGTGATACGCGTGTGGTGCCACTAAAGCCATCTAAAACCGAAATTATGCCATCTAATTCATCTACAATGTTTAAGATATAGGGAATAATACGTTTTTTAGAACCAGTATATTTGATTCCCTCTGTTGTAATTGTATCGTATGGGTCCCTGTTTGCTTGCATTCAAAATAGATATTGCTTGATTTATTTAAAAATGAATATAAAATTCTACTCAAGATATGCTTTGAATCGAGGTAGAGCCTCTTCGAGTTTTTGAACTGCCTCCTCTAAAGTAGTGTAACTCTCACCACCTGACGCATTTAAGTGTCCACCTCCATTGAAAACTTCAGCCGAAAACTTATTCGTTGGGAATGAACCTTGCGATCTGAGTGAGACTTTGATTTTATCCCAGTCTTCTCGCATAAATACAGAAAAAACAATATTGTCAATCGACAATGGTATGTTTACAAACCCTTCAGCATCACCGTTTTCATAATTAAATTCGATCATTTCATCTTTGGTGAGTGTTATCAGTGCAGTTTGAAACTCAGGATAAATTTTCATTTTCTTATAAATACAATAACCCTGAAGCCTCATACGGTTCTCTGAAAAAGTATTATAAACTTTACGATAAATATCGTCTTTGTCAAACCCAAAATCGAGTAATTTTGAGATGATGGTATAAATCTCTTTTTGATTGGAGTTGAATGTGAACCCACCCGTGTCGGTCATCATACCCGTATATATTGCTTGGGCTGCCTGTATATCGATGTGAGCTTGATAGCCCATCTGGCTTACCAATCGAAACACCAATTCGCTGGTTGATGAAATCTTGGGGTAAGAGACCACAACATTTACAAATGAGTAATCGGGATCTAAATGGTGGTCAATAAGTACTTTTCTGGCATTTGATTGAGTGACAGAATCTTCCATCATCACTAAGCGTGATGGTGTGTTGAAATCCAATGCCAAAATAAGATCTGCTTTCTTTATTAACTTATCTGCTTTTACTTTATCAAAAACATATATCAATATATCCTTTGCACCTGGCATCCACGTCAAAAAATTAGGTGGTGGAGTTGGAACTATTACCTTAGGGTTTTTACCCATGTTTTTTAAAATATGCCACATCGCCAAAGATGATCCTAAGGAGTCGCCATCAGGACCATAATGCGATACGATAACAATATTATAAGCTTCTTCTATCTCTTCTTGAGCACTTTCTACCTCTGTTTTTTTTATTATATCTGAAATCATTTTCTAAAGAATTTAGTTTAATCAACAAAAATACAAAATTTTGAGGAATAAATATTTGATTTACTTTATATGAGCAGGATTTACTCAATCACATCTAAAAGAAAAATCGCAAATTGAGTAAATCAATCTGCGATTTTTTAATCTGTATCTGACGTTGAATTGTCCTACTTTTTATATCTCTTATTAAGTTCGACAATGACCTCTTCCGTAATGTCGTAACCAGATGTTGAAAATAAGATGTTATCATTGGATGTGTTGCTCAAAATAATTTGATACTTTCCACCCTTGTTGAAAATCTGTAAGAAACTTTCAATCGTGTCTCGCAACTGCTCACTTACTTTAAGCTGGCTTTCCATTAAATCTTGAGATAACCTACCCTCCATATTTTGTAAATCTTGTTGTTTTTGCAAGATACTTCTTTGAGCTTGTTCCGCTCTTTCACGACTTAAGAAAGCGTTGTTCTCTAATTTTCTATTGAATTCATCCATCTCATTTTGTAGCTGTCTGGCTTTTGAGTTGAGTGTTGCTTTTGAGTTTTCCTGCTTACTCATTAAATTCTCATTAGCTTCCTTAGCAAAAGTATAATTGAGTAATAGAGAATCGATATTAATATAAGCTATTGGAAGTTTAGCAACTTCGATGCTATCATTTGCTACAAGTGAATCTTCTGAGGCTATATTTTTCTTATTTCCTAAAACTAAAATAAATAAAACAATAACCGCAATGGTTAGAATAACATTGTAAACGAGTAAGTAGTTTTTCATAAAATTTTCTGAGTTTAATTTTTTTGTGAGCAAATGTTCTTCATAATCAACATTTTATTGATTATCAAATTCATTTAAAAGTTTTGTAACATCAATTCTTTGTTTATCTTTTTGAGCATCATTATCTTGGGTTGTAGCACAGCTAATGCCTTGCTCGGCAAGTGGCTTGCTTCCACCGATATGGATATTTGGAAATTCTCCTTTTTTTGTCAAGAAAACTCGAAATCCCAAAATAAAAACAGCAAATAAAACAATAATAATCGCTAAGATTATAGGAACTATTATATTGGTCATACTTTTATACATTATAAAATTAGTGCAAATATAGGTGTTTTATAATGGAAAAATACTTTCAAATTCCTTTTTTTTAGAAATTTGAATAGTTTAATTATGTTTTTAACGTTTTAGGCATCAATCGCTACATCTAAATAATGCAAAATTATAAGTGTTTTGTTGTCTATAAAAATAATTCTTCACATCTTTGTATCTCCTAATGAATAATAAGGAAATTGGTTTAATACGAAATTCTTTTTTAATTTTGTGATAACAATTTAATAATATAAAAACATGAAAAAAATTCTTAGTTTATTAGCAATTACAGTCATATTATTGGCTGGAGCAACATCTTGTAAGTCAAAACAAAAAATTGTAACCATCTCAGGTGCAGATATCGAAGCAGTTCAAACTCAAACAAAACCAGTTGTTGAAAACACTCAAACGGTAATCGAAACTCCAAAAGCAGAAGTTGCAGAGAAAACAATCAATGAAAGTTTTAAGCTTGCTTCGGGTGAAACCAATCAAAATGCTTTTTCTAAAAGCTATCATGTAGTGGTTGGGAGTTTTGGTGT
>CAYFRA010000001.1:13786-29796 GCA_964345395.1 uncultured Paludibacter sp. | reverse complement strand
TTTCCGACAAAAACCTTATGCTTCACTCTCGATTTGACAGATAAGCCCGATTTTGTAAAAATATTTTTGGATAAAAGCGAAATTTCACAAGCTTTTTTTGATGAAATAAAGAACTTGGGGGTTTTGGCTATTGATGCATACTCAACCCCAAGCCACTTATTGCTAACAATAGAAGTGGCATCTGATTTTCCGTGGGATGATGCTTGGTCTAAATTACACCAGCATCCACACCCAAAAGAGTGGGATGTTTATTTATCCCACCTTCGTCAATCAGATAATTGGAAGCTGACAAAGCCAGTATTCATTCTTAAATAATTAATCATCGTCGGCACTATCAATGATTCCGGCACTATGGTATTCTTCTAAAATTTTCTTTGCATCTTTCACATCTTTTTCAAATACCAAAAGCTCAATACCACGCTCTTTGTCGTCAAAAATTGGAAAAACTCCAACCATTGCGGCATTGCTATAAGTACATTCAATGCCATTCTCCTTGAGAACTTCCATATCAACCTCAGCTTTGATAACTGTGTTGTAGTACTTAAGTGTAATTAATTTGTCGTTGTTCATAGCGTACATTTTTTAGGGTTATCTCTCTATTATTATAACAAATGAATAGCAGTTTTTGTTGATTTATTAGCTTTTCAAAACCAACTCTGCAATACACTTCTATAAAAATAGATAAAAAATCTAACATAGGCGATATTTTTCATAACTTTGTAACAAATATTTTTATAAAAATGGAAGAACAATCAATTATATACTCCAAAACAGCTATTGATTTTGCAACAGTTGCGGTTGAGACAAGTGATTTTATAGAAAAAGCACTCGGAGATAGCAAACCCGAATTTATCTCAAAAAGCATCACAATTTTATCTTTATTATATATCAAAACATCCTTGTTGAAAATGGGTGTTGGTGATGAGGATTATTTTGAGGCAGAAAGATTTGTAACTGAAAATGATTACTTGATAGTAAAAAATCAGATAGCTGGTTTGCTTGGTATGGACGACTCTTATTTGGAAGTTTTTCACCCTGATATGCCATATAGCGATACTCCTATTGCAGCATTTATATCTGAAGATTTGGCAGATATTTACCAAGAACTCAAAGATTTTACAGAAAACTATAGAGTAGGAATCGATGACATAATGCTTTCGGCACTACTAACTTGTTTAGATGGTTTTTCGCAACATTGGGGACAAAAATTACTTAATGCACTTCGTGCGTTGCATAACTTAAGATATAGTGAAGGTTTTGGCACTGACGAAACTGATGAATATTTAGACACGCAAGAATATCGAAAATTGGACAGGAACAAGTTTCTTAATTTTGATAATGAAGAGGATGAAGATTTATGGTTAGAGCAAGAATAACAAAAGAGGAGGTCAATAAATATCCTGTTGTCAGTTTTGAAGGAGAGATAAATGTAATTGAAACGCTCGCAGATGCAGAAAAAGCAATAGTTGAACTGCTAAAATATGATATAGTAGGTATCGATACAGAAACTCGACCCTCCTTCAAGCGTGGAGTAAGATATAAAATGTCGCTTATTCAGATTTCAACAGACGAAAAAGCTTATCTTTTTAGATTGAATAAAATTGGATTTCCGAAATCCTTAGAGAGTTTTATTTTCAACCCAAACATCAGCAAAATTGGCTTGTCGCTACGTGATGATTTCAACGGGCTTGCAAAAAGCATGAGAATTGGAGCAAAAGGTTTTATTGATGTGCAAGATATAGCAAAAAACTATGGAATTTTGGAGTTGAGTTTGCAAAAAATATTTGCCATACTGTTTGAGAAGAAAATCTCTAAATCACAGCGTTTGACAAATTGGGAAAGAGAAGAGCTAACTGAAGAACAAAAACAATATGCAGCAACTGATGCTTGGGCAACTTTGCAGATTTTCAGGCAGCTAAATAATGAGAAGAAATTAAAGAATTCTGAAATTAAAAAGCTCATCGAGGAGGATGAGTTGGCAAAAGAGCAAAGAAATGGATAAAAAAACAATAACAATAAAACTGAAACCCAAAAAAGAGGAGAGTTTAAGGCGTTTTCACCCTTGGGTTTTTTCTGGTGCTATTCAATCTATGGATAGACAACCCGCTGAAGGTGAGATTGTGAGGGTAGTTGATAGCGAAAATATTTTTTTAGCTATTGGCCATTATGAGGTAGGTAGCATTGCAGTGAGGGTGTTAAGTTTTGAAAATGTTGATATCGACTCAAATTTTATTTCAGATAAAATCCAAAAAGCTTACCAACTACGTCAAATGCTTGGTTTGTCCAATCGCGAAGCACATAACATTTATCGATTGGTGCATGGCGAAGGAGATAATTTATCGGGTCTGATAGTTGATATATATGGCGATACAGCTGTTATGCAAGCACATTCAGTAGGAATGCATCATATGCGTGAAGCTTTGGCAGAAGCCATTGTAAAACTGGTTGATGGCGTGGATCATGTTTTTTATAAATCAGAAACCACTTTGCCATTTCGGGCTCCAATTGATAAGAAAAACCATTATTTGATTGGAGGTGAAAAAGCTAATCCTGTAGCTTATGAAAACGGTCTGAAATTTAATATCGATTGGTTAGAAGGGCAAAAAACTGGTTTTTTTGTTGATCAACGAGATAATCGTGGTATGGTTGAACATTTTGCGAAAGACAAAAAGGTTTTAAATCTTTTTTGCTATACCGGTGGTTTTTCTGTTTATGCATTAAGAGGAGGTGCAAGTTTGGTTCATTCAGTTGATAGTTCAGAGAAAGCCGTGGAGCTGACAAGAAAAAATGTGGAGCTAAATTTTCCTGAAAACAATAATCATACGGCATATACAGAAGATGTGTTTAAGTTTTTTCAGCTGAACAACGAGAAATATGATCTGATTATTTTAGACCCTCCAGCTTTTGCCAAACATCGTTCTGCCATTCGCAATGCCCTCAAAGGATACCAGCGAATCAATCAAAAAGCCATTGAACAACTTAATCCAGGAGGTGTTTTGTTTACATTCTCGTGCTCGCAAGCCATTTCAAAAGAGCAATTTAGGTTGTCGGTGTTTTCGGCGGCGGCACAAACAAAAAAGAGCGTTCAGATACTTCAACAGCTTGAACATCCAGCCGATCATCCAATTAATATTTATCATCCCGAAGGAGAATATTTGAAAGGTTTGGTGCTGAAGGTTGAAACTGATTAGAAGTGTAAATAAAGGTTTAATTGTTTTGTCATTTTTGTTCATGGAGTCGATTTATTTCAGCTCAAATCAAGAACTACAATATTGAGTTTATTGTTGTAACGGATAGGAATAAACATTATTTAACAATAATTTTTGAAATATTGAATGAAAAACTTTGAATTATAAAACTGAATAGATAAATTTGCAGTTCTTTGTTATCAAAAATTATTACTAATTCTCTCAAATATATTATTGCCTATAGATAGATATTACTTTTTATAACCCCAAAATCGAAAAAGTAATGGATAATTTTAAACAATTAAACGATGATCAGTTGATTCGTTTATACGTTGAAGGTAATAATACTGCGTTTGAAGAGATTCTGAATCGTTATCAATCTCGCGTGTTTTCATATATCCTGATGATTGTCAAAAACAAGGATATAGCAGAAGATATTTTCCAAGAAGCATTTATAAAAGCAATTAATACCATTCAGCAAGGAAGGTATGTTGAATCAGGCCGTTTTCTTGGATGGATTAATCGCATAGCACACAATTTAATAATCGACTATTTTCGAAAAGAAAAAAACGAAAATACTTTCTCTACAGATGCTTTGGAGTATGATTATGTGAATAATTCAGCCTATAGCGAAAAAAGTATTGAAGAAGTAATGAACAATGAGCAAGTATTGAAAGATGTGGTGCTGTTGATTGATTATCTTCCAAAGACACAAAAAGAAGTTGTGCAGATGAGATATTTTCAAGAATTAAGTTTCAAGGAAATTGCCGAGCGAACCGGAGTGAGCATCAACACAGCCTTAGGGCGTATGAGATATGCCATTATGAATATGCGAAAAATTGCTGTTGAAAACGACATTTACTTAGAATTAAAATAATTTGTAGTTGATATAATAATTTGTATAGCAAGGCGTTTTATATTTGAAAACATCATTAAATATAATTCATCAAAAAACGCTTATGCAAAAAAATCTTACTCATTTATCATCTACTCATATTAATAATCAAACAAATTCAGTGCAATTGAAGCCAAGCAAAAAAACCATTCAAAACATTTTGGATTATGCGGCTTCCTATCGAGTAGAAAAGTGTGCCGATGAACACTATATCGGATACGTATTGAACTAAAACGGAAAAGAGAAAGTTGAAATTTAATCACTTTCTCTTTTTTGTTTTAATTAGTTTGACTGCCATAGCTAAATGTTGTGCAATTTTTTCATATATTTGTACGAATATATTTTAAAAACAGACAAAAAATGAGACGTATTGTATCCCCCTCCTTATTGGCAGCAGACTTTGCCAACTTACAATTAGCTTGCGAAATGATCAATCAGAGTGATGCTGAATGGTTGCACATCGATGTGATGGATGGTGTTTTTGTACCCAATATCTCTTTTGGTTTTCCGGTGATGGAAGCTGTAAAAAAACATTGTAAGAAACCTCTCGATGTTCATTTGATGATTGTAAATCCAGAAAAATATATTGAACGATTTGTAAAAGCAGGTGCTGAAATTTTGACAGTACATTTGGAGACTCTCGAAAACCCAATCGAAACATTGAACTATATGCGTAGTTTAGGTGTGAAAGTTGGTATAACAATCAATCCTGATATACCTGTTTCGAGCTTGAAGGGCATTGTAGAGCATGTGGATATGGTGCTGTTGATGTCGGTTTTTGCAGGATATGGGGGGCAAAAGTTTATTGAGGAAACATATAGTCGAATAGAGGAGCTAAAAAAAATAATTTCAGAAGAAAATCCTAATTGTCTGATTGAAATTGATGGTGGTGTGAATACGGATAATGCTAAGGAACTTTTTGATGCTGGTGTTCATGTATTGGTAGCTGGAAGTGCTGTTTTTGGTTCAGAAAATCCTATGGAAACCGTACGGAAAATTTTAGATTAGATTTTTTAAGTTAGACAGACCCCTAACCTTTTGTTTATTGTAAATGAGAAATGCACTGAGACAGAATCCTTTTATTTTGCTTTTTTTCTCATTGATTAGTGGGATCTTGATTTATGAGTATTTAGGTAAATACAGCAAAACGATAACGTTAAGTTTCATTTTGCTTGCATTTTTTGTTTTGGTGCTATACCTTATTTTATCTCGAAGTAAGTATGCATTTCGTGCACAATGGTTATTTGGTGTTTTTACAATTCTTCTATTTTCTGTTTGGGGAATTGTTTCGAGTATAATGTTTGAAGTAAAACATCAATTTGATGCCAATTTTGAAAAAAACACTTATGAAGTGGAAGTGCTGACTTCGCCCATTGAGAAAGAAAAATCGTATATGTGTGAAATCAAGCTTTTAAATAGTTTTGATTCGCTCTCTACCATGTATCCAACAAAGGGATATGCTGTGCTGTACTTTCAAAAAGACTCATTGGAACCAGACTTTTTAATTGGCGACAAACTAATTATCCAAGCACAATTTCAGCAACCAGATGGTGTTCAAAATCCGGGTGGTTTTGATTATGCTAAATATTTGAAACGGCAAGGAATAGCAGCAACTGCTTATATCCCAACCGATAATTGGATCCGCTCACCTAACAAGCCAAATATCAGCATCAAACGGTTTTCGGATAGGAGCAGGGCACATCTTCTTGGTGTGTATAAAAAGTTTGGATTAGAAGATGATGAGTTTTCTGTATTAGCTGCTCTCACCTTAGGATATAAAGATGAACTCGATGAAGATATACGCAAGGTGTTTAGTGCGTCAGGTGCAGCACATATTTTGGCGGTGAGTGGTCTTCACGTAAGTACGGTGTATGGAGCGGTATTTCTGATTTTCTCATTTTTAGGAAAGTCAAGGAGAATGAAAATCATCAGCACGCTGCTCTCCGTAGTTTTAATTTGGGTTTATGCATTCATCACAGGCATGTCTCCTGCTGTTATTAGGGCATCTTTGATGCTGAGTTTCGTTTCGGTTGGAACTTCGCTTCAACGTAAATCGTCTATTTACAACACCATATTTATATCGGCATTTCTTATTCTACTTGTCAATCCCAACTTACTTTTCAATATCAGTTTTCAACTCAGCTATGCTGCTGTTTTAAGCATAATTATGATTCACAAGTTACTATATCCGATCCTATCTCCGACTAATAAAATCCTGAAATGGCTATGGGGATTAATTACTGTATCCATAGCTGCTCAAATGGGGACTGCACCCATCTCTATTTATTATTTTAATCAATTCCCAAACTACTTTCTATTGACCAATATTATTGCAATTCCATTGGCATCGATGATAATTTACACTTCTATCGCACTTTTTGTTTTTTCATGGTTGCCATACATCAATACTGTCATTGCACTTACAATTAAATATCTGGTTAAAACACTTAATCTATCTTTAGAACAAATAGTGTCACTCCCCGGCGCATTTAGTGCGGTTTACATTAGCAATGCCCAATTGTGGTTATTAATTCTGACCCTATTACTCATTCTCTATTACATTTACAACAAAAACAAGCAGGCACTAATATTAGGCTTTTCCGCTATTTTCCTTTATCTTATTGTGTCAATCAAGCAAAACTACCAAATAATGAATCAAGATAAAATGGTGGTTTTTGCAGATTCAAAAGAGTCAATAATTAGCTTTATTCATCATAAGTCGAACCTATTATATGCTACTGATGAGCAGAAAGCAGAAAAAATCTGTACACCATATTGGAGGATGTTGAAATTGAAAAACCATACAGATGTCAAGTTGTCAGCATCTTATCAAGATGGTTTTGTGAGTTTCAAGGGTAAGCGAATTTTGATTTTGGATCAACCATTTTATGAAAACAAAATATCGAAACAGAAATTGGAGTTAGATTATATAATAGTAAGCAATGGTTTAAAACCAAAATTTGAGATAATTTTGCAGTTGTTTGAACCCAAAAAAGTGATTATTGACAAAACAATTTCGCCTTGGTACACCAATCAAATAAAAGAAAAATGTGTCGAAAATGATATTGAATGTTATCTTGTATCTGAAAGTGGTGCATATGTTGTAGATTTGTAAAATTAAAAAGAATTGATTTAAACCAATACCGGAAGTTTTCGTCTAAGTTGAAAGGTGTGGATTAAAATCATCAAACAAAACCAATTATATTTGAAGAAGGAAAAAGATAAAAGTTCGCAGTTTTCTGATATTGTTAAGCGATATCAAGTGCAGCTCTATTGGCATATTCGTCAAATGGTGTTGGTGCATGATGATGCAAACGATGTGCTCCAAAATACTTTTATGAAGGCTTGGAATGCCCTTGACTCATTCAGAGGTGATGCTCAAATTTCAACTTGGCTTTATCGAATAGCAACTAACGAAACTTTTACTTTCTTATCGCAAAAACGCATAAAAAATGCATTATCGTTAGATGAAATTGAAGATTTATTGCTCGAAAACTTGAAAGCTGATCAATATTTTGATGGAGATGATGCGCAAATTAAACTTCAAAAAGCAATTTTGACACTACCCGAAAAGCAAAGATTGGTTTTTAATATGAGGTATTATGATGAAATGTCATATAGTCAGATGAGTGAGATATTAGAAACATCTGAAGGAGCATTGAAAGCGTCATATCATCATGCGTATAAAAAAATTGAAGCAGCTCTTAAAGAAGATGTAGTCGAAAATCAAATTAAAAAAGAGAAACAAATAAATTCATTATAAAGTTTTTAAACCTTATACACGTTTTTAAGTCATAATTATAACTAAATATAAATCAAAATGAATCAATTGCATTCAAATAACAAACGAGCTTCATTTCAAGTGCCTCAAGATTATTTCGATAATTTTGCTGAAGGTATTTTAGAGCATATTGCAAGTGGAGAAGTGGCGAAAAAGAAAAATAAGCTTTTCACCTCTATTTGGGCTTATGCAGTTGCAGCTACATTTGTAGGACTTCTGTTTTTAAGTCACTTTTTGATTAATTCAAATACTTCAGGATCAAAAATAGTTGATACCTATGATTCATACGTACTTTCTCAAGTAGATGAGTCAGTTATGTTGGAATATTTCTTTGTGTCGAACGAAGATTAAATTTTATAAGATGAAAATAAGTAGATATATAAAATTGTTGTTCCTATTTGTGTTTACGTTGAGTATTGCCGCAAATGCACAAACGGGCAAACGAGGCAGTGTGAATGTGGAAGAATGGCACGAACAAAAATGGAACTTTATGGTCAATGAGATAGGATTGTCACCAGCTGAGGCTGAATTGATAAAACCCATCTTTATGGATTATGAAAATAAAAATTGGCAATTGCATATGCAGTTAAGGGAGTTTTTTCATAAAAGCAGGAGTAAGAAAATGACTGATGAGGATTTTGCTCAAATCAATACCCAGATGATCAATATTGAGATTAAAAAGATGAAATATTTGAGAGAATATCATATGAAATTAGTTGGCTTGTTAAAGCCCGAAACTCTTTTTAAATACTACGAAGCCCAAAAAACCTACGAACGTCAATTGCTCAAGCAAGGCAGAGGGCAACGTGGTAAAAGACAATAATCAAATCAAGTTGTAGTTGTTTTTTCATACATCGTATTTATGCTAAAACCTATCATTTATTTTAATGGTAGGTTTTTTTTGTGAGAATATAAAATAAATACTATCTTTGTGTTCTCAAATGAAAGGTACTTTGGCCGAGTGGTTAGGCGCCGGTCTGCAAAACCGTTTACGGCGGTTCGAATCCGCCAAGTACCTCTTAAAAAAGGGTTGATATGAATTATCAATCCTTTTCTTATTTTAAAATGTTCGTTGTAGTAAATTGCAATCGTTTGAAATCAATTTATAAGAGTGGATGTCTGATTTATTCTATAATGTAGGTCTAATTTGCTATTTTTGAATTCAAATTTATGTTTAATTCGATAAATTGCAACTCAATACGACATACGATGAAATTAAAATTTACACTGAATTATAAGACTGAATGGGGTCAAACAATATTTCTGAAAATTCATTCTGCGAATGAAGAAAACATGCTATTTGAGATGCAATGTCTTTCTGAAAGTAATTGGGAAACATCTTATGAGCATCCAAATGATGATGATTTAGAATACAGTTATTGTGTAAAAGCGGATCAAGATAGGTGTTTTTCAAAAGAATTGGGTAAAAAGAGGGTGTTGCATCTTGCTAATTATCAATCAGATATTCAAATTGTTGATGCTTTGCCTAAAGCTAATGGTGATTCGCCTTTTGAAACCATCGTTTTTACTGATATATTCTTTAAGAGAAAGCCAATCAAAGTAGCTGCGTCTAAAACAAAAAACAAAAATTTATCCCTAAGACTTTATAATCCTCAAGTTGAGCCCAATAGGCATATTGCTATAGTTGGAAATCAAAAATGCTTGGGAAACTGGGATGCTAAAAAACGCATAAAACTGTGCGAGACAGACTTCCCATATTGGTCTATAGATTTGGATAGCAGTGAGATTCAATTCCCTTTGGAGTATAAATATTTACTCGTTGATACAAAAACCGATGAGATTGTTGAGTGGGAGGGAGGTGAGAATCGCATATTGCTACACGCAGATGTGGCTTCAGCAACGATTGTGAATGACGCAAACTACAAACGTGAAGTTGCCTCTTGGAAGACTGCAGGAGTAGCTATTCCTGTGTTTTCGTTGCGAAGTGAAGATAGCTTTGGAACTGGTGATTTTATGGATTTGAAGAAAATGGTGGATTGGGCAAAGATGACAAATCAGCATTTTATCCAAATACTACCTATCAATGATACCATTTTGTATCACTCAAATTACGATTCATACCCTTACAATGCTGTGTCAGTTTATGCTCTTCATCCCATTTACTTGAGCTTGGAGAGAATGGGGGTTTTGAAAGATAAAGCAGCGAAAAGTCGTTTCGAAAAATTGAAGAAAAAGCTAAATGAGAATAGTTTTTCTGATTATCAAAATGTGCTTAATGCCAAATGGGAATACTTTAAATTGATTTTTGAACAAGAATCCGAAATCGTTTTTGCTTCAAAAGATTATAAACTGTTTTTTGATAAAAATAGAGAATGGTTGCTGCCATATGCTGTTTTTTCCTATCTGCGTGATTTGAATAAAACACCCGAGTTTGGCAAGTGGGAGAAGCATAGTATTTATAATAAAGATGAGATCGAACAGTTAGCCAATGAAGGCTCGGATGATTATAGAGAAATCTCATTTTATTACTATTTGCAATATCATTTACACATACAATTGAGTGAAGTTCGCGATTATGCACACTCAAAAGCTGTTGCAATCAAAAGTGATATCCCTATCGGAGTGAGTCCACGAAGCGTAGATGCTTGGGTCGAACCACTACTTTTCAATACGCATATGCAAGCAGGGGCGCCACCCGATGACTTTTCTGTAACAGGGCAAAATTGGGGTTTCCCTACCTACAACTGGGATGAGATGGCAAAAGATAATTACCAATGGTGGAAAAAAAGATTCAAAAAGTTTGTTGAATATTTTGATGCTTATCGGATTGATCATATTTTGGGATTTTTCAGAATCTGGGAAATACCAAGTGATGACGTTTGGGCGATGACAGGTGCATTTAGTCCATCTATTGGGATGACAGCCAAAGAGATAGTTGGTTACGGTATCTCTTGGAGTGAAGATAGATTTTTAAAACCTTACTTAAAAGAGCATGTGATTCGAGCTGTTTTTGGGCAATATGCCGATGATGTAATGCGAGAATACTTGGAGATGGATGGTTGGCAAAGTTTTAAATTTAAGTCCGAATTTGATACACAAAAAAAAGTAGAAGCTCATTTTGCAACATTAGGATATAATTTTACCAAAAAAGAGTTGCAAATAAGAGACGGTCTCTATGCTCTGCATAGCGAGGTGCTTTTTATTAGAGATAAGATTGATGAGAATTTGTATCATCCACGCATTACAATGCAATCATCTTATGTTTTTAGGGATTTGCCGAATGACGCTCGCCAAAGTTTGGATGCATTATACAATGACTATTTTTATCATAGGCATAATGAGTTTTGGAAAAAAGAGGCATTAAAAAAACTCCCAGCCATTATCTCTTCTACTAATATGCTTGCTTGCGGTGAAGATTTGGGAATGGTGCCCGATAGTGTTCCAGAAGTGATGGAGGAGTTAGAGTTGCTTTCATTAGAAATACAGCGAATGCCCAAAAAAATGAATGTGGAATTTGCGATGCCTGCTGATGCTCCTTATCTTTCAGTCTGCACCACTTCTACTCACGATATGAATCCTATTCGAGCGTGGTGGGAGGAAGATGAGCAACTAACGCAGCGGTTTTTTAACCATGCACTTGGCAAACACGGTCCAGCTCCCAAAGAGTGCACTGTTGAGATTGCAGAGCTGATCATACAGCAGCACCTCGATTCAGATGCTATGTTGGTCATTTTGCCCTGGCAAGATTGGCTGTCGATCGATAAAGTATTGCGACACGAAAATCCTCATTCAGAACGTATCAACGTGCCTGCAGATCCCCGTAATTTTTGGTGCTATCGTATGCACTTGACATTAGAAGAACTTTTATCTTCAAAAAGATTGAATAATAAAATCAAAAAGATGATCAAGAGCGGGGGCAGATAAATTGGATTAATGCCAATGTAATTGTTGTCGATTGAGTTTATCTTATGCTTAGTTTTTTGTACCTTTGTGCTTTCAAATCTACCATTCAAAAATTAAGATTATGTCAGAAAGTCAGCATCAAGGCAATAAGTCAGATCGTTACAGTTTACGAGGAGTTTCAGCATCAAAAGAGGATGTGCATCAAGCTATCAAAAACATAGATAAAGGGCTTTATCCAAAAGCTTTTTGTAAAATAATACCCGATTATATCGGAGGTGATGAGGCTTACTGCAATATTATGCACGCTGATGGAGCAGGAACAAAATCATCTTTAGCCTATCTTTATTGGAAAGAAACGGGCGATTTGTCAGTGTGGAAAGGGATAGCCCAAGATGCACTGATAATGAATGTTGATGATTTGATTTGTGTGGGTGCAACAGATAATATTTTACTCTCTTCGACTATTGGTCGCAATAAAAACAAGATACCAGGCGACGTGATTTCGGCAATTATCAATGGTACAAGTGAATTGGTAAGCGAGTTGCGCGAGTTGGGTGTCAATATATACGAAACAGGTGGTGAAACTGCCGATGTAGGCGATTTGGTTCGCACTATCATTGTTGATAGCACTGTTACTTGTCGGATGAAGCGAACCGATGTAATAGACAATGCTAATATACGTGCCGGAGATGTGATTGTAGGATTGTCGTCATCGGGGCAGGCAACTTACGAAAAAGAGTACAATGGTGGGATGGGAAGCAATGGTTTGACTTCGGCACGTCATGATGTTTTTGCAAATTACTTGGCAGATAAATACCCTGAGAGCTATGACGCAGGTATCCCAAAAGAGTTGGCTTATTCGGGCAGTTACAAGCTGACAGACCAAATAGAGGATCTTGGAATAGATGCTGGTAAATTGGTCTTATCTCCAACACGCACTTATGCTCCTGTGGTAAAGAAAATTTTAGACAAACATCGTTCACATATCCATGGTATGGTGCATTGTAGTGGCGGTGCTCAAACCAAAATTTTACATTTTATCGATAATTTGAAAGTGGTGAAAAACAATCTTTTCCCCATTCTTCCTCTTTTCAAAATCATTCACGAACAATCGGGGACTGATTGGAAAGAGATGTATAAAGTCTTTAATATGGGGCATCGTTTAGAGATTTATCTTCCCGAAGAGTTTGCAGAAGATGTTATTGAGATTTCTAAATCATTCAATATCGATGCTCAAATAGTGGGTTATTGTGAAGCAAGCAACCGCAAAGAATTGGTAATAGAGAGCGAATTTGGACGGTTTGAGTATTAAAAATCTTTGAGTAATTTCTCAGTTTTTTCATCAATCATTCTTACTTTAAAGTTTGATGCGTTAGCATATTTCACCAATAGTTTTACTGTCATATTGCTCGCTTCAATCAGTTGTTCCTTGTTGGAGTATCCATTGATAATGATTAAGATGTTCTCTGTTTTGTTGGTGATTTTCGTACGCTCTTCATCACTCGATGGGGTGCCTATTCCGCCTTTATCATCACGATAAACGGGCATGTTTTCAATGTTTAAAAGTCCACGACCTATGGCTTCAAATTTTTCATCTTTTTGCCCAACACCCAATTCTAAATCTCCATTAATTTTGTCAGCATCAAACCCACCGATAGAGTAACCGAACTTCATAGAGACAAGATTGATCAAATCTACCAAAGTGTCAATTTGATAGAGCGACATCCCCTTGCTAATCCGCCTCAAGAGTGCTTCAGCTGATGGACGATATCGATTTGGTTCTTTTCCTAATGCTTTATATGCTAAACGCGTTCCTAAAATATTCGGAAGTTTGTTGATATCCTTTGTTTCATGATTTTCTCTAAAACCTAAAATAAATTGATCTATTTCATCCCAAAGTCCTTGTTGAAATGGAGTGTTGACACTCCTACACGCTATGGCAATGAGTGTAAAATCAGGACAGATTTCAATAATTTCTTTACTTATTGTAATGTTCATTTTGTTTTGTGTAGATTTTATTTTTATCAACAAAGTTATATAAATAATTTATCTTAATTAAATTGCATGTGTAGAATAATTGTGCTAAATTTGAAACTCAAAAACTGAGTGAAAAGCAAGTTTTCGATATAGAATAAAGCAATAGTATTATAGTAAATATAATATGCGTATATAACAAAAGAAATATTTACCTTTGTATTATATTAAATGTAAAACTAATTATTAATCTTAAAATAAAAAAATATGGATGCAAATTTAGAAGTAATCAACATGCCAAAAATTGGAGATAAAGCTCCAGAGTTTGTAGCAAAAACTACACAAGGTGACATTAATTTCCCATCAGATTATGCTGGAAAATGGAAAATCTTATTCAGCCATCCTGCTGATTTTACTCCAGTATGTACATCTGAGTTTATGACTTTTGCTACAATGCAAGATAAATTTGAAGCATTGAATTGTCAGTTGGTAGGTCTTTCTGTAGATGGATTATTTAGCCACATCGCTTGGTTGAGAACCATCAAAGAAAAAATCGAATACAAAGGGATGAAAAACGTAGAGGTGAAATTCCCATTGATTGATGATATCTCTATGAAAGTAGCTAATAAATATGGTATGATTCACCCAGGTGAAGCTACAACACAAGGTGTTCGTGCTGTATTCTTCATCGACCCAGATGATGTTATCCGTACTATTATTTATTATCCACTATCATTAGGTCGCAACTTTGATGAGATCGAGCGTGTGCTTATCGGTCTTCAAACTGCTGATGCGTTTGGTGTAGCTTTGCCAGCCGATTGGCGTCCAGGTGATGAAGTTATTGTTCCAACAGCAGGTTCTTGCGGTGTTGCCGAAGAGCGTATGCAAGCTAAAGATGAAGATAGAACTTGCTACGACTGGTTCTTCTGTACTCAAAAACTACCATTAGAGAAAGTTAAAGAAAAAGTGAATTTCAAATAAGCTTTTCGAATATTGAAACAAAAACCCCGGGAGTAATACTTTCGGGGTTTTTCTTTTTCTTTGTTTTAAAAATCTTAAACGTTGCAAACAAATTGATAAGATATTTCGTTTGGACTTATAAATAAATAGCAGATATTACTTTTTTTTCTAAATTTGCATATCAAACAGATCATTATAAAAACAACAATGAAATTTTATTAAAATGAAAAAACTAATTATTTTATCTCTCGTTGCCATTTTCTCATTGAATTTGTCGGCACAAGGGATATTTTTTGAAACTAATGAAGATTTGAATGTGGCACTTGAAAAAGCCAAGTCAGAAAATAAATTGGTCTTTATCGATGCATTTGCAGAGTGGTGTGGCCCGTGTAAAGTGATGGCCCGTGATATCTTTCCACTGCCAGAGGTGGGCGAGTTTTTCAACGACAATTTTGTAAATCTGAAATTGGATATGGAAAAACCGAACAACATTTATATAGCTAAAAAATATGAAGTTCGTGCCTATCCCACTTATCTCTTCTTAAATGCAGATGGAGAATTGATTCACAAAGGCTTAGGCTCTATGCCTGCCGACAAGTTTATTGAAGTTGCAAAAACGGCTACCGATAGCGAAAATAACTACAGTGCCCTGTTAAAAAAGATTGATAATGGAGATAGAAGTTATAAAACGGTCGAAAAATTCATATCTCAAAATCCTTATGGCGAAAGAGTTGATGAACTTATCAATGAATATTTTTCAGCTTTGAGCGATGAGCAAGCACTAACCGAAGATAATTGGAATCTTTTCAACGACTACGCCAATGATTATGAATCAGCTACATTCAAACGTTTTATTGAAAACAGAGCTTTGATCTCTAATTATATTGGAACGGATAAAGTGAACGGGAAAATTGCCAATGTGATGTCGCAAGTTTATTATCGTAATCCAGAAAAGGAGGCAGAGTTGAGAAAAATTGACACCGTTCTCTTTGATGAAGTGAAAGATCAGGTTGATTTCCGCCGTGATTATTCTTTGTTTTTCCGTAATAAGGAGAGTAAAGAGGCTTATGATAAATTCTCTAAAACCATTACTCGATTAGGAGCAAAAGAGAGCAAGCCCGAAGTCTTAAATCTTTATGCAAAACTTGCTTTAGAAAATTATAAAACTTTCAATGATAAATCTCTGTTGGCAAATGCACTTTCTTGGGCTGAAAAAGCTTATCATTCAGATAAAACAAATATTGATAACCTGACTACTTATACAAATATATTGAATGAATTGGGCAATAAGAAATTGGCAATAAAAACGGTGAAAAAAGCATTGAAACTGTCTAAAAAGAGTAAAAGC
>CAYFRA010000001.1:0-13686 GCA_964345395.1 uncultured Paludibacter sp. | reverse complement strand
ATTGGCAATAAAAACGGTGAAAAAAGCATTGAAACTGTCTAAAAAGAGTAAAAGCGTTGATAGTGTAGAAAGTTTAACTACTTTATTAGAAAGCTTCAAATAAAGTAGTTAATCTCAATTTTTAAACAATATTTTGGCAGCTCCAAGGTTTACAACTTTGGAGTTGTTTGTTTGGTAGCTCTTATATTTGATGAAATTCTATGCAATTAAATAAAACAGACACATTTATTGTTGATTAATATTTTCATTACTGCTAATTTTATGGCAATTATAAACCTGTTGCAAATTTTTGTCAAGATGAACAGATACAATAAATCACCTTATTTATTTTTGTTTTTCTCCTTATTATTTTTCTCTTGTGGAGTAAAAAACACCAATGAAAATGAAGAGCAAGGCATTTTGCTTGGAGCTAAGATATTGACAAAACCTACATCTGAAAAGTTAAATCAGATTTTTGCAGAGTGGAATGATTGTAAGATAAGTGATGCTTTTGTAAAAGAAGATTTGTTTTGTGAAGAAGCGTACCAAGAGTTAATAAATAACTCTACAATTAATTCTTGGGTTATAGTTCAAACTTTTTTTTCGGATGATAATCGATTAAATCCCGATAGACCCGATTCGCTTTGGGCTATTACAAGTAAGGGCGAAATTGCTCAAGGTAGTGGTGATGGTTCGTGGCTCTCGATGGTTTGCCCCAACAATGAAAAATATAGAGAAGAGAAGCTTGAAAGAATAAAGTTTCTAATAAAAAACTACAAACCATATGGAGTAAGTTTGGATTTTATAAGGTATTTTGTTTTTTGGGAGGCGGTATATGAAGGTAGTGATCCAGATAGTTTGCCACAAACCTGCTTTTGTGAACATTGTTTAGCTAAGTTTGGAGAGGAGTTTGCAGTGTCAATACCCAGAGAGCTCAATTCTACTGAAAAAATAGCCGATTGGGTGCTATCCAATGAATTAGACAAATGGGAAGAATTTAAAGTGAAGACCATCACAAGCTTCGTAAGTGAAATAAAGAAAGAGATAGCCCAAATCGAACCAAAAACCAAAATTTCTTTCCATGCAGTGCCTTGGCAAAAATCAGAGTTTTCTAATGCGTTGAGAAATGTTGCTGGACAAGATTTTCAAGAGCTATCAAATTTTGTTGACTATATTTCGCCTATGTGCTACACCAAAATGCTCAATAGAGAATCTGCTTGGGTCAATGAGTTAGCAAAAGATATCAGCAGTTACTCATCGGCAAAAATTATTCCCGCCATTCAAATGGTGCCCATGTATAATCATAAAGCTTTAGAAATGGACGAGTTGGCAGAGTTGATGCAATATGCAAAAGAGATGTCTTTAACAGGTTTGATATTTTGGCCGTGGGAGCAAATTACACAAAATCAAATAGATTTTATCAAAGACAACTTGAAATAGAATAAAAGAGCAAAAATCATTGAACTAAATAATTAAACAATCTCAAAATCATTGATTTTGGGATTGTTTGTTTTTGTAGTGAACATAAAAATAGCTATTTTTGTGCGAATTAAAGAAATCATTCACTAATTAACCATATATATTGATAAAAATGGCAACAAAACCTTTTATTTACCAAGACCCCTATGAGATGGGCGAAGATAAAACTGAATATTATCTACTTACGAAAGATTATGTAAGTGTTGAAAAATTAGGCGATAAAGAAATTTTGAAAGTTGAGCCTGAAGGTATTACTGAGCTTGCTCGCGTAGCAATGCGTGATTGTAATTTCCTTTTGCGTCCTGATCATCAAAAACAAGTTGCAGAGATATTAGCAGATCCTGAAGCGAGCGAAAATGATAAGTTCGTAGCTGTTACGATGCTAAGAAATGCAGAAATTTCGGCTAAAGGGGTACTTCCATTTTGTCAAGACACAGGAACTGCTACCGTTTATGCTAAAAAAGGTAACCTTGTTTTGACCGAAGGAAACGACGAAGAGGCTATATCAAAAGGAATTTATGACACTTATACGCAAGAAAATCTTCGCTATTCACAAAATGCTGCAATCAACATGTATGACGAAGTGAATACGGGAACCAACCTTCCAGCCCAAATTGATTTGGTAGCAAGCAAAGGTAACGAGTATGATTTTTTATTTTTAGCTAAAGGTGGGGGTTCAACTAATAAATCAGCTCTTTTTATTGAGACAAAAGCATTGCTAAACGAAGCAACTTTAGAGAAATATTTGGTTGAAAAGTTGCACTCATTGGGTACCGCAGCCTGTCCTCCTTATCACGTAGCATTTGTAATTGGTGGCACTTCGCCTGATGCAACGATGAAAACTGTAAAGTTGGCTGCTACAAGATATTACGATGAGTTGCCAACAACGGGTAATGAGTTGGGTAGAGCTTTCCGTGATGTAGAAATGGAACAAAAAGTTTTAAAAGCATCACAAGGTTTAGGATATGGAGCTCAGTTTGGAGGAAAATATTACGCACATGATATTCGTGTGGTAAGATTGTCGCGACATGGTGCTTCGGTATTTGTGGGTATGGCTGTTTCTTGTTCAGCAGATAGAAATGTCAAAGCAAAAATTAATAAAGAGGGTATCTGGATTGAAAAATTAGAAGATAATCCTGGTAAATACATTCCAGAAGAGTATAGAAACGAAAATGAAGGGGATGTTGTAAAATTAGATTTGAATCAGCCCATGTCAGAAATTTTGAAAACTTTGAGTAAGTATCCAGTTTCTACCCGATTGTCACTAACCGGGACCATCATCGTAGGGCGTGATATTGCACATGCAAAGCTCAAAGAGCGTATTGAATCGGGCGAGGGCTTACCTCAATATGTAAAAGATCACCCAATCTATTACGCAGGCCCAGCAAAAACTCCTAAAGGGATGCCTTCAGGCTCGTTTGGACCCACTACAGCAGGACGTATGGATAGCTATGTAGAGTTATTTCAATCTCACGGTGGCAGTATGGTGATGTTGGCAAAAGGTAATCGTAGCCAACAAGTAACCGACTCTTGCAAAAAGTATGGTGGATTCTATTTAGGCTCTGTAGGTGGCCCAGCAGCTATTTTAGCTGAACAAAGTATCAAGAAAGTTGAGTGTTTGGAGTACCCCGAATTGGGAATGGAGGCTATCTGGAAAATTGAAGTTGAAGATTTTCCTGCTTTTATTTTAGTTGATGACAAAGGAAATGATTTCTTTGACTTGGTAAGAAGAGGAAAATTATAATACTTCGCAGCATAAAAATATAAACCACCTTTGCAAAGTCTGTTTAGGTGGTTTTTTTATTTTATTAAAACACAATAACCCAAATTTGTTATAACAAGTTTTTACGGTGAATAATTTGGGTTAAAAGCTGATTTGTGTGATAATATTTCTAATTTTGCAATACAATATAATATTCTACCGAAAAACAGATAACAATGAAAAAGACTCTTAAGATTTTATTATTTGCAGCCTTAATTTTCAGTTCTTGCAATAAGGCTGATACCATCAAACCGATTGAAACAAAAGTACCAAAACGACCTGCAAACCAGGAGCATGCAGTTGGGATGACAGCTCCAAAATTGGAAGTTGTTCGCGTTGGTTTTATAGGTTTAGGAATGCGTGGACCAGGAGCAGTTGAGCGTTTTACCCATATTCCCGGAGTGGAAATCAATGCACTTTGTGATTTACATCAAGATCGAGTAGAAAAAACTCAATTGATTCTGGAGCGACATGGTTTGCCAAAAGCGGCTGAATATTCAGGTGAGCTGGGTTGGAGAGAACTGTGCGAAAGAGATGATCTCGATTTAATTTATATCGTAACAGATTGGAAAAATCATGCCCCGATGGCTCTCTATGCTATGGAGCAGGGCAAACATGTGGCGGTTGAGGTGCCAGGAGCGATGACATTGGAGGAAATTTGGAGTTTGATAGATACCTCTGAACGTACTCGCAAGCACTGCATGATGTTAGAGAATTGTGTGTATGACTACTTTGAATTGACCACGCTCAATATGATACAAGAAGGCGTATTGGGAGAGCCACTTTATGCTGATGGTGCTTATATCCACCAATTGGAGGCTTTTTGGGATGCATATGAAGGCAATTGGCGAATGGATTATAACATCAATTTCAGAGGCGATGTATATCCGACACATGGTATGGGACCCGCTTGTCAAGCATTAGATATTCATAGAGGAGACAAAATGAATTATTTGGTTTCGATGGATAGTAAGCCAGTTAGTATTCCCACTTTTCTTGAGAAAAAAGGCAAAGCTGTTGAAAACTTTCAAAACGGACAACAAACCGTTACGCTTATCCGCACAGAGAAGGGTAAAACCATACAGATTCACCACGATGTAGCAACACCTCGTCCATATTCAAGGATGTATAATGTGGCAGGGACAAAAGGTTATGCTTCTAAATACCCTTATCCAAATTATGCGATAGAGGGCGATGCTATTGATTCATCTGTGGTACCTAATCACGAAGATTTGACAGCCCACAGTTGGCTTCCTGTCGAAGTGAGGGAGGCGATGATGATGAAATACAAACATCCTATTCACGTAGAATTAGAAGAGAAAGCCAAAGAGGTAGGTGGACACGGTGGTATGGACTTCATTATGGATTATCGTTTGGTCTATTGTTTGCAAAACGGTTTACCTTTAGATATGGATGTTTATGATTTAGCCGAGTGGAGCTGTTTGCCAGAATTGACACGCATTTCACTTGAAAACAACTCTGCACCAGTTGCCGTTCCCGATTTTACACGCGGATATTGGGATTTGCTACAAGGATATCGACATCAATTTGTGGAATAAGTTTTTGTCAAAATAGCAAAATACCCTGTGTGTCATATTGCCTCACAGGGTATTTTTGTTTCAACTCCTAAAAGCTCTAAGTTTCATAATATTAATTTTTAAAAACCAGCTGTCCATTTTCAAAGTCAATCACAATTGCATGCTCTTTATTGATATTACCGCTAATTAACTCTTTTGATAAATCATTCAAAACATAGCGTTGAATGGCTCGCTTTACAGGGCGTGCACCAAATTGTGGATCAAATCCGAGGTGTGCAATTTGCTCTATGGCTTTCTCAGTAACTTGTAGTTCGATACCGTTTTCAATTAGCATTTTTTGAACACCATGTATCTGAATCTTCACAATTTCAGTAATTTGCTCTTCGTTGAGAGGAGTAAACATAATGATGTCGTCAATTCGATTGAGAAACTCAGGACGAACACTGTTTTTAAGCAAGTCCATCACTTGCATTTTGGTTTGCTCTACCACTTCGTCGTGATTCTCCTTGTTGATGTGCTCAAAACTACTTCGGATGATTTGAGAACCCACATTAGAAGTCATTATAATAATGGTGTTTTTGAAATTAACTACACGTCCTTTATTATCTGTTAATCGTCCATCGTCAAGGACTTGGAGTAATACGTTAAAAACATCGGGGTGCGCTTTCTCAATTTCGTCAAATAGTACGACTGAGTAGGGTTTGCGACGAATGGCTTCTGTCAGTTGCCCACCTTCATCGTATCCAACGTAGCCCGGAGGTGAACCAATCAATCGAGTTACTGAGAACTTCTCTTGATATTCACTCATATCAATACGAGTCATCATATTTTCATCATCAAATAGGTAGTCAGCCAAAGCTTTAGCTAGTTCGGTTTTACCCACGCCAGTTGTTCCAAGGAAAATGAAAGAACCAATAGGTCGCTTAGGGTCACTTAGCCCAGCACGACTACGCCTGATAGCATCTGAAACGGCTGTGATTGCCTCTTCTTGCCCAACCACTCGCTTGTGTAGTTCGGTTTCAAGGTTGAGTAATTTAACTTTCTCGCTTTGTGCCATTTTACTCACAGGTATACCTGTCCATCTACTCACCACGTCAGCAATGTCCTCGCTATCTACCTCTTGCTTAATCATTGCATTGTTGGTTTGGATTGTAGCCAACTCCTCTTGGTATTTGTCAATTTGCTCTTTCAATGTGGTGATTTTGCCATAACGTATTTCGGCAACTTTTCCAAAATCACTTTCACGCTCGGCGCGCTCAGCCTCGTATTTTAGATTTTCAATCTCAATCTTTGTTTGTTGGATTTTATCAATCAGCTCTTTTTCGCTGTTCCATTTGGCTCTAAATTCACCACTTTGCTCTTTCAGATTGGCAATCTCAGCATTGAGCTTAGCTAATTTCTCTTCATCGTTTTCACGTTTTATAGCCTCGCGCTCAATTTCTAATTGCATAATGTTACGTTCGATTTTATCCAAATCTTCCGGAACGCTATCCACCTCCATACGAAGTTTGGAAGCAGCCTCATCCATTAAATCAATGGCTTTGTCGGGTAAAAAACGATCGCTGATATAGCGATGCGATAACTCGACAGCCTGAATAATAGCATCGTCTTTAATCCGCACTTTGTGGTGGTTTTCATAACGCTCTTTCAGTCCACGCAAAATGGAAATCGTTGCTTGCACATCGGGTTCGTCTATGTTCACAATCTGGAATCGACGCTCCAAAGCTTTGTCTGTTTCAAAATACTTTTGATATTCATCCAAAGTGGTTGCACCAATAGCACGCAATTCGCCACGAGCCAGAGCGGGTTTCAGTATGTTAGCTGCATCCATTGCACCCTCTCCTTTTCCAGCACCAACTAAGGTGTGAATCTCATCGATGAAAAGAATAATTTCGCCATCCGATCGAATCACTTCGTTGATAACCGACTTGAGTCGCTCTTCAAATTCGCCTTTGTATTTTGCACCAGCAATCAAAGCTCCCATATCCAATGAGAACACCTGTTTGCTTTTCAGATTTTCAGGAATATCGCCACGCACAATACGATGGGCTAAACCTTCGGCAATGGCAGTTTTACCTACGCCAGGTTCACCAATCAATATTGGGTTATTTTTAGTACGGCGACTTAAAATTTGAAGAACACGCCTAATCTCCTCATCACGACCAATCACAGGGTCTAATTTACCTTGGCGAGCTTGCTCGTTGAGGTTGATGGCGTACTTGTTCAATGCATTGTAAGTCTCTTCGGCACTTGCAGAATTTGCCTTTGAGCCTTTTCTCAACTCTTGGATAGCAGTTTTGAGTGAATTTTCATTCAAACCAGCATCTTTTAGTATTTTTGATGCCTCCGAAGGGATCATTGTAAGAGCCAAAAGCATATACTCTAAGGTAACAAACTCATCTCCCTCTTTTTTAGAGCTGTCGTTTGCTTTTAGAAATACCTCGTTGAGTTCTCTGCTTAAATAAGGCTCGCCACCTGATACACGCGGTAGTCTATCAATAAGTTGATCAACCACACGATTGATATTGTCTTGGCTGACACCCGTTTTCCCAAATATAAAATGGGTAAGCTCTTCCCCTTTTGTAAGAATGGCTTTTAGCAAATGCAAAGGGTCAATTGCTTGTTGCCCTTTGTTGCGTGCAAGCTCTATTGCATATTGAATAGTTTCTTGCGATTTTGTTGTATAATTAGTAAAGTTTGTCATATCTATTTTCTTTTTTATTATCATTTCTGCTTATATCTAAACAAAAAACTTACCAGCAAGAGTTTCTGTCAAAAAGGCATAAAAATCAACTAAAAACAGCACAAGTGCGACAAATAGTCACGTAAAACTCCTCTCTTTTACAATTGATGAAAAAAATGTTTATTTAAATGCATTTTCTTGTTCAATTAAAATTATATTTATTATTTTTGCAATATTAGATAATTATAAATTCCACACTATATATGTCAAAAATAAAATATGAAGTACCAGAACCAACTTTGCGAAGATTACCGTGGTATTTAGCTTTTGCAAAACTATTCAAGAAGGAAGGAAATGCAAATATCTCCTCCACTCAGATAGCGATTAGCTTGGATATTGACCCCTCAAAAGTTGCAAAAGATTTATCTTTTATAAATATTTCAGGCAAAACACGTGTAGGTTATGATTTGGAAGAGTTTACAAGGGTGTTAGAGAAGTTTTTGGGTTTTAAGCAGCCACACAACGCATTTATGTTTGGAGTAGGTAGTTTGGGAGGTGCACTATTGCAAGATAATGGATTGAGTAATTATGGTTTGGATGTGGTGGCGGGATTTGATGTGAAGAGTGAACTAATTGGAACATCTATCAATAATATACCAATTTATCATGTAGAGAGCTGCGCAAATTTAAAGCAGAAATTAGATGTTGATATTGGCATTCTGACAGTGCCTATTGATAAGGCACAAGAGGTAGCAGATATGATGGTGGCAGGTGGCATCAAAGCGATTTGGAACTTTACGCCATTCAGAATACGGGTACCTGAAAATGTGGTTGTTCAAAACACCTCCATTTATGCACACTTGGCTGTGATGTATAACCGATTGAACGAGCAATTAGAAAAAGATAAAATATCGGTTGAATGAAAATTATAGCTGTAGGTCAGAATTATCGGGCTCACAATGAGGAGATGCATCAATCCAACCCTTCAGAGCCTGTCATTTTTATGAAACCAGATAGTGCTATTCTTAGAGCCAATAAACCCTTTTTTATTCCCGAATTTAGCAAAGAGATACATTACGAAACCGAGCTTTTGATAAAAATAAATCGTTTGGGTAAATACATTTCCCCAAAATTTGCATATCGCTATTATGATGAAATTGGTCTTGGTGTCGATTTTACAGCACGTGATTTGCAACAAAAGTTGAAATCGGAGGGAAAACCTTGGGAACTTGCAAAAGCTTTTGATGGATCGGCTGTCATTGGAGATTTTTTACCCAAAGAGCGCTGTGGTGATTTGAATAACCTACCATTCTACTTAGATATCAATCAAAAAACTGTGCAAAAAGGCAATAGCAAGGATATGATTTTTGAAATTGATTATTTGATATCGTTTATCAGCCAATATTTTACATTAAAAATCGGAGATATTATTTTTACTGGTACACCTGTGGGTGTTGGTAAAGTTGAAATTGGAGATCGCTTAGAAGGTTATCTGCTTGATAACAAAATGTTTGATTTCAATGTAAGGTAGTATCTCTTTTTGCTTAGTTTTTTCACCCATTTTCTTGTCTGCTCGATTGTTCCATTTTACACTTCGCAATTCTAAACTCATAATTATCAAAAAGATAAATTGTGATTGTCTGTTTGCAATTCTTATACCTCAAGCTAATAAAAACAATAATAATTACAGTAAAACGTTTTTATAACTGTTGTAAGCCTTAACTTCTTGAATATTTGTTGTATTTTTGTTTATTTAAAGCTAAACGTTATTTTTTGAAACAGTTTTAGAATGAAATTTAGAAGATATATATTTATTATTTTGTCCTTTTTGAGTATTGCTATCATCACTTATGGACAGAATAGTGCTGTCAGAGAGATTAAGTGGGAAGGGGTGCAAAATAGAGAGGCCGAGCTATTTAACCAACAGGTTTTAAGTTTTGCAGATGCTACTTACTCTGATGACAATGACTTACCTTACTACATTGAACGCATTGTAGCAAATTCCAATAGCAGTTATCAAGTCAATTTACTAAATATCGAATATGAACCATTAACTACCGACGAGTCGTTGTTGATTGATGTTGAGTTAAGCGAATCCCCTGAGGTGAGAACATTTTTGACCCAAGACAGAGATGTCAGCTATTATAATATAGAGATACTCCCCTTTGTAAAAATTGACAATGAACTTTTCAGGATTTCAAGTTTTGTTTTGGATATCAAGAAATTTGAATCTTCACTTCAATCTCCAGAAATAGTAAAAGAGCTTTATGCCAATCAATCGGTATTGGCTTCAGGGAAGTTTGTAAAAATAGCAGTTACTGAATCAGGGATCTACAAATTGAGTTATGAAGATCTCAGTTCTATGGGAGTTGATCCAGCTAATGTTCGTATATTTGGCTATGGCGGGGCAATTCATGATCAAAACTTAGCAAATGCAAAACCCGATGATTTACCCGAAGTGGCAATATATATGAACAAGGGGAGTGACGGAGTTTTTAATGCGGGCGACTATATTTTGTTTTATGCAAAAGGAGTGGTCGATTGGCAATATGACTCAGCTAAAAGAAATTTTATTCACAAGCTTAATCACTATTCGACCAAAGGGTATTATTTTGTAACTTCAGATGCAGGAGTTGGTAAGCGAATTGATGAAACATCTGCTGTGACGCCACCAGATGGAGCAAATGTTGTGAATGTTAATCAATTTGTTGATTACAAAGTTCATGAATTAGAAAAATACAACTTAGGTAAAACAGGTAAGGTGTTCTATGGCGAGGAGTTTAATACAAACAGACCCAGTCATACTATCAACTTTAATTTTTCAAATATAACAAGCAACGACGTAAAGCTTATATTAGATATGGCAGTTACGAATGGGATAGCTTCCAATATCGATTTGGTTTTCAATAACGACCAGTCGAAAAGGATTGAAATACCCAACCGTACCATCGACCTTTATACTGTAGGTTTTCCCATTTACAACACTTACAGCTTCAGCAATACGGAACAGAAGGGTGATTTGTCATTTAAAATGACTTACAATATTTCCAATACATCGCAAAAGGCGTATCTAAACTACTTGATTGTTAATGCACGACGTCATCTGAAAGTGGATAATCATGAATTGTTTTTTAGAAATTATGACAATTTAAACGTCACAGGAGTTTATAATCGCTTTCGGGTGACAGCAGATAATCCAAACATACAAATTTGGGATATAACAGATGCCGAAAATATCAAAATTATTCCCACAACAAGAAGTGGAAATCAGATAGAATTTATCGATAAAGCCAATGAGTTAAAACAGTATTTAGCTATTGACCCGACCGCAAAATCAGCATTTACATTAAAACCTGAAGTGATAGGTGAGGTAGCAAACCAGAATATCCATGCTTTGCCATCAGCTGATTTGACCATAATTACGCATCCCAAGTTCTTATCCCAAGCTGAAAGACTTGCAGCAGCTCATCGCGATATAGATAACTTATCTGTCAATGTATTGACAACAGAGCAGGTTTACAATGAGTTTTCATCTGGTACGCCCGATGCTACAGCCTATCGTCGTGTGATGAAAATGTGGTATGACCGCACCAACAGGCAAGGACCTAAATATTTACTCTTGTTTGGACGAGGGTCATTTGATAATCGTGGTATCCAAAACAATTCAGGTGACAACTTAATATTAACTTACCAAGCAGACAACTCATTGAACGAGGTAAAATCTTATGTAACTGATGATTATTTTGGTTTTTTAGACAATGGAGAAGGGGTGAGCATCAATAGCGATTTGTTGGATTTGGGTATAGGCCGTTTACCTGTGGTAACTACCAAACATGCAGATGATGTGGTTGATAAAATGATATCTTATATGAATAATGAGATTAAAGGTATTTGGAAAAATCAAATTACTTTTGTGGCTGATGATGGTGATGGTGGCTTGCATATGAGAGATATAGATACGAAAGTAGCTCGTTTGTTGCAAAATGAATATCCTGCTTTTCAGCAGAATAAAATCTATTTAGATGCATTCAAAAAAGAGTTTACAGCAAGTGGCGAAAGCTATCCTTTGGCTGAAGCTAAGCTCAAATCACAAATCAATTCTGGGGTTTTCTACCTCAACTTTATGGGGCATGCCAATCGCTTAGGGTGGACGAAGGAGAGAATATTGTCAGACAACGATATCAAAGTGATGTACAACAACAAGCTTCCACTTTGGATGGCAGCTACATGTGATTTTGTGATGTTTGATAGAGAAAATATATCGGCAGGCGAATATGTATTGCTCAATCCAGTAGGTGGGGGGATAGGTCTCTTCTCAGCGGCGAGGGTGGTCTATGCTGATGAGAATGAAAAATTGAATAGCAAATTTTCAAATAATTTGTTCAAACGTGATGCCTATGGCAATATGCCACGTTTGGGCGATGTGGTGCGCAAATCCAAAAATGAAGTGGGTGCTGGTATGAATAAGTTATCTTATATGCTATTTGGAAACCCAGCTTTGAAACTAAATTACCCCAACGAATTGGAGGTTAAAACCGAAACAATCAATGGAAAGCCAGCCGATAGCGGTGAGGTGCTTAAAGCTCTATCTGTGAATGAGATAACGGCGTATGTTACAGATAGAAATGGTAACAAGGTGAGCAACTTCAATGGAACAGCTGAAATTACCATTTATGATAAAGAGCAGAGCATCACCACACTCAACAACCAAAATGGTGGAGCTATCACATACAGCGACAGGCCTAATAAAATTTTCTCAGGTAAAGCTAAAGTTGTCAATGGCCAATTTACTTTCACAGTGATGGTGCCGCGAGATATCCGCTACAACTTTGGTAATGGTAGGATTAATTATTACGCATCAGAAACAGACGGAGATAGAGAAGCTCAAGGCTATTTCGAAGATTTCTTGATCGGCGGTTTTATGGATTCGCAATTTGATGATACCGAAGGGCCTAATATGATGGTTTACCTCAACTCTCCCGACTTTGTGTCGGGTGGTAAAGTGAATGAAGAGCCACTATTTATAGCCCATATATCTGACGAAAATGGAATCAACACTGTTGGTAGCGGTATTGGTCACGACTTGAAATTGATCATCGACTTTGATCCTCATAGCACATATACACTCAATGAATATTTCGAAGCAGATGAGAATAGCTATCAGAATGGAATTGTAAAATTCAAAATGCCAAAATTGGAAGCAGGTAAACATACCCTCACATTTCATGCTTGGGATTTGTTGAATAATTCAAATTCAGTTAGTCTCGACTTTGAAGTTGTCCCCGGATTATCGCCTGAGCTAATTGCCGTTTCTAACTATCCAAATCCAGTAAAATCATACACTAAATTTGTAGTTGAACACGATCGTCCCGAAACATTCTTAGAATCACGCTTGGAGATCTTCGATTTGGCTGGTAGAAAGATTTATGAACAGCAATACAACAATAGTGATAATATGGTATGGAATTTGAGCGGTTCAGATGGAACCAAAGTATCACAAGGTGTCTATGTTTATCGAATATCGATCAAAACATTGGATAGCGAATTTGTATCTAAAGCAAATAAAATTATTGTTGTTGGACAATAAAAACAGATTTAAACGTTTTTATTAGACCGATAAACTATTGTTTTTTGAATAATAATAACTAAAACAGAGATAATATCTCAAATAAAAAAACGGATGAAAAAGATTTTTTTAGCAATGTTGTCTGCACTGTTGGTTTCAACATCTTATGTTGCAGCACAATCAGATTTAAATGAACAATTAAACCCACTGCTTACAGGTGTGCCATCATTAACGATTACACCAGATGCACGTGCAGGAGGTATGGGTGATGTAGGGGTAGCCACAACACCAGATATCAACTCGCAGTATTGGAATGTGTCAAAATATGCTTTTATGGAGAGTCCTGCTGGATTTACTTTCTCTTACACTCCTTGGCTAAGCAAGTTAGTGAGTGATATCAACTTGCTTTACACGGCAGGTTATTGGAAATTTGATGAGTTGCAATCTTTAAGTGCATCACTACGCTATTTCTCCTTAGGAGAAATTAAACTTAGAGGCGAAAGACCCGATGATGATTACGGTACAGCTAATCCTTATGAGATGTCTTTTGACTTGGGTTACTCACGTATGCTTTCAGAGAAGTGGTCGGCAGGTGTAGCTTTTCGTTACATACGATCTGATTTGAATAATGGTGTAAGCCACGACACGCAGTTTATGACTCCCGGTAATGCTATCGGTG